>NZ_JBIJDC010000023.1:0-50623 GCF_044344315.1 Zoogloea sp. | reverse complement strand
GTCTGAGCCCGAAGGGCGAGTTCCGCGCCGGCCGCCTGCTGGGAGCAGCGCAGGGCAGTCATTCGCGCAGCGAATGACCGGGGTGGCCGGGTCGCCTTTCTTGCCTTCTTCTTTGGCGAAGCAAAGAAGAAGGTCGCCCGCCGGGGCGAATTCCCGGCCAATGTAACGCCACGCAACGGAAAGCCCGTAAGCAAGAGCTCAAGCCTTACCTGTCGAAGCGAAAACGCTTTCCACACTTAACGCGAACATCGCCATTCAATTCGACCCCACAAAGGCCGCGGCGCCCCGGCGGGCCACGCTTGAACGCACAAGGGGCGACCGAAGCCGCCCCTTGTATGCCGAAAAGGGGGCCAGCCCCCCTGCCCTCAGAGCCGGCTCTGGATCTCCTCGATGAAGCCCTGCATGCCGGTACGGATGTTGGCCGCATTGCCTTCATCGGTATCGATGTGCATGGCCAGGCGATATGCCGGGTTCACACGCACCACGACATCGCCGAAGATCAGCTCGCGCTCGCCCTCGATGCGCACACGGACGATGTACTTGTCGCGCACGCGGAAGCGCAGGGCGTCTTCGGGGGTCATGTGGATGTGGCGCTGGGCGCAGATGACGCCGCGCTCGATGGTGGTGCTGCCGGCCGGGCCTTCGAGGGTGATGCCCGGGGTGTTCACCAGGTCGCCGGACTCGCGGATGGGGGGCTGAATGCCGACCTTGAACTGCTCGGTCATGGCGATCTCGACCTGGGTCTCCTTGCGGGTCGGGCCGAGGACGCGCACGTTGGCGATGCGCCCCTTGGGGCCGACCAGGTGCACCTTCTCGGCACAGGCAAACTGGCCCGGCTGGGACAGTTCGTGCTCGGGGGTCAGCTGATGGCCGGGGCCGAAGAGCTTTTCCACGTCGGCCTGGCACAGATGCACGTGGTGGGCCGAGATCTCGATGGGAATGGCCGGCGCTTCTTCAGCACGGGATTCGAGGAGCAGCTGGTTACGCTCGATGGCGCGCAGGGTTTCCCAGGCCACCAGGCGTTCGTCGTCGTTGGTGATGACCAGGATGGTGACCGGCGAATCGTCGGCGGAGATGATGGCGTGGGAGCCCACCAGGCCGAGATTGCGGTTCTTCTCCTCGTCGAGCTTGATGCCCATGTAGCCGAGACCCTGGCAGGCCAGGCTGCGCACGGTGGCGCTGGTCTCGCCCACGTCGCCGGTGAAGGCCAGCACGTCGATGCCGCCCATGGCAGCCACGTAGGCGCCGATGTTCTTGCGCACCTGGTAGCAGAAGGCCTTGTGGGCCAGCAGGGCCCGGTGGTGGCCGTTGCTGGCGGCGGTCTCGATGTCGTGGATGTTGCTGGAGATGCCGGAGATGCCCTTCAGGCCGCTGCCGGTGTTGATCAGGCTGGAGAGCGCCTCTGGCGACATGCCCTGGTGCTGCATCAGGTGGATCATCACCGCGGGGTCGATGCTGCCGGAGCGGCTGGGCATGATCAGGCCGTCGGTGGGGGTCATGCCCATGGTGGTGTCCACCGAGCGGCCATGGTCGATGGCACACAGGGAGGCTCCAATGCCCAGGTGACAGGACACCACCTCGAGCTCGCCGAGGGGGCGCTTGACGACTTCGGCGGCCTTCAGGGAGACGTAGCGGTGGGACGTACCGTGGAAGCCGTAGCGGCGGATGCCTTCCTGCTTGTAAAGGTCGTAAGGCAGACCGTAGAGGTAGGCGTAGGGCGGCAGGGTCTGGTGGAAGGCGGTGTCGAAGACCGCCACGTGGGGCACACCGGGCAGCTGACTCATGGCCATGCGGATGCCCTCCACGTTCACCGGGTTGTGCAGGGGCGCGAACACCGAGAGGGCTTCGATCTCGGTGATGACCTGCGGGGTGATGACCACGGCACTGGAGAACTTGCTGCCCCCATGGACCACCCGGTGACCGATGGCGACGACCTCTTCGGCATGGAAGGTGAAGGCGTCACCGAGCAGACGGGTGGCTTCCTGCATCACCCGGAACAGCTCGGTGATGGGGAAGGGTTCGCGCATCTGCGTCTTGACCTGGGTACCCACCATCACGGTGATGCAGACCACGGCCGGGTCGGCGTTGTCGACGATGCCATGCACGTCGGCGCCACTGTCCTTGGTGTCGTAGATGCCGAAATGGATCTGGCTGACGCCCACGTTGAGGGCCACCACCTTGCCAGGCTGGCCGGTGAGCAGGGACAGGGCGTAGGGGTCGTCGGACTTGGCCGTGCTGGCGGTCTGGCCGGCCACGATGTCCAGGCTCATGTTGCGCATGCGGTCGAGGAGCAGGCGCGACAGGTAGGCGATGGCCTTCGGGTTGGTGAGGATGTGGGCGTTGAAGACCGCCTGGGGGATCAGCAGCACGTAGCAGCGGTTGCCGGCGATCACATCGGCGGACAGGCGCTCGCCGGTGAGGATGGACATGACGCCGAAGACGTCGCCCGGCCCGAGCTGGCTGAGCACCGAGCGGGTGCCGGTGTTGTCGGTGATGGAGATCTCGGCGTGGCCGGTGATCAGCACGCCGATGTATTTGCTGTCGTCGCCGGTCTCGAGGATGGCTTCGTTGCCCTCGTAGCTGGCCAGTTGGCCCTGGCTGACGATTTCCTCGACTTTGTCGGCCGGGAAGTGCTCGAAGAGGCGTACCTGTTCGAGGAAGAACCGTTTCAGATCGATTTCACTCACGCTGATTCTCGCTTCATGGGGTGGTGCCGTAACCGACAGGATAGTCCCGCTGCTGCGATGCAGCAAAGCACATTCGCCTCACAGGCACGTACACGCCTCATTTCTTTGCCAGGAAAGGATGGCGACGGACAGCGCCGTTATCGCAGCGCAACAGACTACGCGTCTCCTGTGACGGTCATTCGCGGGAAAACTGAAGGGTCAGCTGAAGGGTCAGGGCGCCCTGTCGTCGTGACCAGTGAAAGCACGGCTGGCGCGGCGCAGGAAATCGATCTGTTGCCGGAAGGCCCGGCAGCCCCGGCAGAACACCAGGTGCAGGCGCAGGGCAAGGCGCTCCCGCCCGCTGAGGGGGCGATCCAGGGCTTCGGAAAGAAGCCGGGTGGTGTGCTTGCAGGTCAGCATGGAGCGGCCTTTCCACCAAACCAGCCTTCGGAGAGGCACTGCCGCAGGCCGGCCCGGGCCCGGTGCAGGATCACGTTGCAGTTACTGACGCTGAGGGCCAGGGTGGTGCAGATTTCGTCGGTTTCGAGGCCCAGGAACTCCCGCATCATGAACACCCGGGCGGTTCGCGCCGGCAGCACCTCCAGGCAGATCTCGAAGACCTGCCAGAACTGCTGTTGCTCCAGGGCCTCCTCGGGGTTGCCCCACGGCCGCGGGCGGCTAAGGGGGCTCCAGTGCTCGTTCTCCCGGAACAGGGCGTCAAAGGCTTCGTCCATGTCGGCCTCGTCGCGCTCAAGGCTGGAGACCTGCACCGTGCGCCCGCGCTCCCGCAGGAAGTCGATGACCTTGTGGCGCACGATGGTGAACAGCCAGGTTTTCAGGGCGGAACGGCCGGCGAAGCGCTCGATGCCCTTGAGGGCAGCCTCGATGGCCTCCTGCACCGCGTCCTCCGCGGCTGCGTCGTCGTGCAGTTGCAGGCGGGCAAACTTGAGCAGCTGGGGGCGGAAGCCGGAGATGAGCTCGGCGTGGGGGGTGGGGGTCATGGCAGGCGGAAGCGTCCGGGTGGTGAGGGGCGGCGCCGGGCGCCGGGCCACGCCATCCAGCATAGCAGGGAAGCTCACGCTGCCGTCCCCAGCAGCACGCCGAGACGGCGCAGGTCGGCCAGGCTGTGGCGGCCGAAGTCCATGAAGGCCGCGTCCGGCGCCCGGCCGAGTTCGGCTGCGAGTTGTGCCAGAGCCTCGCGGCCGGACACGCCGCCGGCCTCCAGCAGCACCAGCAGGCGGGCGGTGGCCGGGTTGGTCTCGACGAAACACACCTCGTCGGCGGCGTCGCGGAACACCAGCAGCTGCACCGGCGCCGGGCGGCGGGGACGGGCATCCGGCCCGATGCAGTGCACCGGCCACTGGAAGGCCAGGGACAGCAGGGCCGGATTGACAACAGGGCAGCCCTCGACGGGATCCCCGTCACTCAGGCCAGCGGGTGGTGCCACGTCCATCACGTCTACGGCCAGCTCGGCCCATTCGTAGCGGGCCAGCTCGGCGAACCAGCGTGGCAGGCGCTGGCGGGAGCCCGCCTCCAGGTAGTCGACGAACTCCCGCGGGATCTCGCGGAACCAGGCGGTGGCGCACGGCCAGTCCCGGTAGAAGGCGCGGCACAGGCGTGTCCACCGCAGCTCACCGAGGCAGGCCCGCCCCACCGGAAAGCAGCGGTCGAGGAAGCTGCGCAGGTTGTTGAAGAGCAGTTCCTCATACACCGCCATGCGCTGGCGCGGCACGCCGGCCGGCACGGGAGCCCTTGCTCCGGCCCGGAGGCGCCGGCCAAAGGCCAGCTGGAACTCGCGCAGGCGGCTCATCGGGCGGCTCCTGCAGCCTGCAGGCGGGCGATGCGAGCCACCTCCTCGGCCAATTCAGCCAGGGGCGGAAAGCCGAAGTCCCGCTCCAGACAGGTGGGCACCGGGCCTGTGTGGCGATAGGCCTCGGCCAGCAGATCCCACACCGGGTCGATGACCGGCGCGCCATGGGTGTCGATGAGCAGGCCGTCGTCCTCCACATGGTGGCCGGCCACGTGGATGTAGCAGGTGCGCGTCAGAGGCAGGGCGTGGAGGAAATCAAAGGGGTCGAAGCCGAAGTTGCGGGCATTGACCAGGATGTTGTTCACGTCCAGGTGCAGCAGGCAGTCGGCCTCTTCGACGACGGCGCGGATGAAGCTGGCCTCGTCCATCTCGGCGCCGGGCGGGGTGACGTAGCGGGAGGCGTTCTCGATGCCGATACGGCAGCCGAGCAGGTCCTGGGCCTGGCGGATGCGGGCCGCGGCCCAGCGCACGGCCTCGCCGGTGCAGGGCAGGGGCAGCAGGTCGTAGAGCTGGCCGTCATCACTGCTCCACGACAGATGTTCGGTGTACAGGCCAATGCCGTGCGTAGCCATGAAGTCGCGGGTGCGCAGGAGCAGATCGGTATCGAGGGGGCGCTGGCCGCCCACCGACAGGGACAGGCCGTGGCACACGAAGGGATAGCGTTCGGTGAAAGCGTGTAGCTGGCGGGCCGAGCGCCCGCCCATGCCGGCCCAGTTCTCGGGGGCCAGCTCGAAGAACTGCACGGCCTCGGGAACACCGGCTTCCAGCTCGGGGAGCAGCTCCCGGCGAAAGCCCAGCCCGGCGCCGATGGGCAGGCGTGCGTGCATGTCAGGGTCTCCCGGCACGGGGCAAGGCAGCCCGGCCCCGTGCCGCCATGCGTCTTACTTCTTCTCGGCGGCGCACTTGCCGTCCATCTTCTTGTCGCCGCCGCAGCTGGCGTCCTTCTTCTTGTCGGCGGCGCATTTGCCATCGGCCTTCTTGCCGGCAGCACACTTGCCCTCCGCCTTCTTGTCGCCGGCACACTTGCCGTCCATCTTCTTGTCTGCAGCGCACTTGCCGTCCTTGGCCTTGGTGTCGGCCTGGGCCAGTTGATAGCCGCCCTCCAGGGACTTGGCGGCGAAGGGGTTCTCGCCGGCATGGGCGGCGCCGGCCAGGGCCAGGGATGCGGCAAGGGCGGCGGCGCTCAGGCCGGAAGTGGTCTTTTTCATGATGATCTCTCCTGTTGGAATCGGGGGCGCCGGCAGGTGGCCGACGGGCCACGCAAATACCTGGTGCTGGCCATTGGTCGGCCGACACGCGCCCTTATTACATGGCCCTTCAAAAAAAGTTTGTGGGCGGACGGGTATGATCGGCGGCGTACCGCCCTCTTACAAGCCCGCCATGCCCTCCTCCCCCGCCGAGCCCCGCCCCAGCGCCCTGCAGGCCATGCGCCATAGTCCCCTTGAAGACGTACAGGGGGTGCTCACCGGCTGTCTGTTCGTGGCCCTGGCGATCCTGATCTTCCGGGAAAGCCGCCTGCTGCTGGGAGGTTCGGCCGGGCTGGCCTTCCTGCTCCACTACCTGAGCGGGTGGCGGCTGGGCACGGTGCTGTTTGCCGTCAATCTGCCCTTTTACGTATTCGCCTACCGGGCCATGGGGCGCAGCTTCACGCTGAAGACCTTCTGCGCCGTGGGCGTGCTGTCGGTCTACACCGAGGTGCTGCCCGGCCTGATTGCCTTCGAGCGCATCGACCCGGTGTTTGCGGCGGTCATGGCCGGGCTGCTGGCGGGCATCGGCATCCTCATCCTGATCCGCCACGGCGCCAGTCTGGGCGGGCTGGGGGTGCTCGCGATCTATCTGCAGAAGACCCGCGGCTGGCGCGCCGGCACGGTGCAGATGGCCGGCGACTGCCTGATCCTGGCCCTGGGCCTGTTTGTGGTGTCGCCCGGCCAGGTGGGCCTGTCGGTGCTGGCAGCCGGCGCCCTCAATCTGGTGATCGCCATCAATCACCGGCCGGAACGCTATTTCGGGGCCTGAGGCGTGTGACGGCTCAGTGGTCCGCCAGGTTGTTGAAGATCTCTTCGAGGTCCTGGCTGATGCGCATCAAGCGGGCTTCGCTGAGGTCGCCGTAGCCACGCACGAAGATCTTGCTGGTGGCCTGCTGGATCTCGGCCAACAGCGTCTCGCCCTTGGGCGTCATGGCGACGTCGGTGATGCGTGCATCGTCCGGGTTGGTGGCGGTGTGCACCAGGCCCTCGTCACGCATGCGCTGCACGATGCGGGTGATGGTGGACAGCTTGATGATGGCGTGGGTGGAGATCTCGGAAACGCTGAGGGTGCCGTGATTCTTCAGCAGGTGGAGCACGCGCCGGGTCGGAACGTCGGTGCCCAGTTTCTTCAGGATCTGCTCCATCTGCTGGGTGTAGATGGCATTGACCCGGGCCAGCCAGTAGAAGGGAAACTCCTCGTAACGGAAGTTCTCGCTGGTCGGCAGGAAGCGGCTGTTCTTTTTTGCGCGTGGCATATCGGAATAACGGTTTGAAGCCCTTGAAACCCGGAGTCGGCCAGGCCGGCCACCGGCATCGGGCATGATACCCGCTCGGGCGCCTGTCCGGCAGCGCCGGAAGACGCCCGCGCCTGCCCTGCCCTGCCCTGCCCTGCCCTGCCCTCAGAGGGTGTGAAGAAATCGTAGCGAGCGGTTCGAGTTCGCCCGGAGAAGCGCAGCCGTACAAGAGTACGGTGAGCATCGCAGGGGCGAAATCGGGCCGCGCAGTAGATTTATTCACACCCTCTCAGTCCGCCTTGTAGGGGCCGGCCCCCAGGCCGATGGGCTCGGGGGCGGCGGCCACCAGGCGCGAGAAGATGCGCGTAAAGTCCTCCGGGCCATCGGGCGGACGGGTGCCGCTCATGGGGTCGACCGTGCCGGCAAAACCGGCGTTGGCGATGGCCCAGTCCTCGGCAGTGAAGTACTTGTGCACCAGGGGCAGGATCTCCCGCTCCTCGCGCATCATGTGCTCCCGATAGAACGCGGCGAAGGCCTCGAAGGCGGCCACAAAATCCTCGAAGGCGCCGGGCGCGCCGTCGGCATAGCGCTGCACGGCCGCCTCGAGGGCCTTGATGCGGTCGTTGCCCCGGGCGTGCTCCTCCTCCAGGCGGGCGATGGCCTCGGCCCCCTCGGCGGTGCGCTGCTTGAGCAGGGCGAAGATGAACTGGTCTTCCTTGGGGTGGTGACGTTTCTCGGGGTAGGCGTCCAGGTAATGAACCATGGCCCGCAGCAGGCCCATGTCGGGCTGCAGGGTGCCGGAGCCGATGTCCCGGAGCATCAGCCGGATGGCGTGCAGGATGGCCGCCAGGGACTGATGTTCGTCGATCATGATGCGCAGGGCTTCCATTCGTGTGTCTCCTTGATTGCGCTCAGGTGGCGAGCATCGCCTGGTGTTTGCTGCCGAGACCCAGATAGGCGTCGATCACACGGGGGTCGTCGGCGAGCTGATGGGCCGGGCCGTGCATGGCGATCTGGCCGGTCTCAAGCACATAGGCATAGTCGGCCACCTGCAGGGCGGCGCGGGCGTTCTGCTCCACCAGCAGAATCGACACGCCGCGGCGGCGCAGCTCGGCGATGATGCGGAAGATCTCGCGCACGATCAGCGGCGCCAGGCCCAGGCTGGGCTCGTCCAGCATCAGCAGCTTGGGCTTGGCCATCAGCGCGCGGCCCACCGCCAGCATCTGCCGTTCGCCCCCCGACAGGGTGCCGGCCAGCTGGCTGCGCCGCTCCTTGAGGCGCGGGAACAGGGTGTAGATCTCCTCCATGGTATTGGCATGGTCGCGCAGGCCGCTGCGGTAGCGCTGGAAGGCGCCGAGCAGCAGGTTGTCCTCCACGCTCATCTCGCTGAACAGCTCGCGCTTCTCGGGCACCAGGTTCATGCCCCGGGCCACCATGCGCTCCACTTCGGGCACCACCTCGATGCTGCCGTCGAAGGCCACCTGCCCCTTCGACTCGAGCACCCCCATGATGGCCGACAGCATGGTGGTCTTGCCGGCACCATTGGGGCCGATCACGGTGACGATCTGGCCCTCGCCCACGGTCAGGCTGGCATTGCTGAGGGCCTCGACCTTGCCATAGGAGACGCTGAGGTCGCGGATCTCCAGCACGGTGTTGTTCGGATTTGCCATCACTCCACCCCTCCCAGATAGGCTTCGAGCACTGCCGGATTTTGCTGCACCTCGTCGGGCAGGCCTTCGGCGATCTTTTGGCCGAACTCCATCACCACCACCCTATCCACCAGGTTCATCACGAAGTCCATGTCGTGTTCGACGATCAGCGTGGCCAGACCTTCGGCGCGCAGTTTGCGCAGCAGGTCGGCGAGGGCCTGCTTCTCCTTGTGACGCAGGCCGGCGGCCGGCTCGTCGAGGAGGAGCAGACAAGGGTCGGCACACAGGGCCCGGGCGATCTCCAGGATGCGCTGCTGGCCCAGGGCCAGACTGCCCGCCTCGGCGTGCATGAACTCACCCAGCCCGACCCGCTCGATCTGCCGGGCGGCCTCCTTGAGCAGGCGTGCCTCCTCGGTGCGGTCCAGGCGCCAGGCCGCCGACAGCACGCCCTTTTCACCGCGCAGGTGGGTGCCGATGGCCACGTTCTCGAGCACGCTCATGGCGGGCAGCAGCTTGACGTGCTGGAAGGTACGGCTCATGCCCATGCGCGCGATCTGGCGCGAATCCTTGCCGGCCACCGGCTGCCCCAGGAACAACACCTCGCCCGAGGTGGGCGTATCCACCCCGGAAAGCTGGTTGAACATGGTGCTCTTGCCGGCGCCGTTGGGGCCGATCAGGGCCAGGATCTCACCAGCCCTGACGGAAAGGCTCATGTTGTTGTTGGCCACCAGGCCACCGAACTTGCGGGTCACGTTGCGCGCTTCGAGGATCACCTCGCCCGCCTTCGGCGGCGTGCGGCGCGGCAGTGCGTCGGCCGCTGCGTCGATGGTCTTGGTGTCCACCCGCACCGGCACGATGCGGCACAGCAAGGGCCACAGGCCGCCACGGGCACGCTGCAACACGACGATCATCATCAGACCGAAGACGATCACCTCGAAGTTGCCGGCCTGCCCCAGCAACTTGGGCAGGATGTCCTGCAACCACTGCTTGAGCAGGGTGATCACCCCGGCACCCACCAGGGCGCCCCAGACATGCCCCGCACCGCCGACCACGGCCATGAACAGATACTCGATGCCGATGTGCAGGCCGAAGGGCGTCGGATTGACGAAGCGCTGCATGTGGGCATACAGCCAGCCCGAGGCACAGGCGTGCAGGGCGGCGATCAGGAAGATCACCATGCGCGAGCGGGAGGTATCCACGCCCATCGCCTCGGCCATCACGATGCCGCCCTTGAGGGCACGGATGGCCCGCCCCTCGCGGGAGTCCAGCAGGTTCTGGGTGGTGAGGACGGCCACCAGTACGAAGGCCCAGATCAGGTAGAAGATGCGCTCGCCGGTATCCAGGCTCAGGCCGAAGAGACTGATCGGCGGAATGCCATTGAGGCCGGAATGCCCGCCCAGGCTCTCAGAGGTGCCGAACAGGAAGTACAGGCTCATGCCCCAGGCCATCGTGCCGAGGGGCAGGAAGTGGCCCGACAGGCGCAGGGTCAGGGAGCCCAGCAGCACCGCCACCACGGTGGTCAGCAGCAGGCCGGCCAGCAGGGTCAGCCAGGGGGAGGAGCCCACCCAGGCAATCCAGCCCGGCAGGGAAGGCAGGGTGGTGAGGGCCGCGGTGGTGTAGGCGCCAAGGCCCACGAAGGCCGCTTGGCCGAAGCTGGTGAGGCCACCCACCCCGGTGAGCAGCACCAGCCCGAGGGCCACCAGCGCATACAGGCCGATGTAGTTCAGCAGGGTCACCGAAAAGGGTGACAGGACGACGGGCGCCAGTGCGAGCAGGGCCAGGAAGCCCCCCAGCACCAGGCGCGGCGAGAGCTTGGCGTTCATTCTTCTTCCTCCACATGGCGGCTGGTCAGGGAGCGCCACAGCAGCACGGGGATGATCAGGGTGAAGACAATGACTTCCTTGTAGGCGCTGGCCCAAAAGGAGGAGAAGGACTCGAGTTGGCCCACCAGCAGGGCGCCGACGGCCGCCAGCGGATAGCTGGCCAGTCCGCCGATGATGGCGGCCACGAAGCCTTTCAGGGCGATCAGGAAGCCGGTGTCGTAATAGACGGTGGTGATGGGCGCGATCAGCACCCCCGACAGGGCGCCGATGAAGGCCGCCAGGAAGAAGGTGAGCTTGCCGGCCAGGGCGGGTGAAATCCCCATCAGGCGCGCGCCCACCCGATTCATGGCGGTGGCCCGCAAGGCCTTGCCGTACAGGGTGCGCTCGAAGAACTGGAACAGGGCGACGATCAGCGCCAGCGACACGGCGACGATGACCAGGGTCTGGCCGGGCACGGTGAGCGGGCCAAGCTCCAGGGAAGCGTCGGAGAAGGCCGGCGTGCGCTGGCCTTCGGCACCGAAGAACAGCAGACCCAGGCCCACCATGGTCAGGTGCGCCGCCACCGACACTATCAGCAGGATCAGGATGGGCGCCGAGGCGATGGGTTGATACACCAGCCGGTACATCTGCGGCCCCATCGGCACCACGACGGCCAGGGCCAGGGCCACCTGGGCCAGCTGCGGCAGGCTTTGGAGAGGCAGCACCGATACCAGCGCGGCTACCCCCAGGGGGTAGGCCAGGTTCCAGCCGGCCACGCCGAGCAGGCGCCCGGGGCGGCCCGAACGGAGAGCCGGCACGCCATCCACCACCGTCACCGCCACCCCGAGGCCCACCAGCAGCCACACGGTGGTCGGCACCACGCCGGCCTGCAGCATGGCCAGGGTCAGGGCCCCGTAGGCCACGAACTCGCCCTGGGGAATGAAGATCACCCGGGTGACCGCAAACACCAGCACCAGGGCCAAGGCCAGCAATGCGTAGATCGCACCGTTGGTGATGCCGTCCTGCACGAGCATCAACGCAATCTGAAATTCCATGGGAAAACCCTCGTACAAGACACCGCCCGGGGGCGGAAAAGCAGGGCGCGCCGGACGGAGCGCCAGCCCGCGGAAGCCAGGTTGCCCCGGCCTCCGCCCGTGGGCATCAGGGGATCAGGGTCCACTTGCCGCCGCTGACGGTGATCAGCTCGCGGCCACGCTCGTCAAAGCCGCTGTGGTCAGCCGGCGACATGTTGTACACACCCTGGGTGGCGGGCATGTCCTTGGTCTGCTCGAGGGCGTCGCGCAGGGCCGAACGGAAGGCCGGCGTACCGGGCTTGCCCTTGGCCGCAGCAATGGGAATGGCGGTCTTGAGCAGCAGGCCGGCATCGAAGACGTTGCCGCCGAAGGTCGCCGGCTTGACGCCGTGGAGCTTCTCGTAGGCATTCACGTAGTCGATGGCGATCTTGCGCGAGGGGTGGGCATCGGACACCTGATCGAGCACCAGCATCAGGCTGGCAGCGAGCACGGTGCCTTCCACCTTCTTGCCGCCGAGCTTGAGGAACTCGGGCAGGGCTGCACCGTGGGTCTGGTAGAACTTGCCCTTGTAGCCCTGGTCATGCAGGGTGATCTGGGGCAGCACGGCAGGCGTGCCGGGGGCGGCGATCAAGACCGCGTCGGGCTTGGCCATCAGCAGCTTGAGACCCTGGGCGGTGACGGAGCTGTCGCTGCGCTGGAAGCGCTCGCTGGCCACCACCTTGATGCCCTTGCGGCCGGCGCTCTCGGTGAACACCTTGGCCCAGTTTTCACCATAGGGGTCGGACGAGCCGATGAAGCCCACCGTCTTGATGCCGTGCTTGGCCATGTGGCCCACCAGGGCGTCGGCGATCAGCTGGTCGTTCTGGGTGGTCTTGAAGACCCACTTCTTCTTGTCGTCCATCGGCAGCACCACGGCGGCGGTGCCGACCGGGGCCAACAGGGGCACGCCGGCTTCGGCGGCAAACTGGATCACGCCCATGGCATTGGGAGAACCGGAGGGGCCGATGATGGCGTCCACGTTCTCCTCGCTGATCAGCTTCTTGATCGCCACCACCGAGGCGGTGGGGTCGCTGCCATCATCCAGGGGGATGTATTGCACCGTGAGGTTGCCGACCTTGGTCGGCATCAGGGGGACGGAGTTCTTCTGGGGAATGCCAACCATGGCGATGGGCCCCGTGGAGGACGAAATCACGCCCACCTTGACCTGCGCAAAAGCGGCCCCGGAAAACAGGGCACCCATCACTACCGACGCTACGAGACGCTTGAATTTCATGATGTTCAATCTCCAGTCAAAGAATGGCACTGCCTGCATCGAGATTTCGTGAGCTTCCGTCCGGAAAAACACGATTCACAAATCTATTCACGTGATTTTTCACGTTTATATCCAAAAATAAAGCCGCTTGCACTGCCTGGTTTTGAAGGACGACTTCCGAATGGGTCCATTCGCTGCAGCGCATCACGGACACTATTCAAGAGCATTCTTCATGCCATTTCCGCCTGTTTGGCGGGATTCAGGCGCCCGGGGCCATTTCAGGGCCCTGGGTGAATCCGGGAAAAAACCCCTTTTTCAAAATTGCCATATTGCAGTGCAGTGACCGCCCATTTCGCACCAATTACGTGCCCAATAGCGGCCCAATCACGCCCTCAGCGACCCATGGCCCGGGCGGTCTTTCCCTCCATGCCGAAATCGGTATTGGCCACATCAAAGATCATGATGCGTACCGGCGCCGGCGGGATGTCCAGCACTTCGCCGATCACGCCGGTGAGACGCCCGATCAGGACTTCCTTCGCCGCTTCGCTACGCCCCGCAATCAGGAACACATGGACGGTCGGACCGCCTGCAGGAACCGGCTCACCGGCCCGCGCGGCGGCCGCCAGGCAGACCCCGCCCACGCTGACATGAGTCCGGGGCAACTGGATCAGAAAGATCCGGACCGAAGCCTTCGGTGCGGCAATACTGTCCACGACGGCATCGGTCATGCGCGCCAGCAGCAATTCCTTCTGTGCGTCGGAATGGCCTTCAAGCAGATAGACATTCAGGTTTGGCATGGCTTCAGCCCAATTGGGTAATGAATCGGCGAATTCAAAAGCAATAAACTTGGACCCGGCATTCACCCGGCCGCACGGCTCTCGTCACCGACCCGGTGGTAATTGCGATTGAAATACACCAGGCCGGGGCGTTGATCGCCCTGACGCATCTGCTCCACCTCGCAA
This sequence comes from Zoogloea sp., assembly GCF_044344315.1. Taxonomy (GTDB): domain Bacteria; phylum Pseudomonadota; class Gammaproteobacteria; order Burkholderiales; family Rhodocyclaceae; genus Zoogloea. The sequence continues at coordinate 36,966 of NZ_JBIJDC010000023.1, read as the reverse complement.
TAGAAGATGCTGTGGGAACCGACGTCGTGGATCTGCGCAATGCGACAGTCGAAACTCGCCAGGGCGTCGTCCAGGGCCGGGCTGCCGGTTGCCAGGGCCTGCCAGCGGGCGCGCTGGAAGCGTTCCTCCATGCTCACGTTGCGGTCGGCAAACAGGCCCGACAGATCCTGCTGGTCGCCGCCGAGCAGATTGACGCAGAGCACGCCGTTGGCGGTGAAGAAGCGGTGGGCGTAGGACGAACGGTTCATGCACACCAGCAGCGTGGGCGGCTGGTCGGTGACGCTGCACACCGCCGTGGCGGTGAAGCCGGCCAGCCCGTCGGCGCCGGCGGTGGTGATCACATTGACGGCGCCGGTGAGCATGGCCATGCCGTTACGGAATTCATGGGTATCGATCATCATGTCTCTCCTTGGGGATGATCCGGCTAGAGGTCCAGCACCAGGGTGTCGCTGAGGGCGCGGGAACAGCACAGGAGGATCTGGTCGTTGTCGGCCTTCTCCCCGTCGGTCAGGAAGACGTCCCGGTGGTCGGGGGTGCCCTCCAGCACGTTGCACAGGCAGGTGCCGCAGACGCCTTGCTCGCAGGACACCTTGATCTTGATGCCGACACCGGCCAGGGCATCGACGATGGTCTGGCCTTCGGCCACATGCACCGTCTTGCCGGATTTCTTCAGGGCCACGTCGAAGGCCTTGCCGCCCGCGCTAGGCGCCTCGACCTGGAAGTACTCCTTGTGGATCTGCCCGGCGGACAGCCCCAGGCGGCCCGCTTCGGCGATGACCCAGTCCATGAAGCCGGAGGGGCCGCAGACGTAGAGGTGGGTGCCCGCATCGGCGCCGGTCAGCACTTCGACCAGGTTGAGGCGCTGCTCCACCGCACCGTCGTCGAAGTGGGTGTGCACCTGGGCGCTGAAAGGCGCCGCCGCGAGCTCATCGAGAAAGGCACAGGACGAACGGGTGCGCCCGCTGTAATGCAGCTCGAAGGGCTTGTCCTGGGCCGACAGGGTATGCGCCATGGCGATCATGGGCGTGACGCCAATCCCACCGCCCACCAGGATGCTGCGGCGTGCGCCGGCCTCCAGCGGGAAGAGGTTGCGCGGCACCCCGATCTCCACCACGGTGCCTTCGCTGAGGCGCTCGTGGGCAGCGATGGAACCGCCGCGGGAATTCGGGTCCTTGAGGATGCCCAGGCGGTAGACCTGGCGGTCGGCGGGATTGCCGCACAGGGAATACTGGCGCACCAGCCCCTCGCCCAGATGCAGGTCCACGTGGGCCCCCGCCTCGAAGGGGGGCAGCTCGCCACCGTCTGCGGGCGCCAGGTCGAGGACGAGAACGCCCTGGCCCTGGGACTCGCTGCGGCGTACGACAACCCGGAGCGTTTCTTCAGACATTTTTGTGTTTTCCCTTCTGTTGGTTTCGCTTCGCCAGTCAGCGCATGAAGATGCCGCCGTTCACATCCCAGGCTGCACCAGTGGCGAAGTCGGCTTCGGCGGAGGCCAGTTGCACGACCAGACTGGCGACGAACTCGGGGTTGCCGAGGCGCTTCACCGGGATCATCTCGATGAGCTTCTCGAGACGCTCGGGGGGCACGGCGGCACGCACCGAGGGCAGCTCCATGGGGCCCGGGGCGATGGCGTTGACGGTGACACCGGAGGCCGCGAGCTCGCGGGCGAAGATCTTGGTGAGGGTCAGGATGGCGCCCTTCGACGCGGCGTAGTGAGCACCGGACGCGGTGCCACCGTTCTGCCCAGCCAGGGAGGCCACGTTGATGAGGCGGCCATAGCCGGCCGCGCCCATCGCCGCACCGAACACCTGGCAGCCCAGGAAGGTGCCGCGCAGGTTGATCGCCAGCACCGTGTCGAATTCTTCCGGGGTGATCTGCATCACCGGCGTGGTGGGCGTGATGGCGGCGTTGTTGACCGCCACATGCAGCCCGCCCCAGCGCTCGCGCACGGCGGCCAGAGCGGCCTCGAAGGCGGCCTTCTGCATCACGTCCAGGGCCAGCGGCAGAACCGTGTCGCCGCTCGCATCCAGCTGCGCGGCGGCGGTGCGTGCCATGTCCTCGGTCCGGTCGGTGAGGACCAGCTTGTAGCCGGCCGCATGCAGGCGCCGGGCGATGATGTTGCCGAGGCCCTGGGCGGCACCGGTGACGAGGGCGACTTGGTTCATGCTGCGCTCCTTAGGGGATGTAGCCGATGCACTGCAGCGCATCGGAGGAGTTGAGCAGACGCACCACCTTCTGCTGGATGCGGAAGCTGTCACCCTCGGCGTCACCCGTGCGGACCAGGGTGTAGGTCAGGTTGGCGGTGTAGTGCTTCTGGATCTCCTTGCGGAACTCCCGCAGGTTCTGGGCACAGCGCACGGTGACGGTCTTGCCGTCATCGGCGAGGATGCGGAAGCGCGACACGCTGCGGATGGTGCGCGGCGCCGGGGAGGTGGAGATGGACTCGCCGCTGCCCAGGCGGGCCACGCGCAGGTTACGCATCTTGGCGTCGTCGCAGGCGTAGTTGAGGGTGTTGGCGAAGTCGGTTTCGTCCGGGTTGATGGGCACGATGTAGAGGCCCTTCTCTTCCCACAGGGCGAGCCATTCGGCGTATTCGCCGTGGTCGAGCATGTCGGCCTCCTGGCAGATGAAGGCGCTGGCTTGGTTGAGCAGTTCAATGTTCATGGCTTCGTCCTCCGCCTCAGGCGGTCATCAGTTTTTTCCATTGGCGGTAGGCGGCACGCATGCCGGTTTCCGCACTCACGTCGCTGCGGCGGCCGTCGGCCGTCTCCTGTTCCTTGGCCAGGCCGCGGTTGAGCAGGATCCACTGGTCGGTGCCGGCGTTTGAGCCCTTCTGCACGCGCTCCCAGGCTTCCGAGTCATCGGGAGTGCCGAAGCCCATGGGGCCCTGGAAGTGTTCGTGCATGCGCAGGCGGGCGCGGTTGCCGGCCTCGGGGCCGCCGTCCATGGTGATCACCGCGTGGTGGATCTCGGTCTCGGTCACCGACACCGGACGCAGCACCCGGAAGAAGGCCATGGAGCAGGCGATGTTGGGGAAGATGTTGAGGTTGAAGCCGGACCCGCCCACCGCACGCACGATGCGGCGCACCTGGTCTTCGGGGTAGTCGGCACGCAGCTCCTCGGCCAGCGCGGCGAAGCGCTCGGGGATGGGGGCGTCCAGGTTGGCCTCCAGATCCACCAGGTCGGGGATCATGACCATCACGCTGTGGCCGTTGCCCAGGTCTTCCACGAAGCCCGGACCTTCGACGAAGTCGAGCATCTCTTCGGTCTGCTTGTCCACCGAGGACAGGAAGGACTTGTGCACCAGCGGGAAGTGGTAGGCGTCGGTGGTGTTCTCGAGCTGGATCTTCCAGTTGCCCGGGAAGCGGAAGCGGTGCTCGCCGCCCACCTTGATCGGGAAACCGCCGCCCTGCTTCATGAACAGGTCCATCCACTTCTTGGCCGGGCCGAGGAAGTCGACCAGGGGCTCGATGTCGTCCTTGAAGGTGGCGAAGATCATGCCGGCGTACTCCTCGACGCGCAGCTTGACCAGCGGGTAGTCGGCCTTGTCCAGCAGGTCGCCGTAGCTCTCCGGGCTGGGCACGCCGCGCAGGGCGCCGTCCAGGGAGTAGCTCCAGCCGTGGTAGGGGCACACGAAGCTGTTGGTCTTGCCCTTGTGGCCTTCGCAGACGGTGGCGGCACGGTGGCGGCAGCGGTTGAGCAGCACATGCACCTGCTGCTTGCGGTCGCGCACGGTGACCACCGGCTGGCGGCCGATGTAGCCGGTCTTGTAGCTACCGGCCTCGGGGATCTCGCTGGCGTGGGCAACCCACACCCAGGTGTTGGCGAAGACCTTGTCCATCTCGTCTTCGAAGATGGCCGGGTCGGTGTAGAGGGAGGTATGCACCCGGTCGTGCTGGACCAGGTCGGCCAGGGTGTGGCCCTTGCTGGTGGTTTGGCTTGTCATGGTGTTGTCTTCCTTGTTTCTCGATCTGATGAGAGGGACGGGGGGCTAGCGCGGCACCGGCAGGGCCGCGCTGGCGTTCCAGGCCGTCACCGGACGGCTGAACAGGTTCTCGGTACGGAAATGGGCCATCCGCCAGACGCCGTCCTGGCGGGCGAAGTCGATACTCAGACGCGCCGCGTTGAGGTGGGAGGCGCCGCTGGCGAAAGTCGATGTCTGCAGCATGACCCACGCGCCAGTGGCCGCATCCGGGGCATGCACGCGGATCGTCTCGCTGGTCAGGAAATGCACGTTGAGAGCAAAGTGCGCCGGCTCGACCATGTACTTGGCCATCATCGCGGCGATGGCCTCGCGCCCTTCGATGCGCCCGAAGGTGCCCTTGTACTTCTCGCCAATGCCTTCCCACACCGCATCCACGGTGAACAGCCCGGCCAGTTCATCCAGGGGCGTGCGGGCATCGAGGTAGTCGCACAGGAACATGTAGCGGTTGATGCAGGCGCGGATGGCGCCTTCGCTTTCCAGGCGGTCGAGGCGTGCCTCGAGCTGACGGAGGTGGGCAAGGTCGGTCATGGTCGGCTCCCCGGCGGCCTTACTCGGGAATCACCAGCTCGCGGCCGATTCGGGCCTCGACGCGGATGTACTTCCACAGCTTGTAGGTGCCGTCGCCCACCGGGGTGGCGCGGAACAGGTTGCAGGCGGCGGTGACCGTCTCCAGGTCGGGCACGTCGGCCAGCACGTAGGTGGTCCAGGGAAAGGCGACGGAGGGGCCGACCATGATCTGGTCGTCGTCCATGTTGCCCAGCACGCGCACGCCGGGCAGGCGCGCAATGCCCTGCATCATGGCCACGAAGGCGCCCCACACGTCCTTCATCTCGTCGGCGGTGCCATCCATGAAGTTCTGATTGACGCCCATGCAGAACAGCACGCGCAGCGGTTTCTTGTCACTCATCTCTATCTCCCGTGGATCGTTGGGTGTTACAGGTAGCCCGGCAGCGGCTTGTGCCCGAAGAGCATGGCGCCGGCGTTCTGGTAGGTGATATCGCCCATGAAGGCGTGCTGGGTGATCATCTGGGCGTCGCGGACCTGGGCGGCCAGGGGGCTCGACTCATACACGCCGGTGCCGCCGGAGAGCATCTGGGCGCGGCGGGCCACGTCGGCCCCGACGCGGGAGGCGTGGGTGGTGGACAGGCGCAGCATGCTCACCTGGTGATCGGTGGGCGTGCCACCGGCCAGCAGCACCTGCCACACATCGTCGATGGCCTCGTAGAACCACGCGCGGGCCGCTCGTAGTTCGGCCTCGATCCGGGCGATCTCGAGCTGCACATAGATGCGCTCACCCAGGTTGGGGGCGCCCGTTACGGAGGCGCGCCCGGCGGCCATGCCCAGCACTTCGTTGATGGCGGCACGGCCGATGCCGAGGCCCACCACGGTGAGCACCTGGGCGGCGAAAGACAGGGTCGGGTAGCGGTAGAGGGGCGTGTCGAGGGAGGCGGCGCCGCCCCGCACGAAGGTCCATTCCTCGGGCACCACCACGTCCTTCACCACGATGTCGTGGCTACCGGTGCCAAGCAGGCCCATCACATCCCAGTTGGGCACGATCTGCACCTTCTCCCGCGGCATCACGGCCATGCGCGGCAGCCCGGAACCCTCGGCGTTCTTCGGCAGAATGCCGGCGCCGACCACCTCGGCGCCCATGCTGCCGCTGCCCCAGCTCCAGCGCCCGCTCACCTTGAAGCCGCCCTCCACCAGCTCGGCCGGCTGGGGCGGAAAGATGCCGCCGGCAAAGACCACATCCGGGCCGTTGGCGTAGAGCTTTTCCAGGGTCGCCAGGGGCAGGGCCGCCAGGTAGACGCCCCCGATGCCGAAACTCGCCACCCAGCCGGCAGAGCCGTCCGCCTCGGCGATCCTCTCGATCAGCTGGCAGAACTCCGCCGGCGACTTCTCGTCACCACCGAAGCGCTTGGCCACCAGGGCGCGATACACCCCGACTTCCTTGAAGCGCTGGATGATGTCCGGCGAGATGTGCTGCTGTTTTTCAAACTCCTTCCGGCGCTGCCTGATTTCCGGCAGCAGTGCCTCCAGGGCGGCCGCCGGATGGGCGGCGTCACTTTCCCGGGTCTCTTTCATAGCCACTAACATGGGTGTCTCCGCTTGAGAGTTGGTGTCACTGCAACCGACTGGCCACATGCCGGGCCACGGCACATAGCAATTCGTCGTGCCCCCTGGCCGCGACCAGTTGCAGGCTGACGGGGAAACCGCTCCGGGCTGGCAGCGGGATGGCAATGGCCGGATGGCCGGACAGATTGAAGGGGCGCACCAGCGAGGTCATGCTGACCAGCCGGGAGGTATCGGCAGCCTGGTCCAGGCTGGGCGGGGCATCGGCCATGGTCGGCAGAGCGAGCACGGAGAAGCTTTCCAGTGCGGCATCCACCTCCGCGGTGAAGGCATCGCGGACGGCGTTGGCGGCCGCCACATCGGCCGGGGTGGTGCGGGAGGCGGCCATCAAGCGCTGGGCCACGTCGGCGCCCACCTTGCCGGTCTCGACCAAGTGGCCACAGGCCGCCCAGGTTTCGGCGTTGATGACGGCAAGCCCGGCCTGGTAGGCCGCATCGAAATGGGCGAGCCGGACCGTCCCGGCCGGCAAGCCGCTACCGGCCACCACCCCGGCCACGGTCTGGCGGATTTCCGCCACTGCCGGGACATCCACCAGGCCGATGGACACCTCCTCCAGCCCCGGCAGCGCGCCGAAGCTCGGGTCGATGGCCCGCATGCAGGCAATCAGGCTGTCCATGTCGGCCGCAAACGGCCCTACACAATCCAGGCTGGTAACCGCCGGCATCACGCCCTGACGGCTGACCCGCCCGAAGCTCGGCTTGAGCCCGAAGACGCCGCAACAGGCCGCGGGAATGCGGATGGAGCCGCCCGTGTCGGAACCCAGGGCCACATCCACCACCCCCGCCGCCACCGCCGCGGCAGATCCGCTGGACGAACCACCGGGAACGAGATCCGGAAAACGGGGATTCACCGGCGTGCCAGCCCAGGCGTTGATGCCGGTGGTGCCGAAGGCCAGCTCGTGCATCGTCGCCTTGCCGGTGATGCGGTAGCCCGCAGCGAGCAGCCGCTCGACCACTTCGGCGTTGCGCGCGGCCGGAGCCGCATCAGCCAGCGCCTGGCTGCCCGCCTGGGTCGGCACACCGGCCACGTCGATCGAATCCTTGATCGCCACGGCCGGGCCGGTACCGCCCAGGTTCAGGGTCTTCACAAACATGTTCATCCCGCCCCCCCTTGAAAAGAGAACCCGGTTGCCGGCTCCAAGCCGCCCGCCAGGGCCTTTGAATAACAATCACTGATGCAAAGATTAGTTTTGCTAATTTCCGATGTCAACGGAAATTTCACGTGAATGTTCAAGTAATTTTCCAAAAAACTCTCTTGTCGAACGCCTCTCTGGCCAGTGCTGCATCTGCTCCAAGCCCTTCATGGAAAACAGCTAAAAACCTCCAATGCACAGAGCGTGCCAGAAAAATTTGCGTGATTAATCAACCATTAAACCAGGAACAAACAGGAGCTTTTGCACCCTTACGATGCGTGGTGCACTGCACTGGTGCGCTCCCGAAACGAAAAAATGGGCACCCCGGGAAGGGAGTGCCCATTTTTCCGCCTGCGGCCCTGGGGAGGTGATCCCCCTGAGGTCCGGATCTGCCCGGATACGCCGTGAAAGAACTCAGGACGCGCCGACGATGCTTGCGCCCTGGATCTGGGCGATCGCCAGGCGCGCCGACTTGCGGACTTCGGGGTCCGCGTCGCGGGTCGCCCCGGCGAGGGCATCGAGGGCCGTGGGGGCACCGATTTCGCCCAGGGCGATGGCGGCCTCCTTGCGCAGGTTGGCCGACGAATGGCCCAGGGCGAAGGCCGCCAGCGGGGCAACTGCCCGGGTGTCCCGGAGACGACCGAGGGTACGCGCCGCCCGCTGGCGGACCTGCCAGTAGTCATCTTCCAGCGCGCCGATCAGCGCGGCAGCGGCTTCGGCCAGACGGAGCTTGCCGATGGTGGTGGCGGCCTCTTCACGCACCTGCCAGACGGGGTCGCGCAACGCGCTCAGCAGGGCTGGCAGCACGCTGGCATCGGTGGCCAGGCCAAGGGCACCCACGGCGGCGCGACGCACCTCCGCTTCGGCGTCACCTTCGGCGAGCCGGGTGAGCACCGGCAGGGCGTCGGGGTGCTTGAGCCATCCCAGCACGCCCACAGCCTCGAAGCGCACCACCGCTTCGGGGGCAAGCGCCGCGGCCAGGGCCGGCTCGAAGCTCTCGGGCAGGCGCAGCTCGCGCAGGGCACGCAGCACGCTGGCGCGGACAAACGCGGCCTGCTGGCCGAGGGCAGCCACCAGCAGGCGGCCGCTCCCGGGCAGACGGATCTCGGTCAGGCTGTGGGCCGCCGCCTCGCGCACGCCGGCATCGGCGTCGCCCAGGCTGGCCAGCAGGGCGGTGACGGTTTCGGGGCTCTCCCAGTAGGCCAGGCGGCCGGCGGCTTCGGCGCGGACCTCGGGCTCTCGGTCGGAGAGGGCCGCCACCAGCCAGGGGGCGTGGTCCTCGTTCTCCAGCTCGGCCAGCTCGATCAGGGCGAGGCGGCGCACCGTGGGGTCGTCAGCCGTCAGGCGGGGGTGGAGCTGCGCCAGATCGGCATCATCAATGGGGGGAAGTGGCAAGGTCATCGGAATGGAGTGTCAGCAGTTCGGGGGTCAGTCTGGATAGGCGGCATCGGTATCGGCCACCCTCGCCGAGCTCAGCGGCGACAGGCGGGCCAGGGGCACCGTCACTTCGGGGTCACGCAGCAGGGCCAGGCAGTGGCGCTTGTAGTCGACGAAGGTGGCGCCGGTCAGCCATTCGGCCGTGCGCGGACGCCCGGCGGGCACGCGGATCTCCTCGATCACCCGCCCGGGGCGGGCGCTCATGACCAGGATGCGGTCGGCCATGAACAGGGCTTCGTCGATGTCGTGGGTCACGAACACGACCGTCATGCGGCGTTTGGTCCACAGGGCCAGCAGCAGCTCCTGCATCTTCAGGCGGGTCAGCGCATCCAGGGCGCCGAACGGTTCGTCCATCAGCAGGACCCGGGGCTGATTGATGAGCACCCGGGCGATCTCCACCCGCTGCTGCATGCCGCCGGACAGGGCGGAAGGGTAGTGATGCTCGAAGCCCTCCAGGCCCACCTCCTTCAGCCAGGTCATGGCCTGCCGGTGGCGCTCCGCCCGCCCCACCCCGCGCATGCGCAGGCCGTAGGCGACGTTGTCGCGCACCGACAGCCAGGGAAACAGGGTGTGGTGCTGGAACACCAGGCCACGCTCGGGATCGGGGCAGCCGATGGGCTGCCCGTCGAGCAGCAGGCTGCCGCGGGACGGTGTGAGGTGGCCGGCCAGCGCCCCCAGCAGGGTGGATTTGCCGCAGCCGGACGGGCCCAGCAGGCAGACGAATTCGCCCGGCCGGATGTGCACCGACACGTCCTGCAGGGCGGTGAAGCGGTCGGCCCCGGCCCCCAGGTCGATGGAAACCCGGTCAATGTCGAGGCGCCCCGTGGACGCGGCAGCCGGGGCGAGCTCGGACAGGGAGAGGATGGCGTTCATGAGCGGCCTCCAGGGCTGTACCAGGGCATCAGGGCATGGCCGATACGATGCAGCAGGGCACTGCTGCCCATGCCCAGCATGCCGATCAGGAGCATCCCGACAATGATGTTGGCGTAGTTCTGCACGGTGTAGGACTCCCAGGTGTAGTAGCCGATGCCGTACTGGCCCGAGATCATCTCGGCAGTGACCAGGCAGAACCAGCAGGTCCCCATGCCGATGCTCAGGCCGGTCAGCACCGAGGGCGCCGCGGCCGGCAGGATGACCCGGGCAAACACCGCCCAGCGGCGCGTGCCCAGACTGCGGGCCGAAGCAATCAGGCGCGGGTCGACCCCGTGCACCCCGTGGATGGTGTTGAGCAGGATGGGGAACAGGGCGCCGATGAAGGTGATGAAGATCATGCTGCCCTCGGAGGAGGGAAACATCAGGATCGACAGGGGTATCCAGGCCACCGCCGGGATCGGCCGGGCCACCTCGAGGGGTGGCATCAGGGTTTCCCGGACCCAGCGAAAGCGCCCGATCACCAGCCCCAGCGAGACCCCGACAAGGGCGGCGATGAGGAAGCCGAAGGCCACACGGCTGAGACTGCTGCCCAGGTGATTCTGCAGCTTGGGCGACTGGAGCAGATCCCAGGCTGCATGCACCACCTCGAGGGGCTGCGGGACGTTCTGGAAGGTCACCAGGCCCAGGTTCATGTGCCTGGACGAGGCGAAATGCCAGAGCGCCACGCAGACCAGCAGCGACAGCAAGGGCAGCACGCGGCGTGCGACCGATTGTTGTCCGTGGGCTGTCACCTTCCGGCTCCCGACGTCTTGAGGGCGGCGAAGTCGAGCAACTGGCCCTTGTTGGTCGAGGCGTAGGCGACCGCGGCGTCCTTCTGCAGGAAGGCGCTGACTTCGCCCTGGGCATCCCGGGCGAACCAGGCCTGGGGCGCCAGCAGCTTGATGCCGTGGATCAGGTCATGCACATACACCGCCCGCACCGCCTTGCCGGACTGTTCGAGCTTGCGCAGGTCCTGGAAGGCGTTGGCGATGGTGGCGTAGTGACGCACCCTGGGCTCGCCCGCCACCCACAGGCCGGCCAGACGGCGGGTGTCGGTGATGGGCTTGCCGGTGACGGCATCGTTGGCCTTGAGGGGCAGCTTGTCGTAGTTCTTCAGGCGGGCGTCGTAGTTGAGGCCGGACTGCTTGAAGGCGGCGCGGATGTACTGGTCATCGATGAAGGTGGCCGGATCGGGCGTCACCTCGATACGGCGCATCAGGTGCAGGGTGTCGATGGAGGTCTTGAGGGCCTGGCGGTATTCCGGCTTCCAAGTGAAGTCCCGGGTCTGCAGGCCCAGGGGGCCGTGGAACAGGTAGCTGACCGGCGCCTCGATGCCGGTGTGCTTCTCGATCAGCTCGCTGTACTTCTCGGGATCGCTGGCGAACAGGCGGTCGGCCTCGATGGCCGCGCGCAGGAAGGCCACCACCACCTCGGGGTACTTGCGGGCGAACTCGGCATTGACCAGGGAACCGTGGAAGGTCGGAGTGGCCGACTGCACGCCGTCATAGATCTTGCGGGCGAAGCCCCGGTAGGGGAACAGCTCGGCGAAGGGCACGAAGTCGGCGTGGGCGTCAATCTTGCCGGCCTGCAGCGCCGGGCCGGCCACCTCCGGCGCCTGGGTGATGATGTTCACGTCCTTCTCGGGGTCGAGGCCCTGGCGCTTGAGGGCGCGCAGCAGCATGCCGTGGGCGGCGGAGGCGAAGGGCACCGAGATGGTCTTGCCACGCAGTTCGGCCAGGGTGGTGGCACTGGAATCCCTGGGCACCACCACGCCGTTGCCGCTGCCCTGGGTGCTGCCCGACAGCACCGTGATGAACAGGCTCTTCTTGCCGGCCTTCTGGAAGGCGGCGCCGTTGGCTGAGCCGGGGAAGTCGGCCATGGTGCCGATGTCCAGCTTGTCGGCCACCATCTCGTTGGTCAGCGGGGCGCCGGAGGTGAAGTTCTTCCACTGGATGTCGTACTGCACGTCCTTGTACTTGCCGTCCTTGGGCAGGTACTTGTCGAGCAGCTTGAGCTCGCGGATCAACAGGCCGCCGGTGGCGCAGTTGATGGTGGTGTCCTGGGTGCCGATGGCCAGGCGCAGGGTTTCGGCGTGGGCGCCGAGGCTGACTGTCATGGTGACGAGGGCCGAGGCCGCGAGCCGGGTGAGGTTCGAAAATCGCATGGAAAGCTCTCTCTATATATGTATGGGGTGAAGCGGAAAATCAGCGCAGCAGGTAGGGAATGGCGACGTGGATGGCGCCGGTCGGGCAGTCCTTCTGGCAGGGCAGGCAGTACCAGCACTCGTCACGCTTCATGAAGGCCTTGCCGGTCTGGGGGTCGATCTCGAGGATGTCCATCGGGCAGACGTCGATGCACACGGTGCAGCCCTTGTGGGCGATGCACTTGTCGAGATCCACGGTGACGGCGGCCTCACTGAACTGGGCGATGCTGCGGGGTTGGAATGCCATGGGTTTCTCCAGGGGTCAGACGGTGGCGGCCGTGTTTTCGGTGGGGGCCTTCGGCGCGACACGCAGCCGGTCGTAGGCATCCCTTTCCTGTTCGGCGATGGGGACGATGTAGGGTTCGACGGGCCGCTTGTGGTGACTCATCCGGCCAGATTCGTCCTTCTTCAGATGGGCGTGGCAGAACCACTCGGCGTCATTACGCTCCGGGTAGTCCACCCGCAGGTGGTAGAGGCCCCAGCGGCTCTCGGTGCGGAAGAGCGAGGCACGGGCGGCCATCTCGGCGCAGTCGCGGATCACCGAGGCCTCGGCGCAGCGCATCAGCTCGTGGGCGTCGCTGGCGTGCAGGTGTTCAAGGTCCTCGCCGATTTCGGCAAAGCGGTCGAGGGCCAGCTCGTATTTACGGGTGACCTTGGGCGGTTGCAGGTAGTCGTTAACAAAGCGCCGCAGTTTGTATTCCACCTGCAGGGGCGGCAGGCCATGGTCGCGCAGCAGCGGGGCATAGATGCGCGCCCGCTCGCGGGCCACCTGCTCCGCATCCACCGGGGAGAAGTCGAGGCTGCTGGCCCGCTCCGCCGCGCTGTGCCCGGCGAACCAGCCGTAGGCGAAGGCGCCCAGCATGTAGTTGTGGGGCACGGCAGCCATGTCGCCGGCGGCATAGAGACCCGGCACGGTGGTCTCGGCCCGCGCGTTCACATGCACACCGGAGGCGCTGTGGCCGCTGCAGAAGCCGATCTCGGAGATGTGCATCTCCACCATCTGGTGGCGGTAGTCGGTGCCACGGCCGGCATGGAACTGGCCCCGGCTGGGGCGCTCATTGCTGTGCAGGATGGTCTCGATGGTCTGGATGGTTTCCTCGGCCAGGTGATTGAGCTTGAGGAAGACCGGGCCATTGCCGCCCTGCAGCTCCTGGTAGAACTCCAGCATCATCTGGCCACTCCAGTAGTCGCACTCGATGAAACGCTCGCCCCGGCTGTTGGCGGTGTAGCCCCCCATGGGCCCGGCCACGTAGGCGCAGGCCGGACCGTTGTAGTCCTTGATCAGCGGGTTGATCTGGTAGCACTCCAGGTTGGCCAGCTCGGCCCCGGCGTGATAGGCCATCACGTAGCCATCCCCGGCGTTGGTGGGGTTCTCGTAGGTGCCCATCAGGTAGCCGGATGCCGGCAGGCCCAGGCGCCCCGCCGCCCCGCAGGCCAGGATCACCGCCTTGGCGCGGATCACGTGGAAGTCGGCCGTGCGGGAATCAAAGCCCATCACGCCGTTCACGCTGCCGTCGGCCGCAGTGAGCAGGCGGGTGGCGATGATGCGGTTGGTGATCTCCACCCGCGCCCGCTTGAGCTGGCGGTAGAGCACCTTCTTGACGTCATGCCCCTCGGGCATGGGCAGCACGTAGGTGCCCATATGGTGCACCTTGCGCATGGCGTAGTCGCCGATGGCATCCTTCTCGAACTTGACGCCCCAGCGATCGAGCTGCTCGATGGTGGTGAAGCTGTGCTTCGCGTAGGCATACACCGTGGATTGATCGACGATGCCGTCGTTGGCGATGGTGATTTCCTTGGTGTATTGCTCGGGTGTGGCATAGCCCGGCACGACGGCGTTGTTGAGGCCGTCCATGCCCATCGAGATGGCGCCGCTGCGTTTGACGTGAGCCTTGTCCAGCAGCAGCACGCGCAATTCTGGATTACGCTCCTTGGCCTTGATGGCGGCCATGGGGCCGGCGGTGCCGCCTCCCACCACCACGATGTCGTATTCGCTTTCGCGTGTATCCAATTGATAAGACATGAGTCACTCCACTGACGATGGACTGCGGTCCACCTTGAATCGGTATTGAAAGGTGTCGCCCCTGAAATAGAGGAATTCGTAATCCACCGGGTGTCCGGTGCTGTCATGAGTCAATCGCTCGACGCGCAGCAGCGGTGCCCCCTCGGGCACGTTCAGGCGGGCGGCCAGCTCGGCGTCGGCGGCCACCGCATCCAGGGCCAGGTCGGCCTGGCCCAGCGGAAGGGCGCAGTCGTTCTCCAGAATCACGAAGATGTCACGCACTTCCAGATCGGCTCGGGCCACCTGACGCCCGATGTCCAGCGGCAGCCAGGTGAGCTCGATGGAAACCGGCTCCCGGTCGAGCAGGCGCAGGCGACGGATCTCCACCACCGGCGCCCCCTTCGGCAGGCCGAGGCGTGAGGCCACCTTCTGGTCCGCTGACACCTCGGAAAGCGCCAGCAGGCGGTTGCGCACCTCGTAGCCATGGGCCCCCATCTGCTCCGCAAAGCCTTGCAGGCGGGTCACGTTCTGGACCGCCTTGGGGCGGCTGACAAAGCTGCCGCGGCCCTGCTGGCTATAGATCAGCCCTTCCCTCTGCAGGGCCCCCAGGGCCTGACGCACGGTGATGCGACTGACCTCGAAAAGCGTGCCCAGCGCGCTTTCCGAGGGAAGCCGCAGCCCCGGTGGCCAATCGCCATCCAGGATCCGCTCACGCAGGGCCTGATGAATCCGCCGGTAAAGGGGGGCTTCGGACAAAGGCGCGGGTGAAGCTTGAATATCGGTATCGAGCATCTCAACTTGTCATAACAAGATGAGTGCAATCTATTGATCTGGATCAATATTGGGAAATGAAAATAAATGGGATCGATATACAAGAAAGATCAATGGGCCTTTTTTCTTGTTATTGAATAAGGCGCCACCCGAAGGGCTGTTGAATAATCAACACCACAGTGTTTGAATTTCAACAGCTCTCACGCAGGCAATTGCGGAAAATCGGCCAATCTTTATATTTCAATTGGAAAATCAACCGTCCATAGCCATCTTTCCGGCCCATTTCATCCTGTTCGGACATGGCGCGAAAACTGCTCAGGCAACACAACAATCGGCCTCGCGTCACCAGCACGACGCGCCACCCGACAGCCACCGATCGGTGACAGGTTCTGCGAAGATGCCTGCCCCATCCTGCAAACACCCACCTGCCGCATGTCTTTTCGAGCCCCGGCTGCCATGCCCGACCGTCGCCGCTTCCTGAATCACCTGGCTGCGCTGCCCCTGCTGTGCGGCCCCCTGCCCCTGCGTGCCACCACTGCCGACGAAGACACGGCACTGCGCGCCGTCATTGCCGGCAGTCACCGCAGCGCTGCCAACCGGGCCCGCGATACGGCCCGCCACCCTTACGAGACCCTGCGTTTCTTCGGCCTGCGCCCTGGGCACAAGGTGATCGAGATCGCGCCAGGTGCAGGCTGGTTCACCGAGATCCTGGCACCCTACCTGCGCGAACACGGCGAGTACTACGCCGCCCATTACGGCTACGACACCCCCCTGGAATACCGCCGCAATCTGCGCCGCGGCTTCGATGCGAGGCTGGCCAGCCGCCCCGATCTCTACGACCGGGTCAGGATGGGCCTGTTCACCACCACCGACACGCTGGGCGGCATTGCCCCCGAAGGCGGCGCCGACCTAGTGCTGACCTTCCGCAACGTGCACAACTGGATCGAGGCCGGCCACCTGGATGCAAGCCTGCAGGCCTTCGCGCGGGCCCTCAAACCCGGCGGCGTGCTGGGCGTCGAAGAGCACCGGGCCGCACCGGGCAGCTCGCTGGAGACGATGAAGCGCAGCGGCTACGTCACCGAGGCCTTCCTGATCGAGCGCGCCCGGGCCGCCGGGTTTGAACTGGCCGCCCGCAGCGAGATCAATGCCAACCCGACGGACACCCGCGACCACCCCAACGGTGTCTGGTCGCTCCCCCCGACGCTGCGCGGGGGCGAGGTGGATCAGGCGCGCTTCCTGGCCATCGGGGAGTCCGACCGCTTCACCCACCGCTACATCCGGGCAGGCCTGTGACATCCATCCTGACTCCCCGCCACCATGCGGGGCGCAGACCCATCATCAAAATCATCGCCGGGGAACCAATCCGCCCCCTTAGCACTCACAGGCCGGGAGTGCTAACATTGGCGTCAAGGAGGTAGTTGCAAGATGTCCCATACCCTGTCGTTTCCCGTCCCGTCCGCGGTTGGCAGCCTGGATCAATACATCCAGAGCGTGAATCGCATCCCGCTGCTGACCGAGACGGAAGAGTCCGACCTCGCCCACAGCTTCCGGGAAAACGAAGACCTGGAAGCGGCGCGCAAGCTGGTGCTTTCCCACCTGCGGCTGGTGGTGGCCATTGCCCGCGGTTATCTGGGCTACGGCCTGCCCCACGCCGATCTGATCCAGGAAGGCAATGTGGGCCTGATGAAGGCGGTCAAGCGCTTCGACCCCGACCGGGGCGTGCGTCTGGTGTCCTTCGCGATCCACTGGATCAAGGCCGAGATTCACGAGTACATCGTCAAGAACTGGCGGCTGGTCAAGATCGCCACGACCAAGGCCCAGCGCAAGCTGTTCTTCAACCTGCGCAGCATGAAGAGCAGCAGCAGCACCCTGCAGGGCGAGGAAGTGCTGGCGGTGGCCCAGCAGCTCGGCGTCAAGCCTGAAGAAGTCCGCGAAATGGAAACCCGCCTGTCCGGGCAGGAGATGGCCCTGGAAGGTGGCAGCGACGATGACGAGGAGCGCTTCGCCCCCATCGCCTACCTGGCCGACCCCCACGCCGAACCGTCCGACGTGCTGGCCCGCCGTCAGGCTGCCCGCCTGCAGGACGAAGGCCTCCACCACGCCCTGGCGACCCTCGACGAACGCAGCGCCAGCATCGTGCGGCGCCGCTGGCTGACCGAGGGTGATGCCGCCACCCTGCATGAGCTGGCCGCCGAGTACGGCGTATCCGCCGAGCGCATCCGCCAGATCGAGGCCAAGGCCATGCAGAAGATGCGCACCCAGCTGGCCGCGCTGGCCTGAGCGCCATCCTCCCGGAAAAAAGGGCAACCCGCGGGTTGCCCTTTTGTTTTTCAGCGCGCCGGGAAGCTATTTGCCCGCCAGCAGCTTGCGCAGATCACCGACGATCACCTCCGGCTTCTCTCCGTGCTTCACGTACAGGCGCAGCCGCCCCTGAGGGTCGAAGACGTAGGTGCCGGTAGAGTGATCGACCGTATAGGCGGCGCCCTTGGTATCCCCCTGCTTCTGATAGAAGACCTTGAAGTCCCTGGCCACGGCGGCCGTCGTGGCGACATCACCGTATAGACCGGTGAAGCGCGGGTCGAAGGCCGGTACATACTCGGCAAGCAGCGCCTGGGTATCGCGCTCCGGATCCACGGTGATGAACAGCACCTGCAGCTTGTCGGCATCCGGCCCCAGCTGGCGCATGACTTCCGACATCCCGAGCAGATTGGTCGGGCAAACGTCCGGACACTGGGTATAGCCGAAGAACAGGGTCACCACCTTGCCCCGATAGTCGGCCAGGCTGCGCGCTGCCCCTGTGTGGTCGGTGAGCTGAAAGCCCTTTGCATAATTGGCACCCGTGATGTCAGTGCTGGCAAAGCCGACGTTGGCACCACCGTCTCCGGCCGGCGAACAGGCCGTCAGCCCCCCCAGCCCCACCATCAGCGCCGCCAAGGCGGCAGTGCTGCAACGCAGCAACGAAATCATTTGATTAGTCCTGTTTATTCAATCATTTACAGACACATCAAGTGCACTGCAAAAGGAAACGCCGATGCTACACTGAGCCCACAATTTGATCTGCGTCAAATAGCCGCAGACAGGGCCTGGAGGAGACGCCATGGCTATGACAAAAACAGAGGCAGCGGGCGCGCAGGAATGGACTGCGCGTCCCAACTGCTCCCTGACCCCGACAGCACGCCGCAATCTCGTCTGCGGCATTCTTGCAGCAAGCCTGCTCGTGAGCGGCGGCTTCCTGCTTGCCGGCGCCTGGCTGGTGCTTCCCTTTGCGGGCCTCGAGCTCGCCGCCCTCTATATTGCCCTGCGCGCGCTTGATCACGCTGACTCGGCCAGTGAAACCATACGCCTTGAGGGCGATCGCCTCACCGTCACCACCCGCTTCCTCGGCCAGGACCGGCAGCAGAGCTTTTCCACCGCCTGGGCCCGTGTCAGTCTTGAGGCCGGCGATGCTCCCGATCCGCTGATCTGCATCCGCTCCCATGGCCGCAGCTGCCACGTGGGACACCTGATGACTCCGCCCCAGCGGCACCAGTTCTTCTCCGATCTCTCCAGGCGGCTGCGCAGCTAGACCGCGAAGCCGAATTGATCATCCCACGAAAAGACGAGGCCGAGACTTGACCCGACTCAACCCCCGACCCCCTGGCAGGCTTTTCGCAGGTCTCAGCCTCCTTCTCGCCGCCGGCACCGCTCTCGCCGACTACACCTGGAACTTCCCCACCCCGGTCACCCCCATCGCCCGGGACACGCTCCACATCCACAATGAGTTCATGGTGATCATCACCGTGCTCTTCGTGGTGGTGTTCTCGATCATGGTCTATTCCATGCTCAAGCACCGCAAGAGCAACGGCGCCGCACCCGCCACCTTCACCGGCCCCACCGGCGCCTTTCAGTGGTTCTGGGTGCTGGTGCCGTTTGGCATCCTTCTCTTCATCGACTTCGTGCTGATGGGCATACCGGCCTTCCACGCGGTGATCGAGATGGAGGACACGCGCACCAAGGCCGACATGGTGCTCAAGGTCACCGGGCTACAGTGGAAATGGCAGTACGAATACCCCGACTCCGGCATCAAGTTCATCAGCACCATGTCCACCCCCCGCGAGCAGATCGAGGGCAAGGAGGCCAAGGGCGAGAACTACCTGCTCGAGGTGGATAACGAAGTGGTGCTGCCGGTGGGCAAGAAGGTGCGCGTGCTGCTCACCTCCACTGACGTGATCCACACTTGGTGGGTGCCCCAGTTCGGCGTCAAGCGCGACGCGATTCCGGGCTTCCTGCGCGAGACCTGGGTGCGCATCGAGGAGCCCGGGGTGTATCGCGGCCAGTGCGCCGAACTGTGCGGCAAGGACCACGGCTTCATGCCCGTGGTGGTGCGCGCCGTGCCCGAAGCCGAATACGTCGCCTGGGTGGACAAGAAGAAGACCGAGATGGCCGCGGCGGCAGCCGGCAGCGACCGGGCCTGGACCAAGGACGAACTGATGGCCGCCGGCAAGGCTGGCTACGAAAAGAACTGCGCCGCCTGCCACCAAGCCGAAGGGCAAGGCATCCCGCCGGCCTTCCCGGCCCTGGCGGGCAGCAAGATCGTCACCGGCCCGCTGCTCTCGCCGGAAGGCAAACTGATCCCCGACAGCCATGTAGACCGGGTCTTCAACGGCAAGGCCGGCACGGCCATGCAGGCCTTCAAGGCCACCCTGTCGGACGCCGACCTCGCCGCCATCATCACCTACGAGCGCAACGCCTTCGGCAACAACAAGGGCGACATGATCCAGCCCGCCCAGATCAAGGCCCTTCGCTGAGGAGCATCGGATGAACACCGCCACCCACACCCTCGACCCCCATGCCGGCCATGCCCATCACCCCACCGGGCTGATGCGCTGGCTGACCACCACCAACCACAAGGACATCGGCACGATGTACCTGACCTTCTCCCTGCTGATGTTCTTCCTCGGCGGGGCGATGATCCTGGCGGTGCGGGCGGAGCTCTTCCAGCCCGGCCTGCAGCTTATGCAGCCGGAGTTCTTCAACCAGCTGATCGGCGTACACGCCCTGGTGATGATCTTCGCGGCCCTGATGCCGGCCGCCACCGGCTTTGCCAACTGGATGATCCCGCTGATGATCGGCGCCCCCGACATGGCCCTGCCGCGCCTCAACAACTGGGGCTTCTGGCTGCTGCCGCCGGCCGCGCTGCTGCTCACCATGCCCTTCATCCTGGCCCTCTTCGGCATCGGTGACGGGGCCGTGGCCACCGGCTGGACCCTCTACGCGCCCCTGTCGGTGCAGGGCGGCATCGGGGTGGACTTCGCCATCTTCTCGATCCACATCCTGGGCATCAGCTCCATCATGGGTTCGATCAACATCATCGCCACCCTGCTCAACATGCGTGCGCCCGGCATGACCCTGATGAAGATGCCCCTCTTCTGCTGGGGCTGGCTGGTCACCGCGGTGCTGCTGATCATCACCCTGCCGGTGCTGGCCGGCGGTGTCACCATGCTGCTCACCGACCGGCACTTCGGCACCCACTTCTTTGACGCAGCCGGTGGCGGCGACCCGATCCTGTTCCAGCACCTGTTCTGGTTCTTCGGCCACCCGGAGGTGTACATCCTGCTGCTGCCGGTGTGGGGCCTGATGCCCCACGTGCTGTCCACCTTCACCCGCAAGCCCATCTACGGTCACACTGCGCAGGTCTATGGCTTCATCGCCATCGGCGTGCTGGGCCTCGTCGTGTGGGCCCACCACTTCATGACCGCCGGCCTGCCGGTGCCGGCCCTGCTCTACTTCATGTACAGCACCATGGCCATCTCCCTGCCGCTGGCGGTGCTGTTCTTCTGCTGGATCGCCACCATGTGGCGCGGCGCGATGAGCTTCGAGACACCCATGCTCTTCGCCATCGGCTTCATCGTGCTGTTCGGCATCGCCGGCCTCACCGGCCTGGTGCTGGCCGACGTGGCCGCCGATGCCCAGTATCACCACAGCTACTTCGTGGTGGCGCACTTCCATTACGCCCTGTTCGCCGGCGGCATCATGGGGGTGATGACCGGCGTGTACTACTGGCTGCCCAAATGGACCGGCCACATGTACAGCGAGCGCCTCGGCAAGCTGCACTTCTGGCTCACCGTGGTCAGCTTCAACTTCACCTTCATGCCCCAGTTCTTCCTGGGCCTGGCCGGCATGCCCCGGCGCATCCCCGACTACGCCCTGCAGTTCACCGAGTTCAACGCCATCTCCACCGTCGGCGCCTTCGTGCTGGGCCTGTCGCAGCTGCTCTTCGCCTGGAACATCTGGCGCTGCGTGAAGGGCGGCGACAAGGCCACAGACCAGGTCTGGGAGGGCACCAGCGGCCTGGAGTGGGAGCTCAGCTCACCGCCGCCCTACCACTCCTGGGACACCCAGCCCGTCATCAAGTCCAGCACCTGAGGAGGCTCACATGCACCTCGATGACACCGATCTCGCCCTGCGCCGCCGCGCCTCGGCCCGCTTTGCCTGGGTGCTGGGCGCCGTGGCCGCCGGCCTCTACATCGTCGGCTTCTTCATCCAGCGCTAGGCATCACCGTGAACGAAGCCGCCCTGCCCCAACCCCGCAAGCACGGCCGCCTGGTGGTCCGCCTGCTGCTGCTGGCGGTGGCCTTCTTCGCCTTCGGCTTTGCTCTGGTGCCGCTCTACGACACCTTCTGCGAAGCCGTCGGCTTCAACGGCAAGACCCTGCGCGAGGCGACCCAGACAAAGGATCTGCCGCCCAGCGCGGTGGATTACAGCCGCAAGCTGGGTGTGCAATTCACCTCCACCCTGATGCCCGGCCTGCCCTGGGAGATCCGCCCCCTGGAGCCGGCCATCGAACTGCACCCGGGCGAACTGCGCACCACCCGTTTCCTGGTGCGCAACCTGTCCGACCAGACCATCGTCGGCCAGGCCGTGCCCAGCGTGTCGCCCACGGTGGCCGCGCGCAGCTTCCAGAAACTCGACTGCTTCTGCTTCACCCAGCAGACCCTGGCCCCGGGCGAAAGCCGTGAGATGGCCCTGACCTTCGTCGTGGACAGCGGCATCAGCAAGGACATTTCCGAGCTGACGCTGGCCTACGCCTTCTTCCCCGCGCCGCCGAAACCGTGATTCAAACCCTTGCCCTCGGGAGCACGCCTTGAACGCCTCGCACGCCACCACCGCCGCGCCCCACGCCACGCACTACTACGTGCCACAGCCCAGCCTGTACCCGATCTTCCTGTCGGGGGGCATGTTCCTGCTGGCGCTGGGCTTCATCCTGCTGATGAACAAGTTCGCCCCCGGGCCGTGGGTCATGGGCACCGGCACGGCGGTGATCATCTTCGTGCTGTTCAAGTGGTTCGGCGCGGTGATCGCCGAAAACCAGCGCGGCGACTACACCGACTGGGAAGACAAGTCCTTCCGCCAGGGCATGGTGTGGTTCATCGGCTCCGAGGTGATGTTCTTCGCCGCCTTCTTCGCCGCCCTGTTCTATTGCCGGTTCATCTCGGTACCCGCCCTGGCAGGCATGGACCCGACCTTCACCCTGCATGAGGGCTTCACCGCCGCCTGGCCCACCTCCGGCCCCAAGGGTGCCAGCTTCACCCCGATGGGTGCCTGGGGCGTACCGGCCATCAACACCGCCCTGCTGCTCACCTCGGGCGTCACCCTCACCTGGGCCCACTGGGGCCTGATGAAGGGCAAGCGCAGCCAGCTCAACCTGGGCCTGATCCTGACGGTGCTACTCGGCGTGATCTTCCTGGGCTTCCAGGCCTGGGAATACCACCACGCCTACACCGAACTGGGCCTGACCATGGGGGCAGGGGTGTATGGCGCCACTTTCTTCATGCTCACCGGCTTCCACGGTTTCCACGTCACCCTCGGCGCCATCATGCTGGCCGTGGTGGCGGGGCGCAGCCTGTCGGGGCACTTCGACGCCAAGCGCCACTTCGCCTTCGAGGCAGTGGCCTGGTACTGGCACTTCGTGGATGTGGTGTGGCTGCTGCTGTTCGTCGTGGTGTACTGGATTTAGGCGCAAACCGCCGGGCTCACACGGCGTAGCCACCAAAACGCCCGGCCAGCAGCAGGCCGGCAAAGAGCAAGAGGGAGAGGGAGATGCGCAAGGTAAGCGCCCGCACAACCCGGTCGCCGTGGCCCTTGTCGCGATAAAGAAAGAGCAGGCCCGAAAAGAGGCTGCCGATGACCAGCAACAGCATGAATACCACTGCCAACTTGAACAGCACAGCGCGCTCCTCCAGAGTCTTCAACCGATTGTGCGCCCGCCTTCAGGCCGCCACAAGCGGCCGGCGCTTTCGCCCGTCCGTGTGGGGCGGCGCACTGGCCATCGTGGTCGCGGCCGGCTGCATCCAGCTGGGCAACTGGCAGCATGCCAAGGCCGACCGCAAGCAGGCAGCCCAGGCACTGCTCGACCAACGGGGCACCGACATGCCGGTGAGCCTGGGTGCAGCCCTCGTCGATGCCGAAGCCCTGCGCTCCCGCCCGGTGGTGGTGCGTGGCCGCTTCGACACCGCCCAGCAGATCCTGCTCGACAACCGCATTCACCGGGAGCAGGCCGGCTACCACGTCATCACACCCCTGCACATCGAAGGCAGCGACATGCGCGTGCTGGTCAACCGGGGCTGGATCGCGGCCTCGGCCCTGCACAGCGACCTGCCGCAAGTGGACACCCCCACCGGCCCGGTGGCCCTGCATGGTACGGCCGTGGTGCCGGGCACCCGTTTCTTCACCCTGGGCAGCGAACCTGTCGGCGAAGGCTGGCAGCCCGTGTGGCAGAACCTCGACCTGAGCCGCTTCACCCGGCTGGCGCCGTGGCCGCTGCAACCGGTGGTGCTCCAGCTGGCCCCCGATGCGCCTGCCGGTTTTGCCCGGGAGTGGCCGCGCCCTGACGAGCGCTTCGAGCGTCACCTGTCCTACGCCTGGCAGTGGTACGGCTTTGCCGCCTCCGCCGTACTCATCTGGCTGGCCCTCGGCTGGAGGCCCCGGTGATGCGCGGAAACCGTACCCTGGTGCTGGTCCTCGGTCTGCTCCTGCTGCCCTTTGTCGTGGCCGCGACCCTCTACGCGGTGGGCTGGCATCCGGACAGCGCGGGTAATCACGGCGAGCTTCTGTCCCCGCCGCGCCCCCTGCCGCCCCTGGTCGACGCCAAGGGTGCGCCTCTGGCGAGCGATACCAGCCCCCACTGGCGGCTGGTGGTTGCCGGCGCCGGCCCCTGTGACGACGCCTGCCGCAAGTGGATCGTCCTGACCCGCCAGGTACATGTGGCGCTGTACAAGCAGATGTCGCGGGTCCAGCGCACCTGGCTCACCGACCAGGCCAGCCCCGATGACGCCGCCCTCCTCACCCTCCAGCCCGACCTGCACACCGCCGTCGCCGCCGATGCGGCCTCCCGCGCCGCCTTCGACCTGGAAAGCCGCGGACACCGGGTGTACGTGATCGACCCCCAGGACAGAATCATCCTGCGCTATGCCCCCGATGCCGACCCCCGCGGCATCCTGAAGGACATGGAACGCCTGCTGCGCTATGCGTGGGCAGGCTGACAAGACGCACCGCCCCCTTCCCCGGAGACCCCCGATGCCGACGCTCCTTCGCAGCACCACCGCCCCCACTCCCCTCGGCCTGCGTCTGGCGGCTTTTGCCACCCAGTGCAAACCGCGGGTCAACAGCCTGATCGTGTTCACGGCGATGATCGGCATGTTCCTCGCCGTTCCGGGCTGGCCGCCTGCCGGACTGATGCTGGCCGCCACCGCAGGCATCGCCCTGGTGGCCGGCGCGGCGGCAGCCATCAACTGCCTGGTCGAGCGCACCATTGACGCGCGCATGGCCCGCACCCGCGGCCGCGCCCTGCCCCTGGGCCTGATCACGCCCACCGAGACCCTCACCCTGGCCTGCCTCACCGGCGGCGCCGGCCTGTGGCTGCTGCACGTGGCGGTGAACCCCCTGACCATGTGGCTGACCCTGGCCACCTTCCTCGGCTACGCCATCGTCTACACCCTGATCCTCAAGCCCGCCACGCCCATGAACATCGTCATCGGCGGCGCCTCCGGGGCCATGCCACCGGTGCTCGGCTGGGCCGCCATGACCGACAGCATCGGCCTGCCGGCGCTGGCCCTGTTCCTCATCATCTTCCTGTGGACCCCACCCCATTTCTGGGCCCTGGCCTGCTACCGCCGCGAGGAATACGCCCGCGCCGGCCTCCCCATGCTGCCGGTGAGCCACGGCGTACCCCTCACCTGCCTGCACATCCTGCTGTATACCGTGCTGCTCGCCGCCGTGTCCTACCTGCCCTGCACCCTTGGCCTGTCCGGTGCGGTATACGCCGCTCTGGTCACCCTGCTCAACCTGGGCTACCTACGGGAAGCCTGGGTGCTGTGGCGCGACTACTCCGATGCCCGCGCCCGTCATGCCTTCCGCTATTCCCTGATTTACCTCACCGGGCTGTTCGCCGCCCTCTTCCTCGACCGCCTGGCCTGAACCCGGATCCGAGACGCCGCCCATGACCCGAACCTATCGACGGCTCGCCCTCGCCGCCCTGCTCCTGGCCCTGGTGGTGGTGTCCCTGGGGGCTTATGTACGCCTCTCCGATGCCGGGCTGGGCTGCCCCGACTGGCCCGGCTGCTACGGCCAGTTGGTGGGCGTTCCCGATGAGGCCCATGAGATCCATGCCGCCGAGCATCGCTTCGGGCAGCCCGTGGAGGCACCCAAGGCCTGGAAGGAGATGATCCACCGCTACGCCGCCGGCTTGCTGGGCCTGGCCATCCTGGCCCTGGCCGTGCTCGCCTGGCGCCAGCGCGAGCGGCGCAGCCCGTGGCTCGAGGTGCTACTGCTGGCCGTTGTCGCCGGTCAGGCCGTACTGGGCATGCTCACCGTCACACGGCTGCTCAAGCCCGTCATCGTCACCAGCCACCTGCTTGGGGGCATGAGCACCCTGGCCCTGCTGGCAGTGCTGGTGTTGCGCGACCTGGCCCCAAGACGTGCGCAGCCAACAGCGCTGCCAGGTGGGCTGCGCCTGCTGGCGACTCTCGCGCTGCTGGCCATCTTCATCCAGATTGCCCTGGGCGGCTGGGTCAGCAGCAACTACGCCGCCGCCATCTGCGCCGACTTCCCCACCTGCCAGGGCAGCTGGTGGCCGGAGATGGACACGCACCACGCCTTCACCCTGGATCGGGAGCTCGGAGCCACCGCCAGCGGTGCGCTGCTGTCGGGCGCCGCGCTGACCGCCATCCACTGGACCCACCGCCTCTTTGCCGGTTTGGTGCTGCTGCTGGCTGGCGGCTTCGGCCTGCGCCTGCTGGCCCGGGCCGAAACCCGCCTATACGGCCAATGCCTGCTCACCGCCCTGCTGCTTCAGGTCGGCCTGGGCATTGCCAACGTGCTGCTGCAACTTCCGCTGGCCCTGGCCGTCGCCCACAACACGGGGGCGGCCCTGTTGCTGTGTGCCACCCTGGCCGCCACTTTTCGCGTCTTCCGGCGCAGCGAAGCCCGCCAGCCCTTTCAGGCGGCGGGCTTCCCCAGGCGGCTGCAGGCCCTGCGCTGAGGGCCTGCCCGGTCACAGCATCATGATCACCGACTTGGGCTCGGTGTACAGCTCCAGGGCCGAACGTCCGGCCTCACGGCCGATACCCGACTGCTTGAAGCCGCCAAAGGGCATCACGTTCTCGATGATGTTGTGGCAGTTCACCCACACGGTACCGGCCTTGATCTTCGGGATCAGGCGATGCACCCGCGACAGGTCGTTGGACCAGATGCTGGCCGCGAGACCGTAGGGCGTGTCGTTGGCCCGCCGGGCAATCTCCTCCACGTCGTCAAAGGGCTGGGCCACCACCACCGGGCCAAAGATCTCCTCCCGCACCACGCGCATGTCCTCGCGCACGTCCACCAGCACGGTGGGCTGCACGAAGCAGCCGGGGCCCTCGCCCACCGCCCCGCCCGCCGCCGCCCGGGCGCCTTCGGCAAAGCCGCTTTTCACGTAGTCCATCACCCGGCCCTGCTGCACCTTGCTCACCAGCGGGCCGATCTGGGTGGCCGGGTCGATACCGGGGCCCAGGCGCATGCCCGCGGCAATGCCGGACAGGGCCTCCACCACCGCATCAAAGCGGCTTTTGTGGACGTAGAGGCGGGAGCCGGCAGTGCACACCTGCCCCTGGTTGAAGAAGATGGCCTGGGCCGCCCCCGCCGCCGCGGTGGCCGGATCCACATCGTCCAGCACGATCACCGGGCTCTTGCCCCCCAGTTCCAGGGACACGCGGGTCATGTTCTCCATGGCCGCCTTGCCCACCAGCTTGCCCACCTCGGTGGAGCCGGTGAAGGCGATCTTCTGGATACCCGGGTGGGCCGCCAGGGCAGCGCCAGCTGTGTGGCCCAACCCGGTGACCACATTCAGTACGCCAGCCGGGTAGCCCGCCTCCAGGGCCAGCTCGCCCAGGCGCAGGGCGCTGAGCGGGGTGTCCTCGGCGGGCTTGAGGATCATGGTGCAGCCGGCGGCCAGGGCCGGCGCTACCTTCCACACGGCCATCAGCAGGGGGAAATTCCACGGGATGATGGCGCCCACCACGCCCACCGGCTCGCGACGGGTAAAGCCGAAGAACTCCCGCTCGCGCACCAGGGGCACCGACAGCTCCATGGTGTGCCCCTCGATCTTGGTGGCCCAGCCAGCCATGTAGCGGATGAAGTCGATGGACAGGGCCACGTCCACGTGGCGCGCCACCATCACCGGCTTGCCATTGTCCAGAGCCTCCAGTTCGGCAAACTCCTGGGCATGGGCCTCCAGCAGATCGGCCAGGCGCAGCAGCAGGCGCTCCCGGTCCACCGGGCGGTGACGCGGCCATTCGCCCGACTCGAAGGCCTGGCGGGCGGCAGCCACGGCCCGCTCGATGTCGGCCGCATCGCCGGCGGGTACGTGGCAGAAGGCTTCATTGCTGGCCGGATCGATGACGGGCAGGCTGGCCCCGGAGGACGCCTCGACCCACTCACCACCGATCAGCATACGTTGAGTGCGGGCGAGGAAGGCCGCGGTGCCGGGGTTCAGTTCAATGCCGTGAAAACGGTTCATGAATGTCTCCTGGAATGGGGGTCAATAGACATACAGCAGGCGGGCCTGGAGGGCGCTGATCTTGGGGCCCTCCTCCACCTTCAGGTCGTGGACGTACTGGAGCTGCACCTGCCACTGCTTGTCCACGAAGGACGCCCAGGTGAGCATGGTGGTGCCGTTGTTCTTGCGCCCGGCAATGTCGGCACCGTTGAGGGTTTCCCTGGCGCCCCAGGCGTGGCGGTAGGTGGCGGCCACGTAGGTGGCATCGCTGAGGTGGTAGCGCAGGTGACCGTGGGCCTGGAACAGCGGATCCTTCTGTGACTTGGTGTCGCGCTGGTCCTGGTAGAACTCGGTCTCGCCGATCAGATCCACCGTCCAGTTGTTGGAGAGCTTGCGGATGTAGCCCACCTGCAGATCGGTGGCCCAGCGGTTGTTGCTGAGGGCGAAGCCCTGGTTCTTGTCACTGCCGGTCGGGGCGGTGAAGAACACCGACCAGCCCAGGTGCTCGCCCTTGGCCAGATCGGCGATGGTCCACAGGGTGCCGCCGAAGATCACGTCACCGATGCCGCTGCTCTTGCTATCCGACAAGCCGATCTTCTGACTGCCGAAAGGCAGGATGATCTGCGGGTCGATGATGTAGTCGCCGAGCTTCATGAAGTGCACGTAACGCAGGATGCCGGCATTGACCGACAGATCCAGGTTGTCCACCACTTTGTTGCCGTTGCTGTAGACCTTGTCGGCCCGGGGGAACTGGGCGTAGGCCAGCAGCAGGTTGGTGCCGGCCGGCAGGCCGGTGTAGTCGCCCGGATCGGGGCGGACATCTGCCCGCACGCCGGAGGTGGCCAGGGTCAGGAGGGCGGCGGCGCAGGCGCCGGCGATAATGGAGCGGGTCATCTTCATGGGTGTCTCCTCATGGTGTGCAACGAGAGTGGTCGGACGTCGCCGCGTCCGGTCCGGAATAAAAAGGGCCGTGACCACCCGGAAGGGGAGGGGGTGAAGCGGTGGTCACGGCAAGAGGGAGGCAGGGCTCCGGAGGGTGTCAGGCTTGGGTCAGGGTTTGGGCCGGATGGCGTCGGCGGTGCCCTGGATGAAGGCCTTGATCTTCTCCACGTCCTCACGGCTGAGCTTGCCGGTGAAGTCGGGCATGCCCTTCTTCACGAAGGGGCCGTTGAAGACGAAGTCCGCCAGGTTCTCGATGTCGGCGGAGGGGACATAGCCCAGGTTGGGAATGTTGCCGCCCTTGTCCACACCCGGCACGCCGTGGCAGAAGACGCAGTTGCTCACGTAGAGCTTGGTGCCGTCGGGGATGTGGGCCGGGTCGTACTTGACGCCAGAGATGAGCTTGCCGAGGGGATAGTCGGGCACCTTGGGCAGGGGAGCGCTGGCCCCGACCGCAAAGGTGTAGACCCGCCCCAGGTCATGCTTGTCGGTGGCCCGCTGGAACAGCCCGAACACGCCACCCCAGCCCACGGCGATCGACACGTACTGGCGGCCATCCACCTCGTAGGTCACGGGCGGCGCCACCATGCCGACGCCGATGGGCGCTTCCCACAGCTTCTCGCCCTTGTCGGCGCTGTAGGCGGCAAAACGGCCGTCGGCGGTACCGGCAAACACCAGGTTGCCGGCGGTGGTGAGGGTGCCGCCGTTCCAGGGCGAGGCATATTCCTGACGCCACACCTCCTTCTGCTTCACCGGGTCCCAGGCCACGAGGCGGCCGAAGGCCTTGCTCTTGGGCGGCTGGCTGTTGATCTGCATGCCCAGGTTCCAGCCGGTACCCGACTGGGGCTGGCCCGGCGTGTTGGCGTTGAAGCGCCAGTCCTTGTCCTCAGCCAGATTGACGGGCACGTTCTGCACCGGGAAGTAAGCCAGGCCGGTCTTCGGGTTGAAGGACATGGCATGCCAGTTATGGCCACCGAAGGGGCCGGGCACGCTGTCGAAGGCCTCCCGGGAGCGGGCCTGCGGCGTCTCGATGGGCCGGCCCTTCTTGTCGTAGCCGGTGGCCCAGTTCACCTCGGTGAAGGGCTTGGCCGAGATGAACTGGCCATTGGTCCGGTCGATCACGAAGAAGAAGCCGTTCTTGGGCGCGTGCAGGATCACCTTGCGCTTCTTGCCGGCAATGTTGAGGTCGGTGAGGATCATGTCCTGCACCGAGGTGTAGTCCCAGTTGTCGCCCGGGGTTTCCTGGTAGTGCCAGACGTACTCGCCGGTGTCGGGGTTGAGGGCGACGATGGAGGCGAGATAGAGGTTGTCACCGCCCTTGGGGCTGCGCTTGCGATGGTTCCAGGGGGATCCGTTGCCCGTGCCCACGTACATCAGGTTGAGCTCGGGGTCGTAGGTCATGCTGTTCCAGACCGTGCCGCCGCCGCCCGCCACCCACCACTGGCCGGCCGGGTCCCAGGTTTTAGCGGCCTTGGCCATGGCTTCGTTCTCGAAGGGCTTGGCCGGATCGCCCGGCACGGTGTACCAGCGCCACTTCTGTTCGCCGGTCTCGGCGTCGTAGGCGGTGAGATAGCCGCGCACCCCGTATTCGGCCCCGCCATTGCCGATGATCACCTTGCCCTTGATGACCCGCGGCGCACCGGTCACGGTATAAGGCCGGCTGCGGTCCTCAACCGTATCCTTTTCCCACACGGTTTTGCCGGTGGCCGCGTCCAGCGCCACCAGGCGGCCGTCGAAAGTACCCACAAAGACCTTGCCCTTGTACAGGGCAACACCCCGGTTCACCACGTCGCAGCAGCCCTTCTGGGCATATTCACGCGGCACTTTGGGATCGTAGGACCACAGCCGCTTGCCGGTGCGCACATCCACCGCATGGACCACGCTCCAAGACGCGGTGACGTACATGATGCCGTCCACCACCAGGGGCGTGGCCTCCACGCCCCGGGACGACTCCAGGTTGTAGGTCCAGGCCAGACCGAGCTGATTCACGTTGCCGGCATCGATCCCCGTGAGCTTGCTGTGACGGGTCTCGGCATAATCGAGGCCGTAGGCTGGCCAGTCGGCCGTGCGGGAAGCATTGGCACGGATGGCTTTCTCATCGATACGCGCCGTCACGGCGGCGATGTGTTCCGGGGAGCCCTTGGGTGCGGCCAGGGCCGCCTGACAGACGAGGGCGCCGGCCAGCAGGCCGGCGAGCCCGATCACAGCCTGGCGGCCGCGGGGGAAAGTGGATTGCATGTTGTCTCCAGATTGACTTCGTTCGGTGAAGTTCTTTAATGTGGAACGCGTTTCACAGCGCCGTGAAACACCATTCCGGACCAGCAAGAACTCATCAGCAGCAAGCGTGCCGCCCCGGAAAACAACAAAACAACCAATAACAATCAGGCACTTGGCCAAAAATGCCAGCCCTTCCCCGACCATCCCGGGCAGGCAGGACTGACTTGAAACGAGTCAACACCGGTGTCACCGGTTGACTCGCAACTGGCCACATGGAGGAGACACAATGGGAGAGCAGCTCGCATCATTCGAGGCGCGACTGGAACAGGGACGCCGGCAATTCTTCGAACACGGACATTCCCCTGCCGGACTCGTCAGCCCGCCCGTCATCCGCTCGTGGGAACGATCCGTCACTCACGGTCTGCAGACCGGCGACGCCAGGGTGTTGAGCCCCATATCGCGGGATCAGGTACAGGCTGTCACCGAGCGCAACCACCGCCTTGTCGCCTGCGCGTTGCCCGAGATGGAAAGGCTGCGCACGATGATGGCCCGGGGCCACTGGGGCATCGTGTGCACCGACCCGGACGGCCGGGTGGTCAAGGCCCTGTGCGGCACAGGCACCTCGTTCGACGGGCTGAATCAGATCTTCCAGGTCGGCCGCTCCATCCTGGAGGCTGACATCGGCACCAACGGCCTGGGCTGCGCCCTGATCGAGCGCCAGCCCATCGTGATCCGGGCGGCCGAGCACTTCCTCGACGAGATCCGTTCCTTTGCCTGTGCCTCGGTGCCCCTCTTCGACCCGGCAGGCCGGATTGCGGGCATCCTCGACGCGACGCGCTACTGCGACGGCAGCCCGATCACGGTGCTCGAACCCCTGGCCATCGCGGCCCGCGCCATCGAGAACCGCATGCTGGACGATCTGGCGGGCTCTCTGCGGCTCTGTTTTCACACCCGCGCCGAGCTGCTCGCCACCCCGCTGGCGGGCGTGATGGTCTTTGATGACACCGGGCACCTGCTGGGTGCCAATCAGGCGGCCCGCCAGTTGTTGCACCTCATCCCGCAATCGGACGGTAGCCCAAACTTCGCCCAGCTCTTCGACTGCCCGGCGGAGACCTTCAATCAGGCCCTGTCAGGGCGCCTCACCCAGGGCACGCTGTGGAACGATGACGGGCTGGGCTTCGAGGCCCGCTTCGAGGCCCGCGACCGGAGCTCGCTGATGGCCCGGATCGGCAATGCTGTCCGTACCCTGCGCAGCACCGAAGAAAGTCGCCCGGCCCCCGCCGGCACCGACACGGACGGCACCGCCGGGCGGGCCCTGCACATCGCGCGCCGGGCCTTCGAACGGGACATCCCGGTGCTCATCAACGGCGAGACCGGCACGGGCAAGGAGGTCCTGGCCCGCCGCCTGCACGACGAGAGCGACCGCGCCGCCGGCCCCTTCGTGGCGATCAATTGCTCGTCCCTGCCGGCCGGGCTGATTGAGTCGGAGTTCTTTGGCTACGAGGACGGCGCCTTCACGGGGGGACGCCGGGGCGGTGCGCCAGGCAAGTTCGAACTCGCCCGCAGCGGCACCCTCTTTCTCGACGAGATCGGCGACATGCCCCTCGAACTCCAGGGCCGCCTCCTGCGCGTGCTGCAGGAGCGCAACTTCACCCGCCTGGGCGGGGCCCGCCCGATCCGCTTCGACGCAAGAATCATCACGGCCACCCACCGCAGCCTGGAGGGGCGGGTCGCCGAAGGGCTGTTCCGGGAGGATTTGTACTACCGCATCAAGGGGGTGAAGGTCTGCCTGCCTACACTGCGGGATCGCGGCGACCGGGCCGCGCTGATCAACTCCATGCTGGCCCGGGAGGCCGGCACGGCCATGGCGGCCCCCCGCTTGTCAGCGGAAGCCATGCACATTCTCATGACCTACTCCTGGCCGGGCAACATCCGCCAGCTCGGCCATGTGCTGCGTCTCGCCCTGACCTTGGCCGAAGACGATACGGAGATCCGCCCAGAACACCTGCCGGAGGAATTGCTGGAGTGTCAGGCCGCCATCCCGGCCCATAGTGCCGCAAGGCCGGACATACGCAGCATGTGCCTGCGCGAGCTGGAGCTCGAAGCCGTCAAGGCCGCCATGGCCCGCTGCGGAGGCAACGTGTCGGCCGCTGCCCGCAGCCTGAAGGTGGCCCGGGCCACCCTCTATCGCAAGCTGAAGCAGTTCGGAATGCTGGCCTGAGGCCGCTCAGGCGGCCAGGGCCGCCAGCAGCTTGCCATGGATGCCGCCAAAGCCGCCGTTACTCATGACCAGGATGCGGTCTCCATCCCGGGCCTCGGCGACGATGGCCGCCACCAGGGCATCCAGATCATCCTCCACCACCGTTTTGGCGGCGATGGGCTGAAGGGCGGCCCGGGCGTCCCAGCCCAGGTTGGCCCCGTAGCAGAACACTTTGTCTGCCTGGGTCAGGCTGGCCGGCAACTGGTCCTTCATCACGCCCAGCTTCATGGTGTTGGAGCGGGGCTCCAGCACGGCGAGGATGCGCGCATCGCCCACCTGGCGGCGCAGGCCTTCGACCGTCAGGGTGATGGCCGTCGGGTGGTGGGCGAAGTCGTCGTAAACCGCCACGCCGCGCACGGTGCCACGCAGCTCGAGCCGGCGCTTGACGCCCTCGAAGCGGGTCAGGGCATCCAGGGCCACCTCGGGTGTCACGCCCACGTGGCGCGCCGCGGCAATGGCCGCCAGGGCGTTGGCCCGGTTATGGCGGCCCGACAGGGGCAGACGCCTGCGACCGATCTCCTTGCCCAGGTGGCGCACCACCACCTCGTCCTCGACCGCCCCTTCGGATATCGACCAGCCTGCCGCATCGTTGAACCACTCCAGCTCCGACCAGCAGCCGCGCTGGATCACCCGCGGCAGGGTCTCCTCGGCAGCGTTGGCGACGATGCGCCCGCTGCGCGGGATGATCCGTACCAGGTGGTGGAACTGGGTTTCGATGGCCTGCAGATCGGCGAAGATGTCGGCGTGGTCGAACTCCAGGTTGTTCAGGATCGCCGTGCGCGGACGGTAATGGACGAACTTGGAGCGCTTGTCACAAAAAGCCGTGTCGTACTCGTCGGCCTCGATGACGAAAAAGGGCGTCTCACCGAGGCGCGCCGAGACCCCGAAATTCTTGGGCACGCCGCCGACCAGAAAGCCCGGCTTGAGCCCGGCATCTTCCAGGATCCACGCCAGCAAGGAGGTGGTGGTGGTCTTGCCGTGGGTCCCGGCCACCGCCATTACCCAGCGCCCCTGCAGCACGTTCTCGGCCAGCCACTGGGGCCCGGACACATAGGGCAACCCCTTGTCGAGGATCTCCTCGAGGAGCGGATTGCCCCGGGAAATGGCATTGCCCACCACGAAGACATCCGGGTTCAGGCCCAGCTGATCGACACCGTAGCCCTCGACGAGGCGGATGCCCTGCTCCTCGAGTTGGGTGCTCATGGGGGGATAGACGTTGGCATCGCAGCCCGTCACGGTGTGGCCGGCCGCCCGAGCCAGCAGGGCAATACCGCCCATGAAGGTGCCGCAGATACCAAGAATGTGAATATGCATAGTCCGGAAGGCAGAAACAGCGCCGCAATAGTCGTGTGTAGAATGGTTGGCATTCTAATCGAACGGGGAGCTCCGACCGCCCATGCCGCGCCCTACCGTTCCCCATCGCAGTAACCTGCGCCGTGAAATCGCCGCCCTGGCAGCCCGCATGATCGCCGAGGACGGGATCACCGACTACGGCTTTGCCAAACGCAAGGCCGCCCGCCAGCTGGGCGCCGTCAATGCCGACGAGTTGCCCAACAACGCCGAGATCGAAGCCGAGGTGCGCACCTACCTGGCCGTCTTCCAGGACGACGAGCACCTGGAACGCCAGCACGCCATGCGCATCGCCGCGGCCGAGATCATGCGCGAGCTGGAAGCCTTCCGCCCCTACCTGACGGGTGCCGTACTGGAAGGCACCGCCGGACGCTACTCGGACGTTGAGATCGATCTCTTCCCCGAGAGCGCCAAGGAAGTGGAGATCTTCTTCCTCAACAATAACGTGGCCTACGAGCACCGGGAGCCGCGCCGCAACCAGCCAGACGGCCCCGAGGCGATCCTCGTCTTCGACTGGGACGATGTGCCGGTCAAGCTGCGCATCTACTCGCCGGACGTGGAGCGCCTGCATCGTCGCGGCGCCCATGGATCGCGTCAGATGGAACGGGCGCGCCTGTCCGTCGTCGAAGCCCTCATCAACGAAACACCGGCGCCTGCCGAACTCCCCCCATGAAACGTGGCATCCACTTCCTTCTTGTCGTCATCGTCGCCTTCGCGGCCGGTGCGGCCGGCCTTTACGCCGCCCGCCAAAGCCCCGCCTCACCCGCGGTCACGCCGGCCCTGAACGCCGCCGTGGGCAAACTGATGGCCCTGGACCTGCCTGACAGCACAGGCAAGCAGCAGCCCCTCGCCCAATGGCAAGGCAAGGTACTGGTGGTGAACTTCTGGGCCACCTGGTGCCCTCCCTGCCGCAAGGAGATCCCGGCTTTCTCGGCGATGAGCCGCAAATACGCCGACAAGGGCGTCCAGTTTGTCGGTATCAGCATCGACACACCCAAGAACGTGGTGGATTTCCAGGCCGCCCAGAAGGTGGCCTACCCGTTGGTAATTGCCTCGCCGTCGGTGGTCAGCCTGACCGAAGAGCTCGGCAACGCCTCCCAGGGCCTCCCTTTCACCCTGATCCTTGACCGCAAGGGCGGCATCGGCCTGGTCAAGCTGGGCACCCTTTCGGAAGAAGAACTCGACCGCAAGCTGGCCGAACTCAGCAAGGGCTGAGCGCCTGCAGCTACCCCGTGCGGTGGACAAATTGCGTCAAACTACGGCAAACTTGCACACATGACGCGGAAAAATCGCCCCCAGGAAGCCACCGCCGAGGACCGCCCGCAGAGCCGCATTCTCGTTCTGCATGGCCCCAACCTCAATCTGCTCGGTCGCCGGGAACCCGGCATCTACGGGCTCACCACGCTTTCTGACATCCATGAGGCCATGGAGAGCCGTGCCAAGGCAGATGGGGTGCTGCTGGAATCCTTCCAGAGCAATCACGAAGGCGAATTGGTCGACCGGGTGCAGGCTGCCGCCACCGAAGGCGTCAACTTCATCGTCATCAATCCGGCTGCGTACACCCACACCAGCGTGGCCCTGCGTGACGCCCTTACCGGCGTTGCCATTCCGTTCGTCGAAGTGCATCTTTCCAATGTCCACGCCCGCGAGCCCTTCCGTCACCACTCTTATTTTTCCGACAAGGCTGTCGGGGTGATCTGCGGGCTGGGAGCCCAAGGCTATCAACTCGCTCTCGAGTTCACCCTCTCCCGTCTCCGCGCCGAGCGCGGCTAAACCAGACACAGGCAGGCCTGCCGTCCGGCGGGCTGCCGCATACATCAAGGGGAATACTATGGATCTTCGCAAGCTCAAGAAATTGATCGATCTGGTCCAGGAATCCGGCATCTCCGAGCTGGAAGTCACCGAAGGCGAGGAGAAAGTCCGTATCGCCAAGCACATCGCCGGCCCCGCGCCAGTGAACTACGTGACCCATGCCCCCGCTGCCGCACCGGCCCCCGCCGCGCCGCCTGCCGCTGCGCCCGTCGCGGCCGCCGAGCCGAGCCTGCCGGAAGGCCATGTGGTCAAATCGCCGATGGTCGGCACCTTCTACCGCTCCAGCGCCCCGGGCGGCAAGCCCCTGGTTGAGATCGGCCAGAGCGTGTCTGCCGGCGAGCCCCTGTGCATCATCGAAGCCATGAAACTGATGAACGAGATCGAAGCCGACGCCACCGGCGTCGTCAAGGCCATCCTGGTCGAGAACGGCGAGCCCGTGGAGTTTGGCGAACCCCTGTTCATCATCGGCTAAGTCATGGCCATGTTCGAGAAGATCCTCATCGCCAACCGGGGCGAGATTGCCCTCCGGGTGCTGCGAGCCTGTCGTGAGCTGGGCATCAAGACCGTCGCCGTGCACTCCGAGCCCGACGCCGAAGCCAAGTACGTGAAGCTCGCCGACGAATCCGTGTGCATCGGCCCGGCTTCGTCCACCCTGAGCTATCTGAACATCCCGGCCCTGATCTCAGCCGCCGAAGTCACCGACGCCGAAGCCATTCACCCCGGCTACGGTTTCCTGTCCGAAAACGCCGACTTCGCCGAGCGGGTCGAGCAATCCGGTTTCGTCTTCATCGGCCCCCGCGC
>NZ_JBIJDC010000111.1:0-16073 GCF_044344315.1 Zoogloea sp. | reverse complement strand
AAGGAGGCCAAGGCTGAGCACGGCTGCGCAGGTGAGGAGGCGCGGAGTCTTCAGGATTGACGCCTTCAGTACAGGCTGGGGGGAAAGAGCTTGAAGACCATGTCTTCGAGGCGCTGCCACAGGCTGCGGGCGGGCTGGCGGGTCAGCTCGCCGGCGTCGCTGCGCCATACGAGCCCGCCCGCCGGGCTGCGGGTGACTTCCCAGCTGTTGGCGGCTTCCATGTCCCGGTCCATGCGCCGGGCGAGCCTGTCGGCCAGGACCGGGCTGTCGATGATCACCCCCATCTCGGAGTTGAGGATCTGGGAGCGGGGGTCGAGGTTCATGGAGCCGACGAAGGCCCGCTCCCGGTCGATCACCATGGCCTTGGTATGCAGACCCACGAAGGCGGCGCGCAGGGGCGGGAGGTCGACGAACTCGCCCTGCACGGCGGCGTCGGCGCGCAGTTCGTGCAGGCGGGCCCCGGTGGCGAGGATGGGCTCGCGCCAGGCCTGGTAGTGGCTGTTCACCGCCGGCACGTCATGGGAGGCCAGGGAGTTGGTGAGGATGCGCACCTGTACGCCGCGCGCGCCGAGTTCGCGCAGGTCGTCCATGAAGAGGGTGTCGGGGATGATGTAGGCGTTGGTGATCAGCACCTCCCGGCGGGCCGAACGCATCAGGGCCCGGAACGCTTCGGGTGTGTGGTTGCTGACCTTCGCGTCGCGGGAAGGCGAGTCGGTATGCACCTGGCTGGCACCGACAGCGAGCATGGCCGGCAGGCCGGCCAGCGGGCCGTCCCAGTCGGTGCTGCCGGCGTTGAGGGCCTGCAGGCTGGGGTGGCGCATCAGCTCGGCCCGCGAGCGGCTGCCCAGCTCGTCATCCGGTGAGGATGCCTCCGCGGCCTCCGGTTTGGGAATCCGGCGCACCCATTCGCTGTTCCAGTAACGGTCGAACACCTGGCTGGCCTGCCGCGCCACCGGGCCGACGCCGAGCACGTCCAGGTCGTGGAAGTTGAAGTCGGGGTTGAGACCGAAATATTCGTCACCCAGGTTGCGTCCGCCGATGATGGCCGCGCGGTTGTCCACGATCATCTGCTTGTTGTGCATGCGCCGGTTGAGGCGCTCGAAATCGGTGGCCGTGCCGAAAACGCGGCCGGCCAGGGAGCGTTCCTGCCAGGCATTGAAGACGCGGATCTCGATGTTGGGGTGGCGGTCGATTCGCGCCAGCAGGCTGTCGCGCAGCTCCACGTGGGTCATGTCGTGGAGCATGGTGTTCAAGTCATCGAACAGGATGCGCACCTTGACGCCGCGGTCAGCGGCGTCGATCACCCGGAACATGATCAGCTTGCCCACCGTGTCGCCAAACCATACGTAGTACTGCAGGTCGATGCTGTGACGGGCCGAGTCGATCAGGGCCAGGCGCCACTGCAGTGCTCTGTCATTGCGTTCGAGCAGGTCGAAGCCGGAGCTCCCGGCGCCATGGTGCGTGGCGATCCGGGTCTCGGTGCTGGCAAACGGGCTGTCGGGGCGCGGGGCCTGGGCGATGCCGGGCGGCGGCTTTTGCCACGCCGGCTGGGCTGCACAGCCGGCGAGCAGGGCGGCGGCAAGGATCGGGATGCAGGCCGGGCCGAAACGGGGAGAGCACATGGCAGGACGACGCAGTGCAGGCTTAGGCCGGGAATCTCATCATGCCGGCCGGGAATGCGCAAGCTGCAGCGCGCTGCCGGCCATCGGTCTCAACGTTCGGCTAGCACCAGCAGGTTGCGTGGGGTCAGGGCACGGTCGCAGAAGGTGCCGACGCGAACGCTGAAGCCGGCTTCTTCCAGGCCCAGGGCCACATCCAGCACGAGCCACATCTCCAGCCCGCG
Source organism: Zoogloea sp. (assembly GCF_044344315.1). GTDB lineage: Bacteria > Pseudomonadota > Gammaproteobacteria > Burkholderiales > Rhodocyclaceae > Zoogloea. The sequence goes on along the minus strand of NZ_JBIJDC010000111.1, from coordinate 14,230 downwards.
GCGGAAGGCATGGCGGATCAGTTCCAGGCGGCGGACTTCGCCACGGCGTTGTTCGCCCACCGCCTGCCAGTGGGCCCAGTCCACCTGGGCTGGCAGGGGCAGGCCTTCGCGCTCGGCCAGGAAGCGGCCGTAATCGGAGAACTCGCCCGTCAACCAGGTGGGGGGCACCGGCCGGAAGGGGCGGATGGCCTCGCCGAGGAGGGCGTTGCGCAGGGCGATGAAGCCGAGCTTCCAGGCCTGGTCGCGGGCCAGACGCCGGCGGATGCGCTGGGTGGCGGTGACGGTTTCGGTGACGGCCAGGCGCAGGGTGTGGCCGTCGAGGGGCAGATCGGCGTCACGGTTGAGGGGGAGGTAGCCGTCCTGGGCGCCACGGTAGTAGCAGCACGGGGCGATGCGGTAGCTGCGGGCGCCGTCGTCGGCCGCATGGCGCACCAGGGCGCGGTGCAGCTCGCCGCAGGCATGCAGGGCCAGCACGGCATGGTCGCGTACATGCCGGTGGGCGCCCGCTTCCAGGGCGTCGGCGCACAGCACGATCTGTTCGATGCGGGCCCGGCTGGCCAGGCGGGTGGCATGCTCGCAGAGCTCCGGGTCGATCTCCAGGGAGCTCACCGGCTGCCCGTCACTCAAGGCCAGGCGTCGGCCCAGGTGCCCCTTGCCGGCGCACCATTCCAGCAGGGGGGCGCCGGCGGCCGGGCTGTGGGCGGCGAAGGCTTCGATCTGTTCACGCTTGCGCTGGGGGATCTGCCAGTCGAACTGGGCTCCGACGGGGGGCAGCTCGCGGGGTGGCAGGGCGGGGAGCTCACACAGTCTTTCCAGCTGCGTGGCGACGGGCAGCCTCGGGGCGAGCCAGTCCTGGAAGGCCGCCGGATCACCGGACAGATGCTCAAGGGTGCTGTCATCCAGCTGCAGGGCCGCCTCGGCGAGCGTGGGCCACTGGGCACACCAGGGGGGCCGGCGTTCGTAGAAGGGCGAGGCCCGCCACAGAGGCTGGTGGGCGTTGAGTACGGACTGGAGGGCGAGGAAGCGTTGGCGGAGCGTCATGGTACGGGCGGCACGCGCATGGGGGGGCCGCCAGGGCGGGAGGTCAGGATTCAGGCTAACACTGAATGGCCTTGCCAGCCTGGCACTGACGGCCTGAGCGGGTGTGTCGGGCGCTGTGCTTGAAAGGCGCGCGCCAGTCGCAGGATCAGTATTTCGGTGGCACCATGCCGGGCTTGCGCGCAGGCGCTGTGGGGTCATTGGTGACCAGGACTGATTTTTGCAAAGGAGTGGAATGCGTTACGTTCGTTGGCTGCTCGTGCTCGTCGCCTGTGTTGTCATTCCGACGATCGGGCATGCCCTGAGCCCGGCGGCGCTGGCGCCGGATACCCGTTGCCTGTCCCTGCGGCCCCACTTGGAGGTGCTTGAGGATCCGTCGGGCCAGCTCTCCATCGACGAGGTGCAGCGCCCTGAGATGGCCAGCCGGTTTGCCCCGGTGGCCGGAGACAGCGATCTGAATTTCGGTTACTCGGCATCCACTTACTGGCTGCGCCTGAAACTGGTGGCCGATGCGGGTGCGGCCCGGGACTGGTTGCTGGAGCTGGCCTACCCGTCCCTGGATTTCGTCGATTTCCATTCCGTGTCGGGTGAGGGGGAGCCGGTGCATCTGCGCAGCGGTGATCTGACCCCCCATGCCACGTGGCCCTTCGAGCATCGCAACCTGGTGTTCCCCCTGGTGGTGAGGCCGGGTGGCGAGCAGACGGTTTACCTGCGGGTCCGCTCCGGCGGCAGCCTGACCGTGCCGGCGACCTTATGGGCGCCGCGGGCCTTGCACGAGAACGACCAGAAGGTGTACGGGGTCCTGGCCCTGTATTTCGGCATGCTGCTGGCCCTCGGCATCTACAACCTGCTGCTGTTTTTCTCGCTGCGGGAGCGGATCTATCTGGTGTACGTGGCCTGTGTCGGATCCATGGCGCTGGCCCAGTTGTCCATGCTTGGCCTCGGCAACCAGTACCTGTGGCCCAACGCCCCGGGCTGGGGCAATATCGCTCTGCCGGTGGGGTTCTGTATGACCGGCTTCTTCGGGGCGATCTTCACCCGGCAGTTTCTGCACACGGCCCGGACGGCTCCCGGGCTCGATCGGCTGATCCGCTTTCTGCAGGTGTGTTTCGTGATCGCTGGGCTGGTCCCGGTGATCTACGCCTATCGGCCGGGTGGCGTGGCAACGGCGCTGGTGGGCACGGCCTTTTCGTGTGTTGCCGTGGTGGGTGGGCTGCTGGCTTTCCAGCGCGGGCAGCCGGCCGCGCGGATCTTCCTGGCGGCCTGGAGCCTGTTGTTGCTGGGTGTGGCCATGCTGTCCCTGCGGACCCTCAACTGGCTGCCGACCAACCCGCTGACGTCCTACGGCATGCAGATCGGTTCGGCGCTGGAGATGTTGCTGTTCTCCTTTGCCCTGGCCAGCCGCATCCATATCCTGCGGCGTGACAAGGAGCTGGCCCAGGCCGAGGCCCTGGCCGCCGAGCGCCTCGCCCGGGAAGCCCTGGAGGCGTCGGAGAAGGCGCTGGAGGAGCGCATCGCCCAGCGTACGGCCGAGCTTGCCGATACCACCGAACGTTCGGCCAAGCTGGCGGCGCTGCTGCGCCTGATGTGCGACAACGTGCCCGACATGATCTGGGCCAAGGATCTGGAGGGGCATTATCTGTTTGCCAACCAGGCCATGTGCCGTGACCTGTTGTGCGCCGCCGATACGTCCGAGCCGGTTGGCCGCAACGATCTGTTCTTCGCTCTGCGTGAGCGCGCGGCCCACCCGGACGACCGCCACTGGCACACCTTTGGCGAGTTGTGCGGGGACACCGACCTTGTGACCCTGGCCCGCGGTTGCCCGTCCACTTTCGAGGAGAGCGGCAATATCCGCGGGCACCTGCTGGTGCTGGATGTGCGCAAGGCCCCCTTCGTCAACGAGCACGGGGAAATCATCGGCACCGTGGGTTCGGCCCGGGACGTGACCGAGCGCAAGCAGCTGGATGCCGAGCTGGCGCTCCATCGCCGGCACCTCGAAGCGCTGGTCGTCGAGCGCACCGCGGCGCTCTCCATCGCCAAGGAGGCGGCCGAGAGTGCCAGCCGGGCCAAGAGCGCCTTCCTGGCCAACATGAGCCATGAGCTGCGCACACCCATGAACGGCATCATGGGCATGACCGACCTGGCTCTGCGCCGGGCGACCGATCCGAAGCAGATCGACCAGCTAAAGAAGGTCAGGCAGGCGTCGCAGCACCTGCTCGCGGTGATCAACGACATCCTCGACATTTCAAAGATCGAAGCCGACCGTCTCACCCTCGAGACGGTGGATTTCACGCTGGCCGATGTCCTCGACAGCCTGACCGCTCTGATCAGCCCGACGGCCGCCGCCAAGGGCCTGAGCCTGGATCTGGATATTGCCACGCCCCTGGCTGAGCGCCGCTTCAAGGGGGATCCGGTGCGCCTCGGGCAGGTCCTCCTCAACCTGGCCAGCAATGCGGTCAAGTTCACCCACAGGGGCGGTGTGACAGTACGCGTGCAGGCGCCCGAGGGCGAGAATCACAAGGTGCTGGTGCGTTTCGAGGTGCTCGATACGGGTATTGGCATCCCTGCGGAAGACCAGAAGCGCCTGTTCCTGGCGTTCGAGCAGTCGGACAATTCAACCACGCGCAAATATGGGGGTACGGGCCTCGGGCTGACCATCAGCAAGCGTCTGACGCAGTTGATGGGAGGCCGTATCGGCGTGGATAGCGTGCCAGGCGCCGGCAGCGTGTTCTGGTTCGCCGTACCCCTGGTCATGGCAGATCCCGAGCCGCTGCAGGGCCTGGCCGGGGCAGGGCGTACGGCCGAGGAGCTGTTGCGCGAGACCTGTGCCGGCGCCCGGGTGCTGCTGGTGGAGGATGAACCGATCAACCGGGAGGTGTCCCGGGAGCTGCTTCTGGTAGCGGGCCTGGACGTCGATCTGGCCGAGGACGGCGCCCAGGCGGTCGAGCTGGCGAGACATACTGATTACGATCTGATCCTGATGGACCTGCAGATGCCCAGGCTGAACGGTTTTGAAGCGGCCCGGGGAATCCGCGCTCTGCCCGGCAGGCCCTACACGCCCATCGTGGCCCTGACGGCAAACGCCTTCGAGCAGGACCGGCTGGCCTGCATCGAGGCCGGTATGGATGACCACATCGGCAAACCTGTCGGTGCCGAGCCCTTCTACGCCACGCTGCTCCGCTGGCTGCCCCGGGATGCCCGCCGGCGGCGTGACCCGCCGGCCTGAGGCCACGATTTCTTCACCAGCCTTGAGCGCCCCGTTGCGTGCCCGGGGGCTCAACCTCCGCCGCCACACATCTTGACGCCTTCGAAGAGCCATCCGGCCTGCATCATCTGGGTGACCACGTCCATGTCGGTGGTGAAGCGGTGGTTCGAGTCGTTCTGGGCGAAGCGGTTGTTGTAGAGGCGATAGACCGGCACGCTGCCTACCGGGCAGACGTTGTTTTTCGGGACTTTCATGTAATAGGCGATGCCCTCGTAGACCCAGCCCGGATAGCCCTTGACGTCATTGCACTCCTTGGCGTCGGCGGTGAAGAAGTGGGAGTTCGGCCCCTTGGCATAAAACCGGCAGACCGGCTGCGCGCCGCCGGATGCGTCGCGCCAGGCCAGGAAGTAGTCGTAGGTGTCACGCCAGCCATTGCCGGCGTTGCCGGCGAGGATGAAGGCGGAATCACTGCGTGCGCCGGTGCGGAAGTAGTGCCGGATGTCCACGTTGTAGTACTCGGTGACCAGCAGGTAGGGCTCCAGCGCCGAGACGGTCAGCAGGGTCTGGTAGGCGTCGGCGATTCCGGCGCCGCACAGGAGGTAGGTTTCGGCGTAGCTGCTGCAGAGGGAGTCCCGGGGAAAGTCGTGGCTCGACAGGTAGATCGAGAAATACAGGACTTCGGGGCTGATCAGCGGGTCGCGGGCCAGGGCCAGGGCGGCTATGCCCGACACGTGGGGTGCCGCCATGCTGGTGCCTTCGTAATAGTCATAGCTGCTGGAAACCGGCCATTTGCTGCCCGAGTTGACTGTCGAGTAGATGCCCGACCCCGGCGTGCCGTAGTAGCTGATGTCACCGCCAGGGGCCGAGATGCTCACCGTATTCACGAAGCTGTAGTTGCTGTAGCTGGCCCGGTAGCCGTCATGGTCCACCGCGCCGACTGTCATCACGCCATCGCAGGCCGCCGGTACGACGTAGGCAGATTCGGTGTCGTCGTTGCCCGCTGCGGCAACCACCAGCGCGCCGGTGGCCCGCACTCGGTTGAGCGCTTCCTCATAGCCGGCGGTACAGCCACCGGGGCTCCAGCCACCCAGGCTCAGGTTGAGAACCTGGGCGGGGTAGGGGTTGAGGGGAACGCCCGGTACCGCGAGACCGACGGCCCACAGCATGCCGTCGATGATGTCCGATACGCTTCCGCCGCATTTGCCCAGCACCCGTACCGGGAGGATGCGGGTATTCCAGTTGGTGCCTGCCATGCCCGACCAGTTGTTGCCGGCCGCGGCGATGATGCCGGTCACGTGGGTGCCATGCCAGCTCGAGGGCCATCCCGGGGTGCCCGCACCGCACTCGTTGTCGGCCGTCCAGTCGCCCGGGTCGCTGGCGTCGGCGTCCCGTCCGTTGCCATCGTTGGCCGTGAACGGGTCGGAGATGAAGTCGTAGCCGGGCAGCACACGGGACTGGAACTCCGGGTGGGCGGTGATGCCGGTGTCGAGCACGGCGACGATCGTGCTGGCGGAGCCCGTGGTGATCGTCCAGGCGGACGGGAGGTTGGCTGAGCCCGCGTAGAGGTAGGCCGACTGCATGTTCCACTGCTTGGGGAACGAGATGTCATTGGGGGTGAAGTTGCGGGTTGAGCGCACATCCTCGGTAACCTGTTCGACCTCCGGCAGGGCCCGCACCCGGGCGACGATGGCCTCGACCTCCGCAGCCGTCTTAGGGCTGGAGAAGCGGAATACGTGGAAGCCCATGGACATGGCGCGGTGGAAGCGCAGATCGCCGCCTGCGGCACCATTGAGTTGCGCGATGAGCGCTTCGGGCGGCGGGGCGTTGCTGGCCGACAGGGCCTGCACCTCGGGCGCGCGGAAACGGATGGCCAGGCCATCCACCTGCCCGGGCCGGGCCACACGCTCGCTGCCCTGCATGGCCTTCTTGATCTGCCGTGCGCTATCGATGGAGGCGGGCATCGACACGGGCTTATCTGCGCCGAACCCCATGTTTCGCAACCGGGCCTCAAGGCGCATTCGCCCTTCCGCAGGGGTGAGGGCCGAACCCTGGCCAGGCTCGGCGAGGGCGGAGCTCATCGAGGCGACGACGAGCAGGGCTGCGACCGATGAGGTCCGCAGAGAAGGCTTTAAAGATAGGTAGGAGGGCACGGGAGCTCCTGAAAGCAGGCCAGTAAATTCTGATGGAATATTTCAACTCCATCTTAGCTGACGGAGGCGTTCGTGGATGTGACACGCTTAACTCGTGTTCCGGTACTGGCTCTGGCGAGGGCCCGGGTCTGGAGATCGAATTTGTGAAATATTGTTATGGCTAGATCGCATCTCGATTCAACGCTGATCGGTCACTGCAGGCAATGCCCTTCCTCTCCCTCGTCAAAGCCCTTGGCTTTCGGGCCAAGTTCTTTCTGATTGCAGCCCTGGCAGCCCTGGCCGTCGCCATGTCCGTTGCCCAAGTGGTGATGGAGCGCGTGGCAATGATCCAGGCGACTCGTGCCCAGACTGAGGCGCTGGCCGGTGTCAACCTGGCCCAACAGTATCTGCAAGCCCTGCAGGCGCACAAATCCTTGCTGGTCTCTGCAGAGGGCGCCGATGCGTCTGCTGGCTTGCCTGCAGCCCGTGAGCGGATCGAAAGCACCCATGCTGCCTTGCTGTCCTGGCACGTCGCCGAGCACCGGGGGGCGTGCTGGAAGATGCATGGCGTAGCGTCGAGGAGCAGGCCGGTGCGATGGCTGGTGCACTCCCGGAGCACTTTTCCGGCCGCAAGGCGGCGCAGGCGCTGCACGGCCACGGTATGCACAGTGACACGGTGCTTGCCTACCTCGCCGCGATCTCGGATCGCTACGGCCTCGTGCCGGACCGGGACATTGATACCCACCATCTGGCCCATATGTTGGTTGTTGCAGGACCGTCCTTGGGAGAGCAGCTCTCCCGGGCGGGTTTCCTGGTCGAGCGTAGTGTTCGTGAGGGCTTCCTGAGCGACCGCGACCGCAGCGCCATTGTCGGCAGTGTATCCATCGCCGGCGACCTTGCGCGCCAGCTGTCCCGGGAGCTGGCGCGCTTGCCCGACAGCCTGGCGGATGGAAATCTCATGGGGGTCAGCGGAGAGCTTTCGGCTTCTTTCGAACTGGCGCAGATCGTCGCGTTCGGGCTGACCCTGCAGAATGCCACTTACAGCGCGGACGAGGCTTCGTCCGCATTCCGCACGCCGGCAGAGGCACTTCGAACGCTCGAGACACGCCTTGGCGTGGCGTTGTCGGAAGTCCTGGCGTCACGTCTGGCCTCGAACTATCAGGCGCTGTGGCTGACATGCATCGCCTCCCTCGTGCCCTTGCTCCTGGCGGTGTATGGATTTTTTGTGGTGTACCAGGCCCTGACGGATGCGATCAGCGCCATCCGCGCCGATGCCAATCGCCTGGCGACCGGTGACCTGACGGTGGTGTTCCAGGTCGATAGCCGCGATGAGTTTCGCGACATTGCCGACACCATGAACCACGTGACCAGGGCGTTCCGCCAGCTCATCGAGCGTCTGGTGGATAGCGCTCACGCCTTGACTTCTGCGTCCATGGCGTTTGCCCACGCCACCGTCGAGATCTCCGAGCGCAGTCATGAGCAGCGCAGCTCAGCGGATCGTGCCTCGGCGTCCATTCTGGATCTGGTTGAGGGGGTACAGAGAATCGCGGTGTCTGCCCACGAAGCGCGCAGCCTGGCGAGAACAGCAGGCCAGGTGTCCGACAGGGGGGCTACGGTGATCCAGGACTCCACGGAGGAGATCAGGCGCATGGCGTCTCATATCTCGGAGGCCACCGGCCATCTGGATTTGCTGGAGTCCGAGTCGCGGCAGATCTCCGGAATTGTCGATGTCATCCGGGAGATTGCCGAGCAGACCAACCTGTTGGCCCTCAATGCGGCGATCGAGGCCGCACGCGCCGGCGAGGCTGGCCGCGGTTTTGCCGTGGTCGCCGATGAGGTGCGCAAGCTGGCCGAGCGCACCAAGGATTCAACGCAGCGTATCTCGACGATGATAGAGCGGACGCAGGGGATTGCCTCCAGGACGGTCTGTGCCGTGCGCCAGGGGGCCGACCAGGTTTCCCAGGGAGTCGAGAAGGCGTCGGAGGCATCGGCGTCGATCCGCTCGATCCAGGAGAAGACCCTGGCGGCCGAGCAGGCCAGCGGATCGATCAGCGACGCGCTGGAGCAGCATCGCGACGAGTCGCGTCACATCGCCGAGATCATCTCCACGATTTCGGCTTCTTCCCTGAGCAACGCCGAGGCCTTGATGGCGGCCACCCAGTCGGCCGGCGTGCTGGAAGTCCTGGCCGGGAACATGCGAGATTCCATTGCCCGCTTCACCCTGCCTGCCGGTCGTCTGGCTGGCCATGAGGAGGGGCGCGTCGAGTTGTTCTGAGGCGCGTCGTACGAGGGGCTGTGAGCCCGCGCTTTGTCGGGTATGGCCCTGGCGCGGCTGACGGCTTCCTGTCTGTTCCCGACCCGAAAAATCGATTCCTGTTGCCCGTGCTGCGTATGCGCTCCCGTCCCCCTGCGTCCTGCCTGTCCTTGCAGAGCTTTGCCTGCCTCCATCCGCGTCAGGATGTCGCCACGGTCCGTCATTTGCTGAGGCGGGTGGAGCCCTTGTCCGGCAATGTCTGCTGCCTGAGTGTCCTCGACCGGTTTCTGCTGGATGAAGAGGTGTACGCGCTGCCGGTTGTCGACGATGGCGCCCGCCCGATCGCGCTGATCGATCGTGCCAGCTTCATTGAGTTTTTCAGTCGCCGGTATAGCCGGGACGTTTTCGGACGCCGCAGCATCCTCGAGTTGCTTGCCCATCCGCGCTACAGCAACGGGCCCCCGTTGGTCATCGGGGATGACTGTACGGTGGAGGATGCGGCGCGGACGATCATCGGTGCCGGCATGCGCCACATGGTCACTGGCTTCATCGTCAGTGCCGGTGACCGCTACCTGGGGGTTGCCGATGGTCGTGATCTGCTCGACATCATCACCCAGCGCAAGCAGGCGGTTCTCTACCAGATGGCGCACTACGATGCGCTGACGGGCATCCCCAATCGCGCATTGTTCACCGATCGCCTTGAACGTGCCTGCCTGGACGCAGATCGCTCCGGGCGTCTGGTCGCCTTGCTGTTCATCGACGTGGACCGTTTCAAGCAGATCAACGACTCCCTTGGCCATAGCGCCGGCGACGAGGTGCTGCGCCGGGTGGTAGGGCGCCTGAAGGCCTGTGCCAGGCAAGTGGATACGGTGGCCCGCCTGGCCGGCGATGAGTTCGTCATTCTGATGGAGGATCTGACCCATCCGGATCAGGTCGCCCCGGTGGCGCGCCGGATCGTCGATTCGATGCAGGAGCCGATGGACATGCTGGGGCATGCGCCCGTGATCACGGTGAGTATCGGCAGCGCGATCTATCCCCACGATGATCTGCGGATCGGCGCGCTGCTGACCAAGGCGGATGCGGCAATGTACGAGGCAAAGGCGGCCGGGCGGAACGGCTTTCGCAGCTACTCGCCGGAGATGCCGACGGGGAGCGTCAGCTGCATTTCGCTGGAGAGCGAGTTGCGCAAGGCGATCGAGCGGGATGAGCTGGAACTGCATTTCCAACCCCAGCTGGCGCTGGATGGCCAGCAGGTATGCGGTGTGGAGGCGCTGCTGCGCTGGCAGCATCCTGAAAGAGGCATGGTGCCGCCTCTCGAGTTCATCCCCGTGGCCGAGGAGAGCGGGCTGATTGTCGGGCTTGGCGCGTGGGTCGTGAAGCGGGCTCTCGCGCAATTGCGCAGCTGGCTGGACGACGGCCTGCCTCCGCTGCGCATGTCGGTGAATATATCGGCCTTGCAGTTCCGTCAGCCCGGCTTTGCGGACTTTCTGGCAAGCCAGCTGGTCGAGCATCGTCTCCCGGGCGATTGTGTGGAGCTCGAGCTGACGGAAAGTGTCCTGATGCACAACGCGGACGAGGTGCTGTGCACCTTGAACGCCATCAAGGCCCTCGGCGTCAGGTTGGCGATTGACGATTTCGGTACCGGCTATTCCAGCCTGGGCTACCTGAGGCGTCTGCCGATTGACCGCCTGAAAATCGATCAGTCCTTCGTCCGGGACATCGACACCACCCCCGTAAACGAATCGATAGCCCGCGCCATCATCGCCCTGGCCAACAGCCTGTCCCTGGATATCGTGGCTGAGGGCATTGAAACCGAGGCCGAACTGAGCGTCCTCCGGTGCTTGAACTGCCATCAGGGTCAGGGCTACCTGTTCTCCAGGCCGCTTGCCGCCGCGTCTCTTATCGCCTGGTGGCGTGTCCGCAGTCCGCGCGCACCCGTGCTCTGTTCGTCGTGAGGGCACGGGATCCACAAGGCTCCCTCTGACGGGCATCTCCAAGGCTGTTGAGTCAATTTTCTGTCGTCGCAGCCGCCTCTGCCGTCTGGTTGCGCTCCCGCCAGGCCTGGGGCGGCAGGCCGGTCCAGGTGCGGAAGGCGCGGCTGAAGCTCTTTTCGTTGCCGAAACCCACCAGGGCCGAGATCTGCTTGACCGATTTGCGGCTGCGGTCGAGGAGCGCGATGGCGTGGTCGCGGCGGGTGTCGTCCTTGAGCTGCTGCAGGGAGGAGCCTTCTTCCTTGAGCTGCCGGTGCAGGGTGCGGACAGAAACATGCAGGTGTTCGGCGACCCGCTCGGCGGTGGCGCCCAGGTTGTCGGGGCTGCGCAGGAAGTGACGCACGCCCTCGACGAGCAGCCGGTCGCGCCGGTACTGGAGCACGGTGAGAGGCAGGGCGCGCTGGAGCATGGCGCGCAGGGCGGATTCGTCGCGGCGGATGGGCAGCGCGAGGTAGCGGGCGTCGAAGCTGAACCCCGCCATGTCGGCGTTGAACTGCACGGGGCCGGGGAAGAGCAGGGGGTAGGTCTCGGCGTGGGGCGGCGGTGGGAAGGGAAAGCGCGTTTCCTGCAGGGGAATGCGTGAGTCGATGGCCCAGCAGGCGTAGCCCAGCACATAGCGCAGCAGGGTGACCAGGCAGAACTCGCGCAGTTCGTCCAGCTCGCGCCTGGGGGTCAGGGTGAGGCGGGCCTCGCTGCCGCTGATCTCAAGGCGTAGCTCGATGTCGTCGGTCAGCAGGCGGTGGTGGCGGCACCAGCGTTTGAGGGCCACGCCCAGATCGGGCGAGGTGATGGAAGCACGGCACAGCATGCCGTAGCTGCCCCAGGGCAGGCGCCGGGAGAACCAGCCCAGGGCTTCGTCGTCGAGCTCCTGCATCGCCGCCCCCGACATGATCTCCATCTGGCTGGCAGTCACCCGCGCTTCGGGGTGTCCGAGCAGAGCTGGGCTGATGCCGGCGCGGGCCAGGGCGTTGGCCGGGTCTGTACCGTAGCGGCGGTAACCGGCCAGGATGGCCTCGATGAAGGCGATCGGTGTTGCAGCGCGGGATAGGTCGGGCGGGCGGGTGTCGGGAGCGGGATTTTCCATGGCCCCGAAATTTTATCGTCTGTGGCCTGTGCTCGTGGCACGATCTGCAACCACGATGGCGCCCGGCACCCTGTCGGGAGACGTACTCTGCCGCGTGTCGACAGGGACTGCCAAGTCCGGTCCCGCCATACCCATCTTCCGGAGGAGACAAACCATGAACGTACCCAGCCTCGATTTCCATCTCGGCGAAACCATCGAAGCCCTGCGCGACACCATCCAGGCCTTCGCGGCCAAGGAGATCGCGCCCCGCGCGGCCGAGATCGACCGGGTGAATGAGTTTCCCGCCGACCTGTGGAAGAAGCTCGGCGACCTGGGCCTGCATGGCATGACCGCGCCGGAGGAGTACGGTGGTACCAACATGGGCTACCTGGCGCACATCATCGCCCTGGAAGAAGTCTCCCGCGCCTCCGCTTCTGTCGGCCTGTCCTACGGCGCCCACTCCAACCTGTGCGTCAACCAGATCCGCCGCAACGGCACCGAAGCCCAGAAGCAGAAATACCTGCCCAAGCTGATCTCCGGCGACCACGTGGGCGCCCTGGCCATGAGCGAGCCCAACGCCGGCTCTGACGTGGTGAGCATGAAGCTGCGCGCCGACAAGAAGGGCGATCGCTATGTGCTCAACGGCGCCAAGATGTGGATCACCAACGGCGGCGACGCCGACACCCTGGTGGTGTATGCCAAGACCGACATCGAAGCCGGCCCCAAGGGCATGACCGCCTTCATCATCGAGAAGGGCATGAAGGGCTTTACCCATGGCACCCACCTGGACAAGCTGGGCATGCGCGGTTCCAACACCTTCCCCCTGTTCTTCGACGATGTGGAGGTGCCCGAGGAGAACGTGCTGGGTGGCGTAGGCAATGGCGTCAAGGTGCTGATGAGTGGCCTCGACTACGAGCGCGCCGTGCTGTGCGGTGGCCCGCTGGGCATCATGGCGGCGTGCATGGACGAAGTCGTGCCCTACCTCCACGACCGCAAGCAGTTTGGCCAGAGCATTGGCGAGTTCCAGCTGATGCAGGGCAAGCTGGCCGACATGTACTCCACCTGGATGGCTACCCGCGCTTATGTGTACGCGGTGGGCCAGGCCTGTGACCGCACCGACCACGCCCGTTCCCTGCGCAAGGACGCCGCTGGCGCCATCCTGTATTCCGCCGAGAAGGCCACCTGGATGGCCGGCGAAGCCATCCAGACCCTGGGCGGTGTGGGCTATACCAACGAATACCCGGTCGGCCGCCTGTGGCGCGACGCCAAACTTTACGAGATCGGCGCCGGCACCAGCGAGATCCGCCGCATGCTGATCGGTCGCGAGCTGTTCTCCGAAACGGCCTGAGCAAGGAAGCCGACATGAGCGTCATCAAATCCAGCATCAACCCGCGGTCGCCCGAGTTCCAGGCCAACACGGCCGAGATGGGCAAGATCGTGGCCGACCTGCGCGAGAAGGCTGCGCAGGTGTCCCTCGGCGGTGGTGAGGCGGCCCGGGCCAAGCATGTGGCGCGCGGCAAGCTGCTGCCCCGCGACCGGGTCAATCATTTGCTTGATCCCGGCACCGGCTTTCTCGAACTCGGCCAGCTGGCCGCCTACGGGATGTACGACAACGATGCGCCCTCGGCCGGCGTGATCACCGGCATCGGCCGGGTCAATGGCACCGAGTGCATGATCGTGGCCAACGATGCCACCGTGAAGGGCGGCACCTACTACCCGATGACGGTGAAGAAGCACCTGCGCGCCCAGGAGATCGCCCAGGAAAACCGCCTGCCGTGCATCTACCTGGTGGATTCCGGCGGCGCCTTCCTGCCCAAGCAGGACGAGGTCTTCCCCGACCGGGACCACTTCGGGCGCATCTTCTTCAACCAGGCCAACATGTCGGCCCTGGGCATTCCCCAGATCGCCGTGGTGATGGGCTCGTGCACCGCCGGCGGCGCCTACGTGCCGGCCATGAGCGACGAGACCATCATCGTCAAGAACCAGGGCACCATCTTCCTGGGTGGCCCGCCGCTGGTGAAGGCGGCCACCGGCGAGGTGGTGACGGCCGAAGACCTGGGCGGCGGCGACGTGCACACCCGCGTCTCCGGCGTGGCCGACCATCTGGCCGAGAACGACACCCACGCCCTGCACATCGCCCGGCGCATCGTCGGCACCCTCAACCGGACCAAGCCGGTCGGGCTGAAGTTGCTCGATGCGGAGGAGCCTCTTTACGATCCTGCCGAGATCTACGGCGTGATCCCCACCGACACGCGCAAGCCCTACGACGTGCGCGAGGTGATTGCCCGCATCGTCGATGGCTCGCGCTTCGACGAGTTCAAGGCGCGCTACGGCACGACCCTGGTCACTGGCTTTGCCCACCTCTACGGCATGCCCATCGGCATCGTCGCCAACAACGGCATCCTGTTCGGCGAGTCGGCCCAGAAGGGCGCCCACTTCATCGAGCTGTGCGCTCAGCGCGGCGTGCCGCTGGTCTTCCTGCAGAACATCACCGGCTTCATGGTCGGCCGCAAGTATGAGAACGGCGGCATCGCCAAGGACGGCGCGAAG
>NZ_JBIJDC010000110.1:0-16106 GCF_044344315.1 Zoogloea sp. | reverse complement strand
CCGCAAAGGCGACGGTGAGCCCGGTGTCAAAACCCTCTGGCAGGGCTACACAAGGCTCAGTAGCTTCGTCAGAGGGGTTGAGCAGATGCGCTCGATTCATGCGTTATGAATTGTGTGGAATGGTATGCCTTAGCGCTTCCTGCCGAGTGACGGACGCCGGCTGCAGTGCGGCCTTGATCACCGCCACCGCCCGCTCCGGCCGCGCCGCACCACACATGAACACGTCCACCGCCGCAAACCCGTGCTCCGGCCAAGTGTGGATGCTGATGTGGGATTCCTGCAGCAACAGCACGCCAGTGACACCCTGGCCCGGGCCGAAGGGATGAAAGTGCCCGCCCACCGGCGTGGCGCCGGCCGCCCGGGCGGCTTCGCGCAGCACGGTCTCGATGGCCAGGGGGTCGAGCAGGCGTTCGGCGTCGACGCCATGAAAATCGGCCAGCAGGTGCAGGCCCTTGGGCAGATGGGCTGCGCCGCCGCTCACTTGTGCCCGCCCCCGGATGACCAGCTCCCGGAGCCACTGCCACCACTGCTGCCCCAGCTGCGGCCACCGCTGCGGTCATTGACGTGGTCGAGGTTGAAGATCGTGACCAGGGCCAGCACGATCAACCCGAGATAGATGTAGCCCATCCGTGACATCGTTCAGTCGTCCAGCACGTCGGTGTAAACAGGGAGCCACAGGATGCCGATGGCGATAGCGATCAGCACCCAGCTGTACAAGCCGCCCATGAAGGCAATGGGCACGTTGATCAGCAACACCAACACCGTGAAGATCCAGGCCAGGGGGCGCAGCGTGCTCCGGTCCACCGCGGTGCTGACAGCCGCAAGGGCGTCGAGGGATGCGACGGGCGCCGTGATGCGCCCCTTCTTGCCGAACCAGCCATCCACGGTCGCAGCCGGCACCCGCTGGGCCAGGGACCAGCCCAGCTCGGCCGGGCTGCGCTCGCTGGTGAGGGTGCCGCGACTGCCCCGGTAGTCGGTGATGGAGACGCTGTCGCCCACCTTCACCCGCCAGTTGAAGGCCCCCGCCACCTGAACCACCTGCGCACCGTAGGCCAGCATGCGGGTGTAGGCCGCCCCCTCGTAGCGCACGGCACTGGACGAGACGGACTCCGGCCAGCTATCGAGCACCCGCACCTTGTCCCAGCCCGCCGACGACTCCACCAGCCACAGAAAACCCGCCGCCTCGTTGAACAGCAGGTACTCGACCCACTCTTCCACCTCGCCGATCTCCCGACATTTCATCAGACCGATCAGTGTCCAGGGCTTGCCGTCGATGCTGGCTTCGTCGCCCAGGGACAAGGTGGTGGTCAGCATGGCCTCCCGGCGGCCGGCATCCATGACCTCAGCGGTGCCGGTGGTGGCGTCACTCTCGGTGCCGCAGGCTGGACAGTGGAGGTGGGCCGCCACCGCCGGTCGCCAGGCAATGGCGGTTCCGCAAGCCGGGCAGGCCAGGGTGGCCGCCTTGCCCTTGAGGCGGCCGGCACTGCCGGCAATCTCCTCGGGCGTGCGCAGCAACTGGCAGCGCAGATCCCCCAGGCTCACCGCCTTGCCCGCATAGCGGCGCGGCTGCTCGCCCTCCGAGTAATCGAGGGTGAGAAAGCGCACCCCCTGGCGATAATCCGCCACCTTCGCCTGCCAGCCGGGGCCGACCTGAAAGGGCAGCTCGCCCTCGCCAGCGGTACAGCGTGCGGTGCGCAGATCGGCGGCGGTGAAGGTGGCGCCGTCCCAGGTGTACTGCCCGCCGGGCACGATCTGGCCGAAGGGCGGGGCATCGTCAGCCAGCCCGGCATCGAGGGTCACCGCGTACTGTCCGGAGGCATCCGACAGCCAGCCAGCACTGCCATCGTCGAAGAGGATGTACCACTCGTTCCAGAAGCCGTCCTCGTAACGCAGCTGGATGCGCCCAACCACGCCGAAGGCCTGGCCCGCATACATGCCCGAGGTGGTGATGCGGATGGGGGAATAGTCTTCCAGCACCACCGCCATCTTGCCCGCATCGCGCACCGCGTCGCCCTCCCGCAGCAGGGTGCTGCGGCAGTACTCGCACACGGCCATGGCCGAGGTGGCGGAACGGAAGACGACCTCCGCGCCGCAACTGGGGCAGGCGAGCTTGAACACCCGGCGCTTATCCGATCAGCTTCTTGAGGATCTCCGCCTTGGCGGAATCGTAGTCGGCCTGGGTCACCAGCCCCTTGTCGAGCAGGGCCTTGAGCTTGCCCAGGCGGGCCTCCGGATCATCCACAGCGGCGGCCGGGGCAGCGACCGGGGCCGCCGCGGGGGCCTGGCTGCCGCGCAGAGCGTCCATCATCACCTGCCCCATGCCCACGCCGGCGGCCAGGCCGGCACCCACACCCGCCAGACCGCCCTCGTTCTGGGCAGCCAGGGGCACCGAGTTGGCCACCTGGTACTGGGTGTACTTGCCCAGATCGCCCACCATGCCCATGGAGATGCGGGTGTCGATGGCCTTCTGCAGCTCTTCGGGCAGGGAGATGTTCTCCACCGCGAAGTTGTCGAGCGTCATGCCGTAACGCTCGAAGGTGGGTGTCATGGCCTCGCGCATGCGCTCGGCCAGCAGGACCTGGTTGGCGGCCATGTCCAGGAAGGGCACATCCGAACCGCCCAGGGTGGCGCTCATGGTCGCCACCACCAGGTTGCGCAGCTGCTGCTCCAGCTCGTCCACGGTGTATTCGGCACGGGTGCCGCTGATCTCGGTGAAGAACTTGCGCGGGTCGGCCAGCTTGTAGGAGTACATGCCGAAGGCGCGCAGGCGCACCATGCCGAAATCCTTGTCGCGAAGGGTGATCGGCTGGGGCGTCCCCCATTTGCGCCCCAGCTGCAGGCGGGTACTGAAGAAGTACACGTCGGACTTGAAGGGCGACTCGAAGAGCTTGTCCCAGTTCTTCAGGTAGGTCAGCACCGGGATGGTCTGGGTGGTCAGCTTGTACATGCCCGGCCCGAACACATCGGCCACCTTGCCTTCATTGACGAAAACGGCCATCTGCGAGTCGCGCACAGTCAGGCTGGCGCCGTACTGGATCTCGAAATCCTCCATGGGATAGCGCCAGGCCAGGGTGCCGTCGGCCTCCTCGTTCCACTGGAGGACGTCAATGAACTGCTTCTTGATGAAGGATCCGATGCTCATGCTTGCTCCCGACGTTGTTTGTTCCGGTATTCAGTGACCGCAAGCCCCGGAAACCCGAAGCCGGGGACAGGTGAAGTCACGACATGCAGGCCGCATTCAGGATGCCGACCACCAGCGCCACCGTCCCGGCGAAGGCACCGGCAGCCACGTTGTTGGCGGCCAGCTGCTCGGGCAGGCGTGGTACCAGGCGCCCCAGCAGCACGTAAGTGAGCACCTGTGCCGACAGGCCCGCCACGCTCCAGATCAGGAACAGCTGCAGGCTGTCGTTGTGGAGGATGCTCGAGGCCACCGTGAGGGAGAAGCCGATGACGGCGCCCCCCAGGGACAGGGCGGGGGCAACCACGCCCTGACGGATCAGGGACAGCTCGCAAAAGGGCGTGACCCGCAGGTAGATGCTGGCGAAGACCAGCACCATCAGCAGGCCGGACAGCAGATGCACGACGTAATTGTAGAGCGGCTCCATAAGCGGAATCCTCGGCGACCGGGCCATTATTTAGCCAGCATTCCCCGTGCCCGGCAAGCGCTTTCCGGGTAGAGTCCGCAGCCATGCACCCGCCCGAGAATGCTGCTCCGCCCCCCGCCGGGAACCACCTGCCCGACCGCCTGCTGATCCTGTCGGTTTTTGTCGTGGCCTCCTGCGGCCTCGCCTACGAACTGATCGCCGGCGCCCTGTCGAGCTACCTGCTGGGCGACTCCGTGCTGCAGTTCTCGTCCATCATCGGCTGCTACCTGTTCGCCATGGGGGTCGGCTCGCACCTGTCCAAATACGTGGACGACCGGGACGTACTGGCCCGCTTCATCGACATCGAGCTGCTGGTGGGGCTGATCGGTGGCGTGTCAGCCACCCTGCTGTTCCTGCTCTTCGCCTGGATGGCGGCGCCCTTCCGCACCACCCTGTACGCCCTGGTCTTCCTCCTCGGCGTGCTGGTTGGCATGGAGATTCCGCTGGTGATGCGCGTCCTGCACAGCCGCCAGGCCAGCTTCAGCGAGCTGGTGAGCCGGGTGCTGACCTTCGACTACCTGGGTGCCCTGGCGGTGTCCCTGCTGTTCCCCCTGGTGCTGGCACCCAAGCTGGGCCTGTCGCGCACCGGCTTCCTGTTCGGCATGGCCAACGTGGCCGTGGCCTTGTGGACGCTGTGGTACTACCGCCGGGAGATCCCCCGGCTGCGCAGCCGTCTGACCCGTGGCGTCCTGGTGATGGCCTTCCTGGCCGGCGGCCTGGTGGTCTCCGAAAAACTCACCCACTGGGCCGAGCGCGGCCTGTTCGGCGACGAGGTGATCTTCGCCACCACCACGCCCTACCAGCGCATCGCCGTGACCCGCTGGAAGGACGACACGCGCCTGCATATCAACGGCAACCTGCAGTTCTCCAGCCGCGACGAGCACCGCTACCACGAGGCCCTGGTGCATCCGGCCCTGCAGGCCATGCCCTGGGCACGCTCGGTGCTGGTGCTGGGCGGCGGCGACGGCCTGGCGGTACGCGAAGTCCTGCGCCATGCCCAGGTGGAGCGGGTCACCCTGGTGGACCTGGACCCGGCCATGACCGACCTGTTCACCCGCAACGAATACCTCTCCGGGCTCAACGGACAGGCCCTGTCCAACCCCCGGGTCACGGTCATCAACGCCGACGCCGGCCAGTGGCTGGAGACCCACAGCGAGGTCTTCGACCTGATCATCGCCGACTTCCCCGACCCCTCCAGCTTCGGCCTCGGCAAGCTTTACTCGGTGCCCATGTACCGCCTGATGGGCAAGCACCTGTCGGCGCGGGGGGCGCTGGTGGTCCAATCCACCTCGCCCTGGTTCGCGCCGCGCAGCTTCTGGTGCATCGACGCCACCCTGCGCGAGGCCGGCTTCCACACCCACCCCTACCACGCCCACGTACCCTCCTTCGGCGAGTGGGGCTTCAACCTCGCCACCCGGCAGACGGGCTACACGCCCCCCACCACCTACAGCGTGCCCACCCGCTACCTGGATGCGGAAACCACCCGGCTGATGTTCCAGTTCCCCCCCGACATGCAGCGCCTGCCCGTCGATCCCAATCACCTCAACGACCAGCGCCTGGTGCACTACTTCCAGCAGGACTGGAGCAACGTGGTGCGCTGATGGAGCGACGCGGCTTTCTGCGGGCCGGTGGAGCCGTCGGCGTCGGCCTGGCCCTGCCGGCCTGCCGCCCCCTGCAGGGCCTGGGCATTCCGGTTCGGGTGCACCAGCCGGGTCTGGCCGAGGGGCACCGTCTGCGCGACGCTGGGCCCCTGCCCACCCCCACCCGCGAACTGCGCACCGGCGTGGTCATCCTCGGCAGCGGCGTGGCCGGGCTCACAGCGGCATGGCGGCTCGCCCGGGACGGCCATGACGACTTCCTCCTCCTGGATGGCCCGGAGCCCGACGGGAACGCCGCCGGCGGGCGCTTCGACAGCCCCTCCGGCCCCCTGCTCCACCCCTGCGGCGCCCACTACCTGCCCCTGCCTTCGATGGAATCCCGCGGGGTGCGGGAGCTCCTATTCGAACTCGGCGTGATCGAAGCCGAGCCTTTCTCCGAACGCCCGCGCTTCAGCGAAGCCGCCCTGGTTCACACTCCGGACGAGCGTCTGTACTTCGACGGAGCCTGGCACGAAGGCCTGCTCCCCACCGGGCAGGTGAGTGCAGAGGAGGCCGGGCAGCACCAGCGCTTCCTTGCCGAGGTAGCGGCGCTGACCCAGCGCCGGGGCAGCGACGGGCGGCGCCTGTTCTGCGTACCGAGGGCACTTTCATCCATGGATGCGGATTGGCGCCAGCTCGATGCCCTGCCCTTTCGCGACTGGCTGGTGGCCCGGGGCTACAACGCGCCCAGCCTGCACACCTGGCTCGACTACGTGTGCCGGGACGAATACGGTGCCGGCCCGGAGCACGTGTCGGCCTGGGCCGGCCTGCACTATTTCGCCGGCCGGGGCGGCCACGCGGCCAATGCCGCCGACGGCACAGTGCTGACCTGGCCCGAGGGGCTGGCCTTCCTGACCCGGGGCATGCGCGCCCGGGTGCCCGTCGCCCGGCAGCAAGCCGGTCATGCCCTGCGGGTGGATGAAACCCGGGAGGGCGTGCGCATTCTCTGCCAGGACGCCACCGGCGCCTTCCTGGTCCACGCCCGCCGCGCCATCTGCGCCATGCCCCTGCATGTGGCGGCGCGGGTCATCCCACATCTGCGCGACTACGGTTTCGACCCGGCCCGGCACCTGCCTGCCCAGGCGCCCTGGCTGGTGGCCAACTTCCTGCTGGATGGTTTTCCCGCCGAACCGCCGGATGCCCCGCTGGCCTGGGACAACGTGATCCATGGCAGCCCGGGCCTGGGCTGGGTCGTTTCCACCCACCAGTGGCTGCGGGCCGCCAAGCCTGCCCACACAGTCTTCACCGCCTACCGGGCCCTGGCCGACCGGCCGCCCGCCGAGGCCAGGCGGCAACTGCTGGCCATGACCCCGGATGAACTCCTGGAACTCGCCGCCGTCGACCTGAGACAGGCCTACGGCGCCCTCGAGTTGTGGCGCCGCACCCGCGCTGTGGACATCACGGTGCGCGGCCACGGCATGGCCATTCCGGGCTGCGGCAGCCTCGCCAACCCCGGCCTGGCCGCCCTGCAGGCCGCCGATGGACGCCTGCTCTTCGCCCATGCCGATCTGTCCGGCTATTCGGTTTTCGAGGAAGCCAGCGGGTGGGGCGAACGCGCCGCCCGGTTGGCCGCCAACAGCTAGGAGGAATCGACATGCCCCCCGCCCATGCCCCGCCCCCGGCACGCCGGAAACGGCCCTGGCTGCTCGGTCTGCTGGCCGCCCCGGCGGTCCTGTACGGCGCCCTCCTCGCCGGCATCAGCCTGAAACAGGAAGATCTGCTCTTTCACCCGGAGCCCCTGCCCGCCGGCTTCAGCTTTGCCGGCCTCTACCCGCCGGAGCAGGACGTCGAGGAGATGCGCATCGCAGTTGATGGGGCGGAGCTCGACGCCTTGCTCTTCCGCCAGCCGGAGAGCCGCGGCCTGGTCTTCTACCTGCATGGCAACGCGGGCAATCTGGTGAGCTGGACCCGCAACGTGGCCTTCTACCGACAGCTCGGCTTCGACCTGTTCATGCTCGATTACCGGGGCTTCGGCAGGAGCACCGGCCGCATCGCCAGCGAGGCACAGCTCCATGCCGACGTGCGTGCGGCCTGGGCGCGGGTGGCGCCCGCCTACGCCGGCAAGCCGGTGGTGATCCTGGGCCGCTCCCTGGGCAGCGGTCTGGCCACCCGCCTTGCCGCGGACGTAACGCCGGCCCTGCTGATCCTGGTCACGCCCTACACCAGCGTGGAACGCCTGGCCACCGAACAGTTTCCGCTGGTCCCGGCGGCGCTGCTGAAGTATCCCCTGCGCACCGACCAGGTGATCGGCACGGTGCAGAGCCCGATCCTGATTGCCCACGGCGACGCGGATGAGTTGATTCCCTTTGATCACGCACGCCAGCTGGCGGCGGCCAGCAGCGGGCGGGCAGTGCTGCTGCGGGTTAGCGGCGCCCACCATGATGACATCCACCAGTTCCCGGCCTACCTGGAGGGGCTGTCGCAGAGAATGGATGAGATCGCGAGCCAGTCGGCAAAGTAAGCCGTAAGTCAGGCGCCGCTCGCGGAAACGAAACGGGCGTCACGGGCCGGCTCTTCCGTCAAACCGCCCACAGGAAGTATGCGTACAAGCCCACTGACGATGACATGGAGGTGCTCCTCAATGCTCTTGAGGGCGATCCGGGCCCGACTGTTGTCGGCGGCATGGGCAGCCGCCTCGAGGCGCCCGGCCAGGGCCGACACCTCCGTCATCCCGAGCAGGCCGGCACGCCCCTTGAGCGTGTGGGCGAGGGACGCCACCTGATCCCACGCCCTGTCCTCCACGGCAGCCTTCAACTCCACCGGGCCGTCGGCAAACTGCAGGTGGAACTTCGCCAGAAGGCGCGGGTAAAGGGTCGGGCTGATGCCCGTATCGTTGATGGCACAGCGCGCATCCAGGCCGGGAATATCGTCCAGGCCGGCCAGCACGGCGGAGCCCGCGGCGGCCATGGGCAGATCGGCAAGATCCGGGGCGCCCGGGTAATGCTGGCGCAGCACCTTGTAGAGGTCACTCAGCTCATAGGGCTTGTTGAGGCAGCCATTCATGCCGATGGCCAGGCAGCGCTCCAGCACGGCGCGGCCGCTGTGGGCTGACAGGGCATAGATGGGCAGACCGGCATAGGCGGGCTGGGCACGCAGCTGACGCACTGCCTCGTACCCATCCATGACCGGCATCTGCAGATCCATGAAGACCAGGGCGTAGTAGTCGGGGGGCTGGGCGGCGAGCTGGCCGAGGGCGTCGCGGCCATCCCCGGCGGTGTCCACCTCGACCCCCCAGCGCCCCATCAGGGCGATCGCCACGTCGCGCCCGGTGGCGTTGTCCTCCACCAGCAGGACACGCATGCCGTCGAGGGCGCCGGTGGTCACCCCGCCGCTGCCGGAGCTTGCCACCACGCGCCCCAGCACGGCATCGCACAAGCGACGCAGGGCCCCGGGCAGCACCGGCTTGTCGCAGAAATGCAGGCCGTCCGGATGGATTTCCGGTGTCTCACCCTCAATGGCCCGCGGCATCGACATGAGGACGACATGGCGGGGCGCCAACTCAGGCTGCTGACGCAACACATCCAGTATCTCCCCGCCGTCCCGGTCGGGGAGCGACCAGTCGAGGAAGAGCAGATCGTAGGGCTGCCCATCGTTCCGGGCCGCCTCAAGGCAAGCCAGCACCTCTGCACCACTGCTCACCGCATCCACATCGTCGATGCCCTCGAAGTTGAGGAGATCGATCAGGGCCAGGCGGGCCTCAGGGTAATCGTCGGCCACCAGCACACGCAGGCGCAGTCCGGCCGTGTCCTGCGGACCGGGCGGGTAGCGGTCGTCGCGGGCCAGGGGCAGCAGCACCTGGAACACACTGCCCCGTTTGGGCACGCTGTGCACGCGGACGTCTCCACCCATGAGATCCACCAAGCGGCGCACAATCGCCAGGCCAAGGCCCGTGCCCCCGTACTGCCGGGTGGTGGCCCCATCTGCCTGCACGAAGTCCTCAAAGAGCCGCTCGATCTGGTCGGCACGCATGCCGATTCCGGTGTCCTCGACGATCAGGCTGAGCATGAGGCGCCCATCTTCGGCGATCTGTCCGTCAACCCGCAGCGAAACGTGGCCGGAAGGGGTGAACTTGACAGCATTGGACAGCAGGTTGGCCAGCACCTGACCGATACGCAAAGGGTCACCGACGAGGGCCTCGGCCAGCAGGCTGCCGCTGCCGGGGCGCGCCTCGAAGAGCAGCTCGACCCCTTTTTCCAGGGCGGCCCGCTCGACCAGAAGATAGGCGTTGGAGATAACGTCCTCGAGGCGGAAGGGCACGCTCTCGAGCTCCAGCCGGCCCGCTTCGATTTTGGAAAAATCGAGGATGTCGTTAACCGTATCGAGCAGGCTGCGCCCGGCCATCCGGATCTTTTCGGCGTAATCCCGTTGCCGCGGCGGCAACGGGCTGTGGAGAATCAGCTCGGCCATGCCAATCACCGCATTGAGCGGGGTGCGGATCTCGTGGCTCATGTTGGCCAGGAACATGGACTTGGCCTGGGTCGCCTGCTCCGCCCGGGTGCTGGCCTCCTTCAGCGCGGATTCGATATCCTCCCGCTCGTGGATGTCGCGCTCGATGGCCGTAGCCATGGAATTGAACGCATCCCGCAACACCCGCACTTCCTCCACGCTCCCCTCGCCGGTCACACGCACGTCGTACTGGCCCCGGGCCAGACGGCCCGTCGCCGAGGACATGTCCTCAAGGGGGAGAAGCACCTTGCTGCGCGTAGTACGCAGGCCGAACAACACCAGCAGGGCAGCACTCGCCATGGCCGCGATCACTGCAATAATCCAGTTGCGCAGATGCCGGCGAGCCTCGTCCACCTGACGCCCCGTGCGCTGATCCACCTGCTCCATCAGGCGGGCGACGGCCACTGCGACGCGGGCGTGCTGCTGATCGTAATCCCGCCCGTGCACCAGCTTCACGGCCAGATCCGGTTGGGGCTGCCCATCCGAGACGAAGGCGCGGGTCGCCGGATCGTAGAGCCCCTGGGTCGCCGCAAAGGCCACCTGTTCAAGCTCCTTGAGGGCTTCCGACTCGGCCAGCACCTCTTCCAGGGCCGCCAGCTCGGCCCCCTGAAAACCCAGGCTCACCATGCGCGAACGCATCGACACCCGGGGGCCCTCCGCCTGCGGCTCGAAGCGTGCCTCGCCGGCAATCACGCGATCCCAGTAGCTCGCCGCGCTGCCGTTGTCGACCGCAGGCTTCTCGCCCTCGCGAATCGCCAGAATGGCGTAGTAGTAGGTGAGATAGCGCGTCTCACGGGTTACCACGTAGCTGCGCACCAGACGGCCGAGGGTATCCACCTCGCGGCGGAGTTCGCCCACGAGGTGCAATGCTTCGATGCGCTCGTCCTGAACGGCCTGGGCCCGGTCAAAGGCATCCAGCACCAACAGGGAGATCACCCCGTTGATCGTAACCATCAGCAACAGGGCCGCGGAGAAGATCAGGGATAGCTTGCTGAGTTTCATGGCCGGTCCAAAGCTTACACGGACCGGAACCTCAGGTAGCGTGGCAGGATCTACGGCGACGCACAGATTCACTAAGCAGATCAAGAACGCAGTAGAAGGCCCCCGCCGCCAGGGGCGGATTAGCCACCGGCCAGCCCAGCCCCGGCAGGGCTGCGCGCCAGGTCCAGTTACCCAGCCAGGTGCCCCACAGCTCCATGGCCAGGGACAGCAGGAACATCGTGATATAGAGACGCGGAGCAGGCCCCCGCCACACGCAGACCAGGAACACCGCCAGCAGGGCCGGCCCCATCCAGTCGATGCCAGCCACGGCCAGGGCGCTGACGCCCGCCAGAGCCAGCCATGGGGTCAGGGCAATCACCCGTCCGGGCAGGCGCCCGGCCCACTGCAGGCCCAGCCAGTACAGGAGCACATGCCCCGGCGGCACGAACAGGGGCAGGTTGCCGAATCGATAGTCGTACAAGCCCCATACCAGCGACAGCACCACTTCACCCGCCGTTGCAATGAGCAGGCAGGCCAGCAGGCGCAGGCGCAAAGCTGCCGCCTGGAACATCAGCACGCCGAAGAGCAGCCACACCCAAAGGCTGACCAGCGGCTGCCCCCAGGCCCCGCCGTGGCGATCCACCACCAGCCCCACCAGGATGGTGACGACGACGAGGGCAGGCTGGATGAGAGGTTTCACGGTGGCGTCGGAGCAGCGCCCGAAGGCACGGAAAATCGCGACCCCGACGACGGGGCCGCCGAACCGCTTACTGGATGCCCTGGCTGGACAGGTATTCCTCGTAGGTACCGCGGTAGTCCACGATGTCGCCCGGGCCGCGGATCTCGAGGATGCGCGTGGCGATGGACGACACGAAGGCCCGGTCGTGGGAGACGAAGAACAGGGTGCCGCCGAAATCGGCGATGCCCGAGTTAAGGGACTCGATGGACTCCATGTCCATGTGGTTGGTCGGCTCGTCGAGGAGCAACACGTTCTTGCGCTGGAGCATGAGCTTGCCGAAGAGCATGCGGCCCTGCTCGCCCCCGGAGATCACCTTGACCGACTTCTTCACGTCGTCGCCCTTGAACAGCAGACGGCCCAGGGTGCCGCGGATCAGTGTCTCGGCGTCGTCGCCTTCGTAGCCACCTTCACGCACATAGCCGCTGATCCAGTCAGTGAGATTCTCGCCGCTGGCGAAATCGTCAGCGTGGTCCTGGGCGTAGTAACCGAGCTTGGCCTTCTCGGCCCACTTGATGGTACCGAACTGGGGCGCCAGACCATGCAGGCCGGTGCCCACCAGCAGCTTGAGCAGAGTGGTCTTGCCAATGCCGTTCTCACCGATGATGGCGATGCGGTCGTTGGCGTCGGCGGTGAAGGTGAAGTTCTTGATGATCGGGTTGGCCGGATCGTAGCCGAAGGTGAGGTTCTCGATCTCGACGGCCTGACGGTGCAGCTTTTCCTTCTCGTCGTAGTCGAAGCGGATCCACGGGTACTGGCGGCTCGAGGGCTTGAACTCCTCGATCTTGATCTTCTCGATCTGCTTGGCGCGGCTGGTGGCCTGGCGGGCCTTGGACTTGTTGGCCGAGAAGCGGCGCACGAATTCCTGCAGCTCCTGGACCTTCTCCTTGGCCTTCTGGTTGGCGTTGGACTGGCGCTCACGGGCTTGGGTGGAAGCCTCGATGTAGTCGTCCCAGTTACCGGGCCACACCTGGATGCGGCCGTAGTCCAGATCCGCCATGTGGGTACACACCTGGTTCAGGAAGTGGCGGTCGTGGGAGATGATGATCATGGTGGAGTTGCGCTCGTTGAGCACATCTTCCAGCCAGCGGATGGTGTTGATGTCCAGGTTGTTGGTCGGTTCGTCCAGCAGCAGGATGTCAGGGTTGGCAAACAGGGCCTGGGCCAGCAGCACGCGCAGCTTCCAGCCCGGCGCCACTTCACGCATCAGGCCGCCATGCTGCTCGGTGGGGATGCCCACCCCGTGCAACAGCTCGCCGGCGCGGGCTTCGGCGGTGTAGCCGTCGTACTCGGCAAAGTGACCCTCCAGCTCGGCGGCCTTCATGTAGTCCTCTTCGGTGGCCTCCGGGTTGGCGTAGATCGCATCCTTCTCCTGCATGCACTTCCACATCTCGGCGTGCCCCTGCATCACCACATCGAGCACCCGCACATCTTCGTAGCCAAACTGGTCCTGGCGCAGGAAGGCCATGCGCTCGCCGCTATCCAGGGCCACATTGCCGGCCGAGGGCTCCAGCACGCCAGCCAGGATCTTCATGAAGGTGGACTTGCCGGCCCCATTGGCGCCGATCAGGCCGTAGCGGTTGCCGTCACCGAACTTGACGGAAACGTTTTCGAACAGGGGCTTGGCCCCGAACTGCATGGTGATGTTGTTGGCGATGAGCACGACAGGAATTCCTCAACTTTCGGGGGCCAGGACGGCCTAACGAAAACGCCGGCGCGTGGCCGGCGAAGCTGGTATGGAATTTATCATATCTTTCAAGCACCTGGGCAGATTTCACAGGACCTGCCCGAGGGCCGCGCCAGACCTCGCCCGGCGCCTGGCTCTAGATCAGGGAGGGGCCCGCCACGATCGCCGCCGCCTCCTTCTCGGAGATACGGATGGTGGCCGTGGCAATCACATGCACTGTCAGCCAGTCATGGAGGCTGGTCGCCCCCTCTCCCTCAAAGGAGAGAAAGCGGCAGCCAAAAAGGCCGCCATCTTCGCCAAGTACGAAGTTCATGCCCTCCGCCATGCCGCGGATCTCATCGGGCACGCCGTCAATCTGCAGCACAAAGGGGAAGGGACCGCTGCCGAGGGGCGGCACCCCGGCCGACAGGCTGAAACCTTCCAGCGACAGATCGTTCAGCGGCAGGCGCTGCCCATTGATGACCACCCAGAAGCAAACACTCCCCCAGCGCTTGGCCACAAAGCGCTGACGACGACGACGCTCCTGATGCTCAACGCCTGCATTCCCCTGGTCCTCAGCCATTCAATCACCCCAAACGTCAAATTCACACAATTATACAAATAACCGCAGATCATTCCATCAACTGCCATTTTCAGAACCCAATTCTGAATCCAGAAAAAATATGACCGAAAAATTCATCAAATAAACAAAATCCTCACGCCTTGAATTCAACATGAATTGACAATTCAGTGTCGATGGATTTGACACTTCTTTTTTCCGCCCTTTTGCAGATTTTATAATCCATTGATTTATATAAAACATCTCACTTCGGGCACAGCTCTTGCTCAAAGATACCCAGGCAGCGCCGGCAACACTAAGCTGCCAATGATTTTCACAAATTTCTCACTGGAGTTTCATTCATGAAAAAAATCCTCGCCGCTGCCGTTCTGGCCGCCCTGTCCGTTGGCTCCGCCAACGCAGCTCTGTCCTTCAGCAACGCCGAGCAGACCACCGAGATCAGCCAGAGCGGCTTCCTCGACCTGTTCGACACCAACCTCGGCACCCTGAACAGCGTCACCCTGACGCTGACTGGTGGCATGACCACCACCATCGACCTGTCGAACTCCGCTGCCCAGTCCCAGACTGCTCGCGGCACCGGCACCGTTGACCTGTCCTTCACCAGCTCCCTCGCCGGCCTGGACCTGAGCGCCGTTCTGCTGAACCTGACCGCCACCACCGGCCTCCAGACCCTGGCTCCCGGCGCCAGCGCCTCCTTCGGCCCGCTGACCGATACCGACACCATCGCCCTGACCCCGACCGCCGCCCTCTTCGGCGCTGCTGGCGGCGGCACCTTCTCCATCTCCTGCGAATCGTTCAGCGGCCTGGGCGTCAGCGGCGGCGGCGGCAACGTGGCTGCCAGCCAGACCACCACCGCCGGCTGCGGCGCTTCCATCGCTTACGACTACACCCCGACCACCAACAAGGTGCCGGAACCCGCCTCCATGGCGCTGGTTGGCCTTGGCATGATGGGCCTGGCTGCCATCCGTCGTCGCAAGTAATTCTCCTCGTTTCCCGGCTTCCGGGAAACGCAGAAGGATGGAAAAAGGCCGCCGCAAGGCGGCCTTTTTTTGTCCTGACATTTCTGCGCACCGCCCTGCTGCCGGGCTACCCCTTCCTGCACCCGGTCGTTTCCAACTTGCGCAGCACCCATCCCGCACATCGTCACCGTACTTTCAGCCGTGATCGTTACGACTTAGGAGTCATTCTCCCTCAAAGCACGAACACGAACGCTGCAGGGAATGATAAATTTCCTCAAAACAAGAAAAATTAACCAAAACAACAAATACGAAACACTCCGAAACAACTTGATCAGTCTACCCTCGGTATCTTCAGGGGGTGTCGAAACGAATTCGGCGTGACGCCGGCTGGCGAATGCCGCGCGACTGGCGCCATGACTCAGAAAATGAGGTGCTCCGTGATCAAAACTGTTCTCACTGTGGCAATCGCCGCCTGCGCTGCAGCCGGCCCGGCACTCGGAGCGAGCCTGTCTTTCAGCAATACAGATTCAATGACGCCGATCTCCCAGGACGGCATGCTGGATCTCTTTGACACCAATATCGGCACCCTGAACAAGGCCAGGCTGACCCTGTTCGGCACCGGGAGCAGCAGCTTCATGCTGAGCAACGCCTCCGGCAGCAACCAGACCGTTACCGCCAACTCGATCATCCGGATGTACTTCAGCAGCTCGCTGCCAGGCCTCAATACCACCCTGGACGCGCTCATGCCAGCCCTCCAGTTGCAGGCCTCCACCGGCTCGGTCAGCCTGGCTGCGGGCACGAGCGCCACCTTTGGCCCCCTGGGCAGCAGCGAGGCCCTGACGCTGGATGCGCTGACGCCCAGCCTGTTCGCCCAGGCGGGGGGCGGCAACTTCACCCTGTACTGCGAGAACTCGGACGAAAAAATGCTGGACGGGGGGGGCCGGCACCGTCAGCCTGGGCCTCATCACCCAGGCCAGATGCGGTGCGAAGGTGGAGTACGACTACACGCCCCACACCTTACAAGTCCCGGAGCCCGCCTCCATGGCGCTGCTTGGCCTGGGCATGGCCGGCTTGCTCGTCACCGTCCGGCGCCGCAACCGGCGGGGCTGACAGCAGTGCTCCGGAGCTCAGTCCATGGGCGACGACTCTTTTGGGGTCGAATTTAATGGCTATGTTCGTGTTAGGTATGGAAAGCGTTTTCTCTTCGGCAGGTAAGGCTTGAGCTCTTACTTACGGGCTTTCCGGTGTTTGGCGTTACGTTGGCCGGGAATTCGCCCCGGCGGGCGACCTTCTTTCTTGCTTCGCCAAGAAAGGAGGCAAAGAAGGCGACCCGCCACCCCCGGTCGGCCTGCGGCCGACTGCCCTGCGCTGCTCCCATCAGGCGGCCGGCGCGGAACTCGCCCTTCGGGCTCAGACAGCCGCGCCGGACTTCCCCGCCCGCTGGTGCGCTGCTCGGC
>NZ_JBIJDC010000109.1:0-16148 GCF_044344315.1 Zoogloea sp. | reverse complement strand
CTCAATACGCCCGTGTTGGCGTCGATCTGGAAGTGGGCAGCATCGGCACCACCGACGATGCTGTAGGCCAACGTCTGGGCAGGCTGGTCCGAATCCGTGGCAGTGACTGTCATCACGGCCGTGGTGTTCTCCGCCACGCTGGCGTTGCCGGGGCTGGTGATGACCGGCGCACTGTCGTTGATGGAGGTTACTGTGACGGCGATGGCGTGGGTGTCGGTGCTGCCCTGGCCGTCGGAGACCTGGACGATCACGTCGTAGACGTTGTCGCCGCCGGCATCGGTCGGCACTTCGAAGTCCGGCGCGGTGAGGAAGCTGAGTACACCGGAATCGGCATTGATCTGGAAGCGCGCGGCATCGGCGCCACCGCTGATGCTGTAGGTCAGCGTCTGGGCGGGTTGATCCGCATCGGTGGCGGTGACTGTCATGACAGCCGTGGTGTTCTCGGCCACGCTGGCGGTGCCGGGGCTGGTGATGACCGGCGCACTGTCGTTGGCGGAGGTTACCGTCACCGCGATGGCCTGGGTGTCGGTGCTGCCCTGACCGTCGGAGACCTGGACGATGATGTCGTAAACGTTGTCGCCGCCGGCATCCGTAGGGACTTCAAAATCCGGTGCTGTGAGAAAGCTGAGCATGCCCGTCGTGCCATCGATCTGGAAGCGCGCGGCATCGGCACCGCCGCTGATGCTGTAGGTCAGCGTCTGGACGGGCAGGTCGGCGTCGGTGGCGGTGACCGTCGTCACGGCCGTAGTGTTCTCCTCCACGCTGATCGATGCGGCCGCGCCGCCGCCATCGCTGCTGATCTCCGGTGCGTTGTCGTTGGCCGCGGTGATGCTGACGGAAATGCCCTGGGTGCTGGTGAGGCCGGCACCGTCGGCCACCTGGACGGTGACTGCATAGGTGTTGTCCGAGTCGGCGTCGGCCGGGGTCTCGAAGTCTGGCGGAGCCAGGAAGCTCAGGACGCCGCTCGCGCCATCGATGCTGAACAGCGCGCCATCGGCGCCACCGACGATGGCGTAGCTGAGTGTCTGGGTGGGCTGGTCGGCGTCGGTGGCCGTCACCGTGGTCACGATGGCGGTGTTTTCGGCAAGACTGATGGCGGCCGTCGCCCCGCCGCCATTGCTGGTGATCTGCGGCGCGTTGTCGTTGGCCGGGCTGACGCTGACCGACAGGGCCTGGGTGTCCACCCCGCCGCTGCCGTCCGACACCTGGACAATCACCTCGTAGACGTTGTTGCGGTCCAGGTCGGTGGGCGCTTCAAAGTCCGGTGCGCTGACAAAACTCAGCACGCCGGTGCTCCCGTCGATGGTGAATTTTCCGCTGTCGTTGCCCCCGGCAATGCTGAATACCGCAGCGGGCCCGTCGGGATCGGAGACCGTTACGGTGGTGACGAAAGTCGCGTTCTCTTCAAGGCCTTGCGAACCTGTTGCGCCGCCGCTGTTGGACGTGATCACCGGCGCGTCGTTGACCTGGATGGGGGTGACTGTTCCGCCGGTGATGGGGCTGCTGCTTCCATCACCGTCCTCAACGTAGGCGACCATGCTGCGGGCCGCGGCCGAAGGCGCGTCGGAGACGTTCTGGTAGGTGATGTTGCGTGCCATCGACTGAACGGCGGCCGGCGTGGCGCTGGCGTTGAAAGTCACGACGAAGGGCGTTGTGCCGTTTTGCCCACCGCTCCAACTCCCGATCAGCACTCCGCCAAAGGTGACGGCGCCGCCACTCACCCCGATCTGCCCCGCGCCGATGCCTTCATTGCGCAGGGCGATACGGTCTTCCGCCTGGCCGCCGGACGAGAAATACACCACCAGCCGGCCGCCGTCGAAGTTGGCAGAGTCCGGGTCGGTCACGGTGGCCGTCGGGGCAACGATGATGGCGCCGGCGTTTTCGGCGTAATCCACGTTGCCGGAGATGAAGCTGAAGCCCGGTTCATCGTTGACGTTGGTCACGCTGACGCTGATGGCCTGGCTGTCGGTTCCACCCAGGCCATCGCTGGCGCGCACGATGACCTCATAGAGGTTGTCACCGTTGGCGTCGGCCGGGGCTTCGAAATCGGGCGATGCCGAAAACTCGAGTAGGCCGGAGCTGGCGTTGATCGTGAAGCGGCCGGCGTCGGCGCCACCGACGATGCTGTAGGTGATGGTCTGGGCTGCGCCGTCCGGATCGACGGCGATCACTGTCGTCACTTCCGTCGTGCCCTCGGCGACGGAGACCGCCGCCGTGCTCCCTCCGCCATCGCTGGTAATTACGGGCGGATTGGTTGGAATGCTGGCGGAGAACTCCGAGGTTTCAACGAAGTTGCTCGACCCGTCGAGGCGGGTTGCCGTGGATGAGATCCAGTACTGGCTGCCGGCCGGCAAGGCCCCGGCGTAGGACGGGCCGAAGCTTGCGTTGCCACTGGCGTCCGTCAATACATCAACAAAGCAGATGTAGCTGCGGCCCTCCCCGTAGCCGGACGCATGGGGCCCCGGATTGGCAAAAAACTCGATGCGGAAACGCGTGTTGGCAAGGCTGTTGAGGGTGCCGGACAAGGCGATGTCGCTACCGGTTAGCAGTGCCGAGAGCAGCTCGGGCGTGTTCTGCAGGTTGTTGGAGCCGACGTCCGCATCGCCCGGGTCGTTGGCGGTCACCCAGTCACCGTCCAGGTCGATGCCCAGCGAGCTGCTGCCGTAGATGGAATTGCCGATGATCACCACGCCGTTGGCGCCGTCGGAAAGGCTTACTCCCGGGTGCAGGGCGCCGGCGTTGGCAATGATGTTGCCTTCACCCGGGTTGGAGCCCCCGATCATCACGCTGGACGCCTGGGAGACATGGATGCCCCGCTTGCCGTTGCCCTGGGCGGTCACCCCATCGGTGGCCACGCCAATCCAGTTGCCGCGCACCACGGTGCCGGAGGAGATGCCATAGATTCCGATGCCCTGCATGGCATTGCCGGAGATGATGTTGCGTGCGGCGGGTGTCGAATGACCGATCACGGTGTTGATGGCGCCACCCCACACTTGTATCCCCTCCTCCCCGTTGGCCACGATGGTGTTGCCAAAGATGAGGTTGCCGTCCCCCCCGTTTTCCACCAGTACGCCGTCACCAGCGTTGCCGGAAATCAGATTGCCTCCTCCCGACGTCAGGCTGCCGATGATGTTGCCTGACACCCCGTCCAGCTCCACGCCCTGGCCGGCATTGCCGATGTTGGCGGTGCCGGCGGCGTTGGTACCAATGTAATTGCCCGAGACCGTGTTGAAATCCGTATAGGTGCTGTAGATGCGGACGCCTGATCCGGTATTGCCGGAGATGACGTTGCGCTCGGCCGGCGTGGTGCCCCCGATCAGGTTGTTGCTTGCCGAGGCCTGTACCGACACCCCGTCCCCCCCGTTGCCCAAGTCGGCGGTGCCGGTGCGATCCAGGCCGATGTAGTTACCCTGGATGACGTTGTTGGTGGCCGTCGCGCCACTCACCACCACGCCCCCTCCGGTGTTGCCGGAGATGATGTTGCGATCGGCGGCGGAGGTGCCACCGACGATGTTGTTGCCGGATTCGGAAATGAACAGGCCGACACCGTTGGGCGCGGCAAGTGCGCCACTCAGATCGGTGCCCAGGTAGTTGCCGGCGATGGTGATGGCGGAGACCTGATTGACATGGATGCCGTAGAGGCTGAAGTTGCCGATGGCCAGCCCCCGCACGCTGCTGCCGCTGCTGCCCGGGCTGAACTCCAGACCCGTGGCAGTGGCGCCGGCGGCAGCACCATCGAGCATCACCAGGGGCGTGCCGGCATAGCCGGTCTGGGAAGTGCCTTCGATATGGATCACGGAGGTGATGGCCGGCAACACGGAATTGAGGTGGATGACCTGCGGCCCCGAGCCGATGGCGAAGGTGATGGTGTCGGCACCGGCCGAGTTGTTGGCGGCGAGGATGGCTTCGCGCAGGGAGATCTTGCCGTCGCCTCCCATGTTGGCAAGCAGGGCGGTGATGCTGGAGGTGTCGCCATCGGTGAGATCGGCCGCGGTGGTGACGACCAGCTCGTTGACAACGTCGTTGATGGTGACGGTGAGGGTCTGGGTGTCGGTCAGGCTGCCGTCGCTGACCTGGACATTGATGTGATAGACGTTGTCCCCATTTACGTCGAGGGGCGTTTCGAAATCGGCGGTCGAGACGAACTGCAGGACACCGGTCGTCGGGTTGATGGAGAAATGCGCAGCGTCTGTTCCACCCGCGATGCTGTAACTCAGCGTAGTGGTGGGGATGTCGCCATCGGTGGCGGTCACGGTGGTCACCGCGGTGTTGTTCTCCGGCATGGAGATCGAGGCACTGCCCCCGCCGCCGTTGCTGGTGATCACCGGTGCGTTGTCGTTGACCCCGGTGATGGTGATGGCAAAACTCGCCGAAGAGGTGCTACCGGCACCGTCGTCCACCGTGAACGAGAAACTGTCGGCCGTGTTTTCACCGCCACCGTGGGTGTAGGTGAGCAGGTTGCTGTCCACGTCGGCCTGGGTGAAGCTCCCCCCTGCCCCCAGCGCCACGCCACTGCGGTACAGGGTTCCCACGCCCGGTGCGGTGCCAAGGGTGTAGACCAGCTGGGCGGCGCTGTTGTCCACATCGGTGGTGCGCAGCATGGTGCTGGTGATGATGTTGCCCAAAGAGCCTTCGGCAAAGGTGGCGCCGGTGTTGCTGACGATGCTCTGCTCATCGTTGACGGCCGTAACGCTCAGGGCCGCAGTGTCGGTGGCGGTCGAGAAGGCGCTTGCCCCGCCGTTGGTGCTGGTGTCGGCGAGCCCGCCGTTGCTGCCGCTGGTCCTGTCCCAGGCGCGGAATGTCAGGGCGTTGGCAAGGCTACCGTTGAAATTGCTGGCGGGGGCAAAGTACACCCGCGTCTGGGTGTCGGCAGCGAGCAGGCGTGCGCTGGCCGTTGTGGGGGTGCCCAGGGTGCTCCAGCTGCTGCCGCCGTTGATTGTGTAATACCAGGTGCCGGATGTGGCATCTGCGCCGATCACGGCCAGGCCGGTGCTGGCGCCGAGATCCGGGTCGGAGAAGTTGTCCCAGCCGCCGCCGCCGGCGATGTCCACGAGAGTCGAGACCAGGGTGCCGACGGCGCCCGCCGGTGCTCCGGCATCCTCGGCGATCGGCGCGAGGGCCACCGCTGGCGTGGCATTGAGAATGGGCGCCTCATTGATGTTGCTGACCGTCACCGCGATGGCCTGGGTGCTGGCAAGCGTGCCATCCGACACCTGGACGATCACGTGGTAGATGTTGTTGGCGTCGAAGTCGACCGGCGACTCGAAATTGGGGGCGGTGATGAAGCTGAGCACGCCGGTGCCGCTGTCGACGGCGAACTGCCCTGCGTCGTTGCCCCCGGCAATGCTGTAGGTGAGGGTTTGCGCCGGCAGGTCGGCATCGGTAGCGGTGACGGTGGTGACGGCAGCGGTGTGTTCGACAATACTGACGCTGGCCGCCGCCCCGCCGCCGTTGCTGGTGATCGCCGGGGTGTTGTCGTTGACCGCAGTGATGGTGACGGCGATGGCCTGGGTGTCGGTGTAGGTGCCATCCGACACCTGAACGGTCACGTCATAGACATTGTTGGCGCCCGCGTCGCTGGGGACTTCGTAGTTGGGGGCGGCCAAGAAACTGAGCTGCCCGGTGCTGCTGTTGAGGGAGAAGCGGGCCGAATCCGCACCACCGATGATGGTGTAGGTGAGTGTGGAAGTGGGTAGGTCGGCGTCGCTGGCGGTCACGGTGGTGACCGGGAGGGTGTTTTCGGCCAGGCTGATGGCCGCTGTTGCGCCGCCGCCATTGCTGCTGATCACCGGGGTGTTGTCATTCACCGGCGTCACCGCGACGGCGATGGCCTGGGTGTCGCTCAGGAAACCGTCACTGACCTGCACGGTCACGTCATAGACGTTGTTGCTGCCGGTGTCGGTGGGCAGCTCGTAGTTGGGCGCCGTGATGAAACGCAGGGCGCCCGTGGCGGCATTGATGCTGAACTTGCCCGCATCGGCGCCACCGACGATGCTGTAGCTCAGCTCGGCCGCGGTGCTGTCTGCATCGGTTGCGGTGACCGTTGTCACTGCCGTGGCATTCTCAGCCGTGTTGACGCTGGCGGTGGTGCCGCCGCCGTTGCTGGTGATGGTGGGGGCGATCGGCGCCGTGTAGGAAATGATCAGATAGGGGCGCAGGCTGACCGTGGCGTACTCCGATGACGCAAAGGCCCAGTTGTCGGCACCGGGATTGGCCGAGGCCAGCAGCCAGCCCTGGTTGCTGCCGTTGTCTGCCCATACCTGCACCGAGCTGGCCAACCCGTTGATGGTGTTCCAGCCGGAAACCCCGGCGCTGAAGGTGGTCAGGGGCGAGCTCGCGGCCTCGGTGCCGTTCATCTGCACGCCCGAGCCCAGGCTGCTCCAGGTTGAGGCTTCCGACCACGACCCGAGCATGGTGTACAGGGAGACGGTGTCGGCGGCGTCCTGGTTGGTAACGTAGAAGGACAGGGATGCCGAATTGATGGTGGCACCGAAAGGGATCTGCCCTGCCCCGCTGCCAAACATGCTGTCGAAACGCAGCAGACCCTGGATTACCGGCGAGCCGTCGTCCACGATCACGGTGGTGGCGTTGCCGAAACTGGTGCCGGTGGCGCCATCGCTGACATAGGTGTCGACCGTGCCGGTGTAACCGGCCACATCCTGCTGGAAACGCACTGCGCCCACCTGGATGGTGATGCTGTCACTGTCGGTAAGGGCGCCGCCGCTGCCCGTGTTGCCCAGGTCGCTGGTGGTGATGCCCAGGCTGGCCGCACCGTTGTAGCCCGTGGTGGGCGTGTAGACCAGACCCTCCAGGGCGGCGTTGATGTTGGCCAGATTGCCGGAGAAGGTCATCGCCGTATCCGAACTGCCGTCTCCGCTGGTGAAGCTCAGGCCGGTGATGCGGCTCAGGCTGAGGCTGCCATTGGTGATCGTCAGGCTGACCTGCAGGTTGCCGCCGCCTGAGTCGGCATCGCTGACCACAAGGGGGTTGCCGTTGGCCGACGAAAAGATCAGGGAGGTGCTGATGGGCGTGCTCTGGGCGCCCGGCACGCTGTGGACCGGCGCATCGTTCTGGGCCACCACAGCCAGGCTGATGGTGGCCGGGTTGCTGGTCCATCCGGTTCCGTCGGAGAGGGCGAGGCTCAGGGTCCGGGTGAGGGTGGACGGTGCGTCACTGGTGTCGCGGTAGGTGACCGCCCTTACCAGGGCCTGGGTGGCGGCCACGCTGGCATTGCCGTTGAGGGTCACGGTAAGCGGCGTGCTGCCGTTGCCGAACACCCCGCTGAAGGTACCGATGACCACCCCGCCGTAGGTCACGTTGGCGCCCGAAACGCCGATCTGTCCGGCTCCGACGCCATCGTTGCGGATACCCAGCTCGTCGCTTGCCGTGCCGTTGGAGGTCAATTGGACAATGAGCTGGCCGCCGTTGAACGCCGTGGTGTTGGGGTCCGTCACCGTGGCGCCTGCATCGGACAGGGGGGCAGCGTTCTCCACGTAGGTGGCGCTGCCGGTGGACATGGTCAATACCGGCGGGAAGCCGTAGGTATAGCGCTGCATGAAGACGCCGTCGCCATCTCCGCTGCCATTGCCCTGCCACGTGATCACCATGCGGCCGTTCTGGTTGGAAACGACGCTGGGTGAATGCTGGTCGCCGGTAGTGGTGGTGTTGACCCGTGTCTCGCCGGTAACGGGGTTTCCCGACGCGTCGTAGAGACGCATGTACACCCCTTCCAGGTTGCCGTCCTGGGCGGTGCTCTGCCAGGTGACCGCAAAGCTGCCACCGCCAGTCATCGTGACCACCGGGTTCTGCTGGGCGTTGGCGGTGGTCGTGTTGAGCCGGAACTCACCCCCCTGGGCGACGCCACCGCTGTCGTAACGCTGGCCGTAGATCCCCTGCAGGCTGCCGTCCTGGGCGTAGCTTTCCCAGGTGATGATGAAGTTGCCGCTGCTGTCCATGGCAACGGTGGGGAGGTTCTGGTTGTCGGTCGTCGTGGTATTGACGTGGAACTCACCGCCCAGTGCCAGGCCGCTGGCGTTGTAACGCTGCGCGTAGATGCCGTCGGTGGTGCCTTCCTGGCCATAGCTCTGCCAGGCAATGACGAAGTTGCCGGCGGCATCCATGGCGATGCTCGGCTCCATCTGGTCGAGATCCAGAGTGGTGTTGACGACGAACTCGGCGCCTTGCGCCAGACCACTGGCGTTATAGCGCTGGGCCAGCACGCCCCAGCTGCTATTACCTGATGCCCAGGCCTGATAGGTCACCACGAAGTTGCCATTGGCATCCATGGCGACAGCCGGTTCGCGCTGGTCGTCGATGGTCATCGTATTGACGCGGAACTCGCCGCCCTGGGCCACGCCGCTGGCGTTGTAGCGCTGGGCGTAGATACCGTAGTTGCTGCCGTCCTGCCCCATGCTTTCCCAAACGACGACGAAGTTGCCGTTGGCAGCCATGGCCACCTGGGGGTTGCGCTGGTTGTCGAAGGTGTAGCTATTGGCCCGGAAGGCGTTGCCCAGTGCCGTTCCGTTCACGTCGTAGCGCCGTGCGTAGATGCCCTGGCCGCTGCCGTCGGCGCCGGAGCCGTCCATCCAGACGACCACGTAATTGCCGCTGCCGTCCATGCCCACGGTCTTGCCGGACCAGTTGTTGCCCTGGGAGCCGCTGGTGTTCTGGTTCACCAGGGTTTCGGTGCCCTGGGCGGCGACCCCGAGCACTCCACCCCACTCGGCCTGCAGGCTGGCGGAGGCAAAGGGTCGGGCTTCCACGCTGCCGGTCTGACGTTCCAGGTCCCAGTCGCCGCCCAGCAGGGCACTGCCGGTCGTGTCGATACTGGCGGCCACATCGGCCCCGGTCAGCTGGCTCAGGGTGGTGACCAGGGCCTCGCCGTCCGTTCCTGCGGCCACATCACAGCCATACAGCAGCAGATCACCACTATCGACCAGGGCATCGCCCCAGCCGGCAATCTCGCTGGCCCGCTGCAGGAGCACGTCCATGTTCAGCCGGCTTGCTCCGAGTTCGATCAAGCCCTCGCTGCCGTGCCCGACAAGGTGCACCGCCGCCACGTCATGATGCCCGGCCAGGGCTTCGGAGACCTTGGCGATGCCGTCCTCATCCTGCTCGATGAGGATAACTTCGAGATCCCGCCCGGCCTGGCGCTGGGCTTCGAGATCGTCGAGCAGGAGTTGCAGATCCGGGCTGCGGGTATCCACGAAGACCAGCTCGACACCGCCGCCATCTGCCGTCGCTCCATCGGTGTGTTCGAGGCCCACAAGGGCGGAGACAAGCTCACCGGACGGAAGCGGGTCGGCAGAATAAAGAATGCGCTGCTCGAAGGTCTCGATCAGCGCCCGGCGTCGGTGATGGCGATCCATGACATCAGGGGCGAGGCTTTGGTCGCGCCGGGCTGAGCGAGGCATCCATGCGTAGCCCACCCACCAGGCGGCGCTCGGCGGCGGGGGCTACCGGGGCCGGATCGGCAAAGCTGATGCGGCAGCGCAGGCCGGCCGGCAGCCGGTTGTTGGCGTTGGGCAGCACCAGGCGTACCCGAAAGGTGTTGCTGGCCGCATCCACCACCTTGTCCACCAGGGTAACGGTGGCTTCCTGGGGTGGGGTGTTGGGCAGATCCGGCGCCACGCTGGCCACCTCCCCCACCTGGATGGTGCCGAAGCGCGCGGCAGGAACGATTACTTCGACTCGCAGCGGGTCGATGCGGGCGACCTTGAACACGGGCTTTTCCTCCACCCGCTCACCCTGGGCGAGGTAGCGCTCCACCACCACGCCGTCAAAGGGGCTGCGAATGGTGCGCAGCCCCACCTGGGCCTGGGCCACGCCCAGCTCACGCCCCCACACCCGCTGCTGCTCGCGGGCCTGCTGGTACTTCTGCTCGTTGACCTGCAATTCGGTGCGAGCCTGATCGAGGGCCTGCTGGGCGAGGAAATTGCGCGCCACGAGATCTTCAGCGCGTTTCAGCTTCTGGCGGGCAAAGTCGCGGTTGGCTTCGGCGGAGTGCAGATCTGCCTCGGCCATGGCGCGTGTCCGGGCCACCTCGGCGGTCGCCCGCTCCACGTCGCTGCGCAGCACGGCCAGCACCTGTCCTTTGCGGATCACATCGCCGCGATCAACGCGCAGGCCCTCCAGCACACCGATGACCGGGCTGCCCAGATCGGCCACCCTGTCCGGCTCGATCAGGCAGCCGAGGGCGGGCGCCGGGGGGCTGGACGGCGCGGCGCCTGCCAGCCCCGCGCCACTCCCTATCACCCAGGCCACAAACCATCTGTTCATAGTGTCATTCTCCGGGACCACCAAACGAGAGTCCCCGCTCCCATTCACGATCCGCCTCCAAAAGCGCACGGCGAGCCCGTCTTTCCCGGCGGCTCTGCCTCCATTGGCTCAAACCCAGCAGCGCATCAAGCAGCCGCGGCCCGAGCCCGATCCGTCCATCATCGTCTTTCCCCGCCCTGCGGGTCAGTGCCATCAGCCCGGCCACTTCGCCGACCCGCGGTGTGTCCAGGCTGATCCAGCGTTCCGCACTGCCCGGGTCGCCCTGGCGAGCACTGCGCCCCTCCAGCTGGCGGTCAATGCGTCGGGATGCGGTGAACTGGCAATTCATTACATGCAAACCCCCTGCTGCTGCCACGCCGGCAGCCAGGGGAATATCCGTTCCGCGTCCGGCCATGTTGGTCGCGACGGTGACCTGCCCGGGCTCGCCCGAGCACGCCACGATGGCCGCTTCGCTGGCATCCAGGCGGGCATTCAGCAGTCCGTGGGGAATGCCCGCCGCCCTCAGACAGGCGGACAAGGCGTCGGATTCGGCGACCGAGGCCGTACCAATGAGAACCGGGCGACCCTCCGCCCGATACTCGGCAACCCGTCTGGTGACAGCTCCCCACAAGGCACGACGCGTGTCATATATACGGCAGTCAAGGGACTTCCTTGAGTTCGGCCGACGTGACGGAACGCATACCACGTCCAGTCCGTAGATCTCGCGCAGCTCTCCCCGCGCTTCATGCAGGGTTCCGCTCATCCCGCCAAGGCGGTGGTAACGGGGGAAGAAACGTTGATATGTGATCTGGGCAAGGGTCTCCGTATCCGGTGTCGGTCGGCACCCTTCCTTCAGCTCTACAAAGGTGTGCAGCCCCCGGGACCAAACCCTACCCGGTGCGGCGCGGCCGCTCACCTCATCCACAATCTCCACCTGCCCGTCCCGGATGAGGTAGTGCACGTCCCGTCGGTAGAGATGGCGGGCTGCCAGGGCGGTGCACACCACCTCCTCGCGCAGGCGGCGGGAACGCCAGCGCCCGCCCAGGCCGGCACTCAGGTCGGCCAGCCGGGCGCTGCCGCCGGGGCTCAATTCGACCCGCATCCCGACTGCTGGCACGGTGAAGTCCTGCCCTTCCACAAGCTCCCCGGCCAGGGCCCAGGCTTGCCAGGACAGGGCCCTGGCCGGGCCGCCTCGCACCTGCCGGGAGAGGATCAAGGGTGTCATGGCCTCGTCGATCAGCAGGCTGTCAGCTTCATCGACCAGGGCCATGCACAGCCCCCGCAGCAGGGCTTCACCCCGCCCGCGGGATGCGTTGCGGCGTTGCAGGTCGGCCCGCACGAAGCCCCGCCGCTGCCCGTCCCGCAGATAATCAAAAACGAGCTCCCGGGCCGTCACGTAGCAGATCGGGGCGGCATAGGCGTCGCGACGCTCAGCCTCGCTCATCGGGCCGGTGACAAAGCCTGCATGCAGTCCGAGGCAGGTGTACAGGGGCGCCAGACCGGTGGCGTCGCGTTCGACCAGGTAGTCGTTGGCGGTAAGCACGTGCACGGGGGTCCCGGCCAAGGCGCCGACACTGGCCGCCAGGGCCGCCGCCAGGGTCTTGCCCTCGCCTGTCGCCATCTCGGCCAGGCGGTTGTCGAGCATGATCAGGGCGGCGTGGATCTGCGCGTCGTAGGCATGCAGGCCAAGCCCCCGGCGGGCGGCTTCGGTTGCCACCGCCATGGCCTCCACGGTTCGTCGGGGCGTAAGGCCGTCACGCCCGATATGGGCTCGAAGCTTGTGCAGACTGGCAGCAAAGG
Organism: Zoogloea sp.; assembly: GCF_044344315.1. Classification (GTDB taxonomy): domain Bacteria; phylum Pseudomonadota; class Gammaproteobacteria; order Burkholderiales; family Rhodocyclaceae; genus Zoogloea. The sequence goes on along the minus strand of NZ_JBIJDC010000109.1, from coordinate 4,091 downwards.
TGCTGTCGTCGAGGCCCTGCCAGTCGCCCGTGGCCCGGCGTACTGCGGCAACCTGACGCAGGTAGGGCGCGCGGGCCCACGGCCAGCGGACCTGCGGCGGCTCGTGTCGCTCCGGGTAAGCGCCCCACACCAGCCCGGGAAGGGGCATGCGCGCGTGCAGGTGCATCGTCATGAGCCGGGGTCGAACTGGCGCAGGAAGAGCTGCTTGAGGCGCCGCCCCCACTGTACGGCGAGGGGGGCCCAGCCATGCTCGAAGCGCACCCATGCCCGGCCACCGGCCCGCTCGAGTACGGTTTCGTCTATGCCGATATCGAAGATGAAGACCGGTGCAATGGCCTGCTGGTGATCCTTGTCGGCCGGGTCCACGGCGATGTCGCCGCCGGCGTGCTCGCCCAGGGCTGCGCTGGGCAGCTTCTCGGTGGCGGCCGGCACGGCGCGCAGCAGGCGCCCATTGCGGGATTCATCCGGCGACTCAGCCAGCCGCACCGACACGGCCCGGGTGTCGCCGCGGACCAGGGCCGCCTCGTCCTGCTCCACCGCAACCCGAACCGTTGCGGCTTCGCTAGTGAGGATGTGGCCGAGCAAGGCACCACGGGGCACGAAGGCACCCTCCACGTCGGCCTGCCGGGGCATCACCAGGCGCCCGGAGACGCCGGCACGCAGCACCAGCAGGCTTTGTAGTTCCTCGACACGGCGCAACTGGGCACGCAGGCGCCCCACCTCCTCCTCGATATTGCGGGCTTTGACCGGGTCGCGCAGCATGGCCTGGTAGAGATCCACGTCGAGGGCCTCGAGTTGGCTGCGCAGTTTGACTGCATCGGCCACCAGCCGGCTGTCAGACAGATGCGCCAGGACCTGCCCGGCCACGACCTCCTCGCCATGGCGGGCGTCCAGATGTTCGATGAAGCCGTCGGTGCCGGTGCGCAGCTGTGCCTGTTCGGGCACCCACACCACGCCGCGGCCCACCGTGGCGAAGGGCAAGGGCACCAGGCAGAACAGAGCCACGGCGCCCAGGCTCAACGCTGCGGCCCCTCTCAGGGCACGCTGGCGGACAGGCGTCGGCAAGGCCATGGCAAGCAGGCGGCGCCAGAAGCGATAAACGGGGCGCAGCACGAGGACGAAGGCCAGGCCGGTGCCGGCGATGAGCCCCAGGGGCATCGACCAGCTGCCGATCCAGGCCACGATGGCGATGGACAATCCCAGACGGTAGATGGCTGATGCCGGAGCGTACAGGTACAGCCAGAAGCGCTCGCCCCGGCCGGGCTCCGGCGATGCAAACTGGGCCAGGCCGAAGCGGCGGTTGAATATCACGTAACGCCACCAGGCCTGGCTGCGCGGGCCGAGGTTGGGCAAGTCGAGCACATCGCACAGCACGAAATAGCCATCGAAGCGCAACAGCGGATTGCCGTTGAAGGCCAGTGTGGATACGCCGCAGATGAAGGCCACCACCAGCGCCACGTCCCGCACCAGGCCAGCTTCGACGATCACCCACAGAATCACGGCCAGGGCTGCGATGGCCAGTTCCACCAGAATCCCCACGCCGCTGACCATCAGCCGCTGGCTGGCATAGCGGAAGGCCGAGGCCGCCGAGGCGTCAACGAAGGGCGCAGGCATCAGTAGCAGCAGACTCACCCCCATCTGGTGGACCTCACCGCCCAGACGCCGGGTGGCCAGGCCGTGCCCCAGCTCATGGATGGCCTTGATGACGGGGTACAGCACCCAGGCCATCAGCAGAAAGCGGGGCGTGCCCATCCAGGTACGGACCTGCACGGCCAGCTCGGAAAAATTCATCGCCGCCGTGGTGGCACCGACGACGATAAGCAATAGCCAGAAGATCAGCACGGGCCAGGAAAAAATGCGACGCAGCCAGGGGTCGAAGCGCTGCAGCAAGGCCGTGGGGTCGCCGAGACGGACCCGGAAGGACAGCGGATTGATCGCCAGGCGGCGCTGCTGGCGCTGGGCCTGCTCTTCCCGGTGAAAGATCGCCTCCACGTCGGGGGTCAGTTCGCACTGGATCAAGCCCCGCTGATTGAGCTGCACCAGCAGACGCACGATCTCGTCCTGGGTCAGGGCCGAGTCGGGGTCGCGGGCCAGCAGGGCCTCGCTGATCTGGTCCGCCGTGTGCAGCCCGTCGCAGCGCCCGACAAAGGCGTAGGCGGCGGTGTTCATACGGTGAAAGCGCCCGCTGACCGGGTCGGCCAGGACGTGCCACACCTCGTTGCGATAAATCTGTCTCGTCACCCGCACCTGGGCCCGCAGCCGCGGATGGAGGCCGGCGACCCGGTACCACTGGCTGCTGAAGACACTGCCGCTCATGCTAGCCGCCCCACAGGCCCCAGGCCTTCAGCCGCAACCAGTCGGTCAGGCGATGGGTCCAGGCCCACAGCAGCGGGGCTTCGCCCACCGAGATGCGGGCCACGCCACGCAAGCCGGGGCGCAGGCTGTCGGGCTGGTACTCGAGGCTGGCCTCCACCTCGAAGACATTCTTGCCTTCCACCGGGCTGGCCAGCGGGGTGATCCGGGCGATCCGCAGCGGCAGCGTGTCCCAGGGAAGGGCCGACAGGGCCAGGCTGCCCGGCTGGGCTATCCTGATCCGGGAAATATCCCGTTCGTCCACCTCGATGATCACCCGGAAGCGATCCCGGGGGGCAATGGTGAGTAGCACATCGCCCCGCTGTACGGGGGCACCCAGGGACTGGCTCAGGTCGCCGCGGATCACGACGCCGTCGAAGGGCGCCTCGAGGCGGATGCGACCAAGCTGTTCATCCACCAGGGCCAGCTGAGCGCGGGCCTCTTCGGCGCGGGCCTGGCTGATGACCAGTTGTGTACGGTCGGCCCGGGCCATGGCGGCGGCGTAACTGTTCTCGTGCTGGGCGAGCTCGCTGCTCCATTTGTTGCGTTCAAGCTGCAGGTCCTGTCCGGCCAGTTCGGCCAACACCTGCCCGGCCTTCACCGTATCGCCGGGCCTGACATGGCTGTGGCGGATGAAGCCGTCGGCCGGTGCCACCAGCACGCGCTGGATGGCGCCCTCCACGCGGGCATTGCCGCCTACCCGGTAATCCATGGGTACCGCCACCAGGATGCCGAATACAAGCAACAGCCCGGCCAGCCCGAGACGCAGGCGCCCGTTGCCGGGGGCAAGCAAGTCGGCCCGGATGCGCTGGGCGCGGTCGCGCAGACGCTTGCGCCAGGGCCGTTCGCTCCGACGCATGAAATGCAGGACAGGCCCAAGCAGGGCGACAGCGTGTTCCCAGTCGGCCAGCTGTTCAGGCGAAACCGGCCCCGTGTGACGGAACTGAAGCTGCACCGCACCCACCAGTTGGCGCTTTACTACCAGGGGGAGGGTGCACACCATGCCCGCATCCCGGCGCAGGAGTTCCTCGTGGGCCAGCACGATCTGCGGTGCGTGGCCTGCCGGCGCCGGCACCACGACGGTGGCAGCCTGCTCGATGGATTCGTCCATCGCCGCGCCGATCACCCGCAGCATTTCAGTGCCATTTGTACCGCTGCTGCCTATGGTGCCGTGGGACAAGGCCACCACGCGGCTGAACCGATCCTCGACAAAGCCCACGGAAACACGCTCGCAGCCGAGACGGGTGGCGAGTTCGGAGGCAAAGGCTGTCGCAGACTCCCCCAGGCGGTCGTGGGAAACCATCGCCGCCTGCAAGGCAAGCACGTCGAGCTGCATGGGTTCAGCTGCGGCACGGGAAGGCGGCGCGTTCAGAGCTTCAGTCCTGAAAGAATGTCGTCCTCGTATTGACGACGCATTCCCGGGAAACTTTAAGCTGGCAAGCTTGGCACTGTGTCATACGACACGCTTGCCGAACGGGTTGCCGCGAGGCGTGCTGGAAGAGGGGGTGCCGGCGGGGAAAGACGCACAAAAGAAATGCAAAAAAGAAGGGGACCGTGTTTCCACAGTCCCCTTCTTTCGTGTTTGGCGCGCCCGGCAGGATTCGAACCCACGACCCCTTGGTTCGTAGCCAAGTACTCTATCCAACTGAGCTACGGGCGCATCTTCCCAACATTCAACTCCCGGAAAACCGGCAGAGAGAAAACTCTCCTGGAGTTGATCAAAGTTGCAAAAAGCAACT
>NZ_JBIJDC010000108.1:0-16162 GCF_044344315.1 Zoogloea sp. | reverse complement strand
CGCCCGCCGGGGCGAAATCCCGGCCAACGTAACGCCACACAACGGAAAGCCCGCAAGTAAGGGCTCAAGCCTTACCTGCCGAAGAGAAAACGCTTTCCACACTTAACGCGAACAGAGCCAATCCATTCCACCGCAGACGCCGATCAAAGGCAGGCTGGTGATTGAGCGTGCGGAGGTCGAATGAACTCGACCCCACAGGGTGCCCGGGCCGCAGCGGCTCCCTACCAACGGCCGATGCCCCCCCGCAGCTTCACCCACCTGACACCTCGCTGGCACGCGCCTGTCACGGCCACCGGGCACAGTCGCTGCATGGAAGTGCCCACCCTGCCCCGCCGTGCTCGTACTCCGCTGCTTTGGCTGCTGCCGCTGCTGCTGACCAGCACCGACGCCCTCGCCTGGGGCCTGTACACCCACGTCTATTTCGCCCAGCTGCTGCTGTGGGCGATCCCCCTCGCCGACCCGGCCCTGCGTCGCCTGGCCCGCCGCCATCCGCAGCTGGTCATGGCCGGTGCCTGCCTGCCCGATGTAGCCCTGACCGCCCGTAGCGCCGGCGCCGAGGCGCTCACCAGCAGCCACCGCTGGCCCCAGCTCCACGCCCTGATGGACGCCGCCCGCAGCGACGTCGAGCAGGCCGCCGTGCTTGGCTACGCCAGCCACCTGATGGCCGACATCATTGCCCACAACCACTTCGTGCCCGCCCACGAGCGCCTGTGGTTCGAATCGGACATCACCACCCACGTGGCCGTCGAATGGGCCATGGACCGCCACGTGGCCGGGCACCTGTTCAGCCGCCCGGCGCGCCTGCTCGAAGATGCCGGGCCCAGCCTGACGCCACTGCTTTCACGGGCCTTCCACTGCCCGCCCGACCGGGTCGGCCAGGCCCTGGCCACCCTGACCCGGGGTGAAAGCTGGCTGCGCAGCAGCCACCTGCATGCCGGGCTGTATCACGCCGCCCGGCTGGTGGACCGGCGCGTGCAGCGCCGCTTCAATCTCTACCTGGGCCATACCGGCCGCCGCCTGGGCCAGCTCGGCCGCCTGCTGGAAGGCGAGCTGCCCGGGTGGACCGCCGAGGTGGAGCCGCTGGCCGCCCGGGCCCGGCTGGGCGAAACCCCCAATCGCATCCTGCGCGCCTGCCTGCCCCTGCCCGAAGACCTGTTCCTGCGCACCTGAAACCCGGCGCCATTCAGCCGGCGGGCGGCCCCCCGACCATCGCCTCGGGCCTGACCCAGGCATCGAACTGCGCCGCCGTCACAAAGCCCAGGGCGAGAGCCGACTCGCGCAGGCTGCAGCCCATGTGATGGGCACGCTTGGCGATCTCGGCCGCCCGGTCGTAGCCGATGTGCGGGCTGAGGGCGGTGACCAGCATCAGCGAGTGTTCCAGCATGGCCGCGATGCGCTCCCGGTCGGGCTCGATGCCCCGGGCACAGTGGGCCTCGAAGCTGCGTATGCCATCGGCCAGCAGACGCACGCTGGACAGGAAGTTGTGGGCAATCAGCGGCTTGAAGACGTTCAGCTCGAAGTTGCCCGACGCTCCGCCCACCGTGATTGCCACGTCATGGCCAAAGACCTGGCAGCACAGCATGGTCAGGGCCTCGCACTGGGTCGGGTTGACCTTGCCAGGCATGATGGAGCTGCCCGGCTCGTTCTCGGGGATCAGCAACTCCCCCAGCCCGGAGCGCGGCCCGGAGGCCAGCCAGCGCACGTCGTTGGCGATCTTCATCAGGGCCGTGGCCAGGGTCTTGAGGGCGCCATGGGCGCTGACCAGGGCATCATGGCCGGCCAGGGCGGCGAAGGTGTTGTCGGCCCGCCGGAAAGGCAGGCCACTGCGCGCGGCCAGCTCGGCGGACACCCGCTCGCCGAAGCCCGGTGGGGCGTTCAACCCGGTGCCCACGGCGGTGCCGCCGACAGCCAGCTCGGCCAGGGCCGGCAGGCTCGCGGCGATGGCCCTCTGCCCATGACCGAGCTGGGCCACCCAGCCGGAGATCTCCTGCCCCAGGGTCAGGGGCGTGGCGTCCTGCAAGTGGGTGCGGCCGATCTTGACGATGTCGGCAAAGGCCGTCGCCTTGGCATCCAGGGTGGCGACAAGGCCGCCCAGCGCCGGCAGCAGGTCTTCGTTCAGCACCCGCAGCGCGGCCACGTGCATGGCAGTGGGGAAAATGTCGTTGGACGACTGGCCGAGATTGACGTGATCGTTGGGGTGCACCCGCCGTCCGCTGCCACGCGCGCCCCCGAGCAGCTCGGACGCCCGGTTGGCCAGCACCTCGTTCATGTTCATGTTGGTCTGGGTGCCCGAACCGGTCTGCCACACGGACAGGGGAAAGGCATCGGCATGGGCGCCCTCCAGCACCTCGTCGGCGGCGGCAATGATGGCAGCCGCCTTGTCGCCGGCGAGCAGGCCCAGTTCGCCATTGACCACGGCGCAGGCGCGCTTGACCTCGGCCAGGGCATGGATCAGCACCACCGGCATGCGCTCGCCGGAGATGGCGAAGAAGTGCAGGGAGCGCTGGGTCTGGGCGCCCCACAGGGCGGCGACGGGCACGTCGATGGGGCCGAAGGCGTCCCTTTCGATGCGTACGGAGGTATTCATGACGAACTCCTTGCCGAGGGCGAACAATGCGGACGAACGATAGGGGACGACAGACAGTCTGAGTTTGAGACTCATCCGCAGTCTCTACGTTCCAGGGAGTACGCCATGTCCGTCCGCCCCATCAGCACCCTTCGCGAGTTCACCGCCGGCGCCGGCACCACTGGCCGCTTTCATTCCCTGCCCGCCCTGGCCGAAGCCGGCTTTCCCCACCTGGGCCGGCTCCCTGTCTCCCTGCGCATCATGCTCGAATCCCTGCTGCGCAACCGGGATGGCAAGCGCATCAGCGACGAACACATCCAGCGCCTGGCGGGCTGGCAGCCCCAGGCGGATCGGGAGGACGAGATCCCCTTCGTGGTCGCCCGCATCGTGCTGCAGGACTTCACCGGCGTGCCCCTGCTTGCCGACCTGGCGGCCATGCGCGGCGTGGCCGGGCGCTTCGGCCAGGACCCGGCGCAGATCGAGCCGCTGGTGCCGGTGGACCTGGTGGTGGACCACTCGGTGCAGGTGGACCACTTCCGCGAGCCCAACGCCCTCGACCTCAACATGCGCCTGGAATTCCGCCGCAACGCCGAGCGTTACCGCTTCATCAAATGGGGTATGCAGGCCTTCGACACCTTCCGCGTGGTGCCGCCGGGCATCGGCATCGTGCACCAGGTGAACCTGGAATACCTGGCCCGCGGCGTGATCCGCCAGGGTGATCTGTACTACCCCGACACCCTGGTGGGCACCGACTCCCACACCACCATGATCAACGCCCTCGGCGTGGTGGGCTGGGGCGTGGGCGGGATAGAGGCGGAAGCCGGCATGCTCGGCCAGCCGGTTTACATCCTGACGCCCGATGTGGTCGGGGTGCACCTGGCTGGCCGGCTGCAGGAAGGCGTCACCGCCACCGACCTGGTGCTGGCCGTGACCGAGATGCTGCGCAAGGCCCAGGTCGTGGGCAAGTTCGTCGAGTTCTTCGGCGACGGCGCCGCCTCGCTGACTCTGCCCGACCGGGCCACCATCGCCAACATGGCGCCGGAGTACGGCGCCACCGTGGGCTTCTTTCCGCCGGACGACGAGACCGCCGCCTACCTCGGCGCGACCGGCCGCTCGGCGGACGAGGTGGAGGCCTTCCGCAACTACTTCGTCGCCCAGGATCTGTTCGGCATGCCGCGCCGCGGCGAGATCGACTACAGCCTGGAGCTGGAGCTGGACCTCGCCGACGTGGTGCCCAGCGTGGCCGGCCCCGGCCGCCCCCAGGACCGCATCGCCCTGCCCGATCTGCCGGCCCGCTTTGATGAACTGCTGCTCCAGGCCGCCGGAGAGGGCGGCTATGGCAAGGCCGCCGACACCCTGCGCAGCCGCGTTCCGGTGGCCGACGGCCCCCACCTCGGCCACGGCGATGTGCTGATCGCCGCCATCACCTCATGCACCAACACCTCCAACCCCGGCGTGATGCTGGCCGCCGGCCTGCTCGCCCGCAAGGCGGTGGCCCGCGGCCTGCAGGTTGCGCCGCACATCAAGACCTCCCTCGCCCCGGGCTCCCGCGTGGTCACCGACTACCTGGGCCGGGCCGGTCTGATCGCCCCCCTGGAGGCCCTGGGTTTTCGCGTGGTGGCCTACGGCTGCACCACCTGCATCGGCAACGCCGGCCCCCTGGACCCGGACCTGGAGCGCGTGCTCACCGGCCACGACCTGATCTGCGCCTCGGTGCTGTCGGGCAACCGCAATTTCGAGGCGCGCATCCACCCGTCCATCAAGGCCAACTTCCTGATGAGCCCGCCGCTGGTGGTGGCCTTTGCCCTGGCCGGGCGGATCGGCATCGACTTCACCCGTGAGCCCCTGGGCAGCGGCAACGATGGCGCGCCCGTGTTCCTGCGCGACATCTGGCCGACCCGGGCCGAGATTGCCGCGGTGCTCGGCGCCGCCACCGACCCTGACACCTACCGGCAGCTGTATGCCGACTTCGCCCGGGGCAACCCCCTGTGGAACGATATCCCCACCAGCACCGGGCTGAGCTACGGCTGGGCGCCGTCCACCTACATCGCCGAACCACCCTTCTTCGACGGTTTCTCCCTGACCCCGGCCCCGCTGCCGATCATCCGTGGTGCGCGAGCGCTGGCGATCTTCGGCGATTCGGTGACCACCGATCACATCAGCCCGGCCGGTGCCATCAAGCCCGATTCACCGGCCGGCCAATGGCTGCAGGCCCATGGCGTACCCCCGGACGAGTTCAACAGCTACGGCTCGCGCCGGGGCCACCACGAAGTGATGATGCGCGGCACCTTTGCCAACGTGCGCATCCGCAATCTGATGCTCCCCCCCGACGACACCGGCAAGCCGGTGGAGGGCGGCCTGACCCTGGCCCAGCCGGGCGGGCGTCGGACCTTCATCTTCGATGCCGCAGTGGACTACATGGCAGCCGGCACCCCCACCCTGATCTTCGCCGGCGAGGAATACGGCACCGGCTCCAGCCGCGACTGGGCAGCCAAAGGCACGCGCCTGCTCGGCGTGAAGGCCGTGGTGGCGCGCAGCTTCGAGCGCATTCACCGCTCCAACCTGGTGGGCATGGGCGTGCTGCCGCTGCAGTTCGTCGGCGGTGGCAGCGCAGCCAGCCTGGGCCTGCGGGGCAATGAGGTGTTCGATCTGCGGGGTCTGGAGGGTGGCATCAGCCCGCGTCAGCAGGTCACGCTGGACATCCGGCGCAGCGACGGCAGCTGCCTGTCGGTGCCCTTGCTACTGCGCATCGACACCCCGGTGGAAGTGGACTACTACCGCCACGGGGGCATCCTGCCCTATGTGCTGCGGGGGCTGCTGGCGGGAGCCGCCCGCGCCTGAGGCTCAGGCCAGGCTGATGACGCCCTGGGCCAGACAGGCGCCGATTGCCGCGCCGGCCAGCACGTCGCTGGGGTAGTGCAGCCCCAGCACCGGGCGGGACACGGCCACCAGCAGGGCGAAGCCGAAGACCGCCGGGGCGAGGGCCGGGAAATGGTGGGCGAGGATCAGGGCAAAGCCCACCGCATGCAGGGTGTGGCCGGAGGGGAAGCTGAACTTGTCCAGGGGACAGCCGGCGCACACCACATCGCTCACCACCTCGAAGGGGCGCGGGCGCAGGGTGTGCGACTTGAGCAGCTTGTAGATCGCCACCCCGAGCACCCCCGCCACCAGCATGTGGCGCAGGGCCGGCAGCGCCTCGGCACCGAACAGGGCATACAGACAGGCGGCCAGGGTGTACCAGGCCACCCCGTCCCCGAGCCGGCTCACGGCACGCATCAGGTCGCGCAGGCCGCGGTGGCGGGACAGGCGATTGGAGCGCACCGCCAGGCGGTCGTCGAGCAATTGCAGTCGGGCGGGCAGGGCGAACATGGCTTACCTCCGGGCGGTGACGGGAGAGCTCAGGATGACCTGGCGCTGCAGCGTCACCAGGCGTTCGACGATGGCCTGCCAGGCCAGGCTGGCCACCCGCTCCCGCGCAGCCAGGCGCTGGCGGGCACGCAGCTCGGGGGCGTCGGCGAGGGCCACGGCACCGGCGATGAAGGCCGCCTCGTCGCCGGGCTCGGCCAGCCAGCCCTGCACCCGGTGCTCGATCAGCTCCTGGGCGGCCGCATCCCGGTAGGCCACCACCGGCAGGCCGCTGGCCAGGGCTTCGGCCACCACGTTGCCGTAGGTCTCGGTGAGGCTGGGGAACAGGAAGAGGTCGCCGCTGGCGTAGTGCTCGGCCAGGAAAGCCCCCGTCCGGGAGCCACAGAACACGGCCGCCGGCTGACGGGCCTGCAAGGCCTGCTGGGCCGGGCCGCTGCCCACCAGGATGAGCCTCGCCCGGGGCTGATGCGCCCGGATCGCCTCGAAGGCCTTCTCCAGCAGGGCCAGGTTCTTCTCGGGGGCGATACGCCCCACGTACACCACCGCCAGGTCATCGGGTGCCAGGCCCCAGCTGCGACGCAGGGAGGCGCTGCGCCGGGCCGGATCGAACAGCGTGGTATCCACGCCCCGGGACACCACATCCACCCGGGCAATGCCCTGCTCCGCCAGCTCGCCGCACAGGGCCCGGGTGGGCACCAGCGTGAGGTCGGCCCGGTTATGGAATTTGCGCAGATAGGCGGCGATGGGGCGCTTCAACCAGCCCACCCCATAGTGGCCGCTGTAACGGTGGAAATTGGTGTGGAATTCGCTGATCACCGGCAGGCGCAGCTTGCGCGCCGCCGTCAGTGCCGACCAGCCCAGGGGGCCTTCGGTCACCACCTGGACCACGTCCGGGCGTTGCGTGGACCAGCGCCGCAGCAGCACCTTGCGGGCCGGCAGGCCGAGCTGCAGGTTGGCGTAGCGGGGCAGCGGAATGCCGCGGGAGAGCATCTCCTCCACGCCCTCGGCCCCGTCCGGCAGCTGGATGGCGCCCCCCTCGTGGGCCTGGCGGGGGCGGATCAGGTCCACCCGGTGCCCGGCGGCCACCAGGCCGTCCACCATGCGGCCGGTGGTCATCGCCACCCCGTTGATTTCAGGCGGATAGGTCTCCGTCACCACGGCCACCCGGAGGTAGGTCAGTGGATGGGCGATTTCCTGGCAAACGAGTCCGGCGCGGTCCATGCACGCAGTGTTGCGGCGGCATGCTGCACGGATGTGACGCGGAGGTGATGGCTGGGTGACGGCAGGGCGGCCCACCAGTATTTTTGCCGAAACGGTTTCGCGCCCGGCATCGGCCTATAGTGGTGAGGCACCCGGCTTCCGCCGGTGCCCTACGAGGAGCACCATCATGACCAAGTCGAAACAGAGCAACAAGGAAGTCAAGAAACAGCCTTTGCTGAACCCCAAGGAAAAAAAGGCCGCCAAGCAGGCCCGCAAGCACGCCACCGACGTCGTGCCCTTCCTCCCCCGCTAGGCGCCTCCGGCGCCGCGCCAGCCGTTCTAGCCTTTCAGTCGACCCGTCCGCGGCCAGCCTTGACGGCGCTGCGACGGGCCTTGCCCTCCAGGCGCCGCGTGACCGACCCCCGTGTCGGGCGGGTGGGCCGACGCGCTTTAGGTACATGGGCCGCGCTGTCCACCAGTTCCTGCAGACGGCGCAGGGCTTCGGCCCGATTCTTGTCGAGGCTGCGGAACTCCTGGGCCTTGATCACCACCACCCCATCCTTGCTGACCCGCTGATCCCCCAGCAGGAGTAGCCGCGCCTTGATGGCGTCCGGCAGCGCCGAGGCGGCAATGTCGAAACGCAGATGCACGGCACTGGACACCTTGTTCACGTTCTGCCCGCCCGCGCCCTGGGCGCGGATGGCGGTGAATTCGACGTCGTCTTCGGAGAGGCGGGGCGGGGCGTACATGGGCGCCACTTTACCCCACAGCAGGCTCCGGGGCTTCCAGGTAGCGCCCGAAGTCCGCCTCGGGCAAGGGCCGGGCAAAGTGATAGCCCTGAGCCTCGTCGCAGCCAAACTGACGCAGCACCGCCAGCACATCCTCGTTCTCCACACCTTCGGCGATGGTCGTGAGGTTGAGGCTGTGGGCCATGTCGATGATGGCCCGCACGATGGCCGAGTCTTCCGGGTCGCTGGTCAGATCGCGCACGAAGGACTGATCGATCTTGAGCTTGTTCACCGCCAGCCGCTTGAGATAGGCCAGGCTGGAGTAGCCGGTGCCGAAATCGTCGATGGACAGGCGCACGCCGGACTCGCGCAAGCTGTGCAGGGTGGCCAGCACCACGTCGGTCTGGTGCAACAGGGTGCTCTCGGTCAGCTCGATTTCCAGCAGATGGGCCGGCAGACCGCTGTCGCGCAGGGCCTCGGCCACCGTCTGCTCGATGCCCCCGCGTTTGAACTGGATGGCGGAGATGTTCACCGCCACCACCAGGTTGTGCCCCGCAGCCCGCCAGGCTGCAGCCTGACGACAGGCCTCGCCCAGCACCCAGGCACCCAGGGGAACGATCATGCCGCTGCTTTCGGCCACCGGGATGAACAGCCCGGGCGGCAACAGGCCGCGCTCCGGATCTTGCCAGCGCACCAGGGCTTCGGCCCCCACCACCCGCCCGCTGCGCAGATCGAGCAGGGGCTGGAAGTGCAGCACGAACTCGCCGTTGTTGAGCCCACGTTGGAAGTTGGAACGCAGGCGCAGGGACTCCTGCACATGCTGGTTCATGGCCTCGTCGAACAGGCGGTAGGTGTTCCGCCCGGCGTCCTTGGCGTAGTACATGGCCGTGTCGGCCTTCTTCATCAGGGTGGTGAAATCCCGCCCGTCGCCGGGGAACAGGGCCACGCCGATGGACACCGAGGTGGACAGCTGACGCCCGGGCAGCACGATCGGCGCCTCGACGCTGGCCAGCAGGCGAGCGATGCGCTGGGTCAGGCCATCCAGCTCGCGCACCCCGGGCAGGATCACCAGAAACTCGTCACCGCCCAGGCGGCATACCGTGTCCGCCTCGCGGAGCTGCTGGCGCAGCCGGGTGGCGAGGGCCTTGAGCATCTCGTCACCCACATCGTGGCCTAGGGAGTCGTTGATGGTCTTGAAGCCATCCAGATCGAGGAACAGCAGGGCCACCCGCTCCCCGGCGCGGGACGCCAGGGCGCGGGCCTGCTCGAAGCGGTCTTCAGCCAGCAGGCGGTTGGGCAGGGCGGTGAGGGGGTCGTGGTGGGCCAGGAATTCGATCCGGGCTTCGTTGCGGCGACGCTCGGTGATGTCGGCAAAGAGCAGCACGGCACCCACATGGGCGTCATCCTTGACCAGGGGATAGGCGTCGAAGCGCACCGGGAGCAAGCTGCCATCGGCCCGGGAGAACAAGCCGTCACTGCTGTGTACGGCCGTGCCCACAGCCACGGCCCGTCGGATCAGACAGTTGTCCGCGGCCAGGGGCTGACCGGCGGCGTCATGGGTATGGAGCAGGCCGGGGATGTCCTTGCCCTGCAAATCGGCCTCGCTGGTGAAGCCAAGGATCTGCAAGGCAGCCGGATTGCAGAAAAGATGTCGCCCGTTCCGATCAATTCCGCAGATGCCCTCACCCACCGAATGGAGGAGCAGCTGGAAGCGGTCCTCGCTGGCCTGCAGATCCCGGGCCGCCCGCTTCCGGCCCAGCTCGGTGAAATGCAGGCGTCCCAGCAGCGCGCCCAGCGCACACAGGAACAGGGTCGCCGCCCCCACCGCCCACAGGGCATCACGCTGCCAATGGGCCAGATAGTCGCGGGTGGCGATACCGGCAGCCACATAGAAGGGATAACTCCCCACCCGCTTGTAGGCATAGACCCGCTCCACCTGGTCGATGGCGGCCTCATAGCGGATGGCGCCCTCCCGTTCGCCGGCCTCGATACGCATATGCATGGGGTTGTTGCTGAGGGTCTGGTTGACCCGGTCAGGCTGGGCCGGACGGCGCAGCACGAGACGACCATCATCGGCGCGCCGAAAGGTGATGACCCCGCCGGGCCCCAGATCAACCCCGTCGAAGAGCGCCTGCACATAGGCCAGTTCAAGGGGCGCCATGGCCACTCCGGCAAATCCCCCGTGGGCATCGCGCAGGGGCGTGGCGATGTAGAGCTGCTGACGCCCCGCCATACGCCCCACGGCCACCTCGGAGAACACCAGCGACTGGGTAGGATCCTTGCGCAGATCTTCGAAATAGCTGCGCCCCAGGGCGTTCGCACGGGGTGATTCGATCTCGGAGGCGTACCGGACCACGCCCTCGCGGTCGATCAGGCGGTATCCGGTGATCTCGGGAAAATGCCGGGCGTGCAAGGCCACGTGGAGCTGGACATGCCGCCGCAGCGCAGGCGGCGCCGAGGGCGAAAGGGCCTCCGGTGGCGTCTCCGCCGCGAGCTCCTCAAGCCCCGCCTGGGCCCGGCGCAGCGTGGACTCCAGGCGCGCCTCCAGGATATTCACCACATTGCGCGCGTTCGTCTCCGCCTGCAGGTGCAGATCGCCATAGGCCGCGGCAAGCAGGATTGCCAGCGGTACCACGATGGCCAGCGCCACGAACAGGAAAAGGACGGGATAGCCAAGGCGAAAGCGAAAGGACATGGGGCGATATAACGGCGACACCACCGCGATCTGAAGCGCGGTGCCGGGGCTCAGCCCCGGAAAAACGAGGGGAAAATGGCCTATCATTCGCCCCCTCATGCGCATCGAACACCTCCGCCAGCGGCTCGCCGACCTCGGCGCCAAACCCGTCCATGTCCAGCGCATGCTGCGCGCCTGGACCCACGCCCTGCCCCTCGATGCCGGCCCAAGCCGGCGCGGCCCGGCCCTGCCCGCCGGCGTGGTGGCGGCCCTCCCCGCGCTGGAGGCAGAGCTGGCCGATCTGGCCCGGGTCCGTGACGAGCACCCCGGCGAGGACGGCTCGGCACGCCTGCTGGTACAGCTGGGCGACCGCCAGACGGTGGAGAGCGTGCTGCTGCCCCGGGACGGCCTGTGCGTCTCCAGCCAGGTGGGCTGCGCGGTGGGCTGCGTGTTCTGCATGACCGGCCGCGACGGCCTGCTGCGCCAGGTGGGCAGCGCCGAGATCGTCGCCCAGGTGGTGCTGGCCCGGGCCCGCCGGGCGGTGAAGAAGGTGGTCTTCATGGGCATGGGCGAGCCGGCCCACAATCTGGACAACGTGATGGAGGCCATCCAGCTCCTCGGCAACGAGGGCGGCATCGGCCACAAGAACCTGGTGTTCTCCACGGTGGGCGACCCGCGCGTCTTCGAGCGCCTGCCGGAAGGCCCGGTCAAGCCGGCCCTGGCCCTGTCCCTGCACACCAGCCGGGCCGACCTGCGCGCCGAGCTGCTGCCCAAGGCGCCGCGTATCGACCCCCAGGATCTGGTCGAGCTGGGCGAGGCCTACGCCCGCTCAACCGGCTATCCGATCCAGTACCAGTGGACCTTGCTGGACGGCATCAACGACACGCCGGATGAGCTCGACGGCATCGTGCGCCTGCTGTCGGGCAAGTACGCGATCATGAACATGATCCCCTACAACACCATCCCCGACCTGCCCTACCGCCGCCCGGCCTGGGAGAAGGCCGCCGACATCGCCCGCCAGCTCCACCGCCGCGGCATCCTCACGAAACTTCGCAACTCCGCCGGGCAGGACGTGGACGGCGGCTGCGGCCAGCTCCGCGCCCGCAGCATCGCCGGCGAAGCGCCGGTCCGAGTGGTCAAGCGCCAGACCGGCTGAGGCCCGTGGGGTCGAATTCTCCCCGCTTTCCTCGGTTTGACGCGTCGTCCGACGGTCAGCGCGGCCGCTGCTGCCGGAGTGACTTTGTAGGGGCGACTTCAGTCGCCCATCCCCACGCCGATCACCGGCACACCCTTGATCCAAATCTGCGGGCGACTGAAGTCGCCCCTACAGTCCCTCCAACCACCTTCAGCGTCTCCCAGGCCCCCCTCTGCTCACTCCTCCAGCAGCAGCTTCTTCAGGTTTTCCGGTACGTTGGTGAGCACCAGGGTGTTGCTGGTCTTGTCGTACTGCACCGCACCGGAGCGCAGGCCGCTGCGTTCGAATTCGAGCTTCCAGTCTTCAGCGCTGGCCTTGAAGCGGATCAGGGGGCGCAGGGCGCGCTTGTCGGGAACGAAGCCGCTGGCCAGGTCGAGGGCCTCGTCCTGCAGGGTGGCGCTGAGTTTCTGCGGGGCATCGGGGAAGATCTGCCCGGCCACCGCCTCCAGGTTGAGGGCGGCGCCGCTGTCGCCCATCTCTTCGAGCACCAGATGGGCCCGCTCCAGCAGTTCGTCCCGCCCGGCGGCATCGAGTTGCTGGGTTTCGGCGAAGTGGCTGAGGGTCTCCACCAGCTTCTTGGTCTCCTTGAGGGCGATGACCACGTCGGTGCAGCCGAGGAAGCGTTTGAACCACCCGGCCACGTCGCCGCGGCCCTTCAGGAAGCTGATGTAGCGCTCGGCACCGGCCTGCCAGGCGCTGATGTCGATGCGCCCGGCCACCTGCAGGGCCGAGAAGTCCAGGTGCGGGCTGTCCTGGATGCTCAGGCCGTCGCCGATCACCGTGCCCAGGATTTCCTGCAGCAGGGCAACGTAGAGGCAATCGGCGCCGAACACGGTGGCGCGGGCGATGAGCACGTAGCCGCCCTCGTCCATCTTGTCCTCGTCCACCCGCTGCTGCAGCTGGGTCACCATCTCCTTCGACAGGGTGGCGAAATCCATGCTCTGCTCAATGGCGTGCTCGCGCACCAGACGCGGCATGGGGAAGCTGCGCTCATCCTTCTCGAACCAGCCATAGCCCTTGCCCGGGCGCTCGGCGAAGTGCCGGCACAGGCGCTCCATCAGGCGCGCGGCCGGTTCGTCGAGGGGGTTGGCGGTGGGCCGCAGCTCCACCTGGGACGGGCCCTCGGCGGCACGGATCAGCCGGTGGATGACAAGGCCTGAGATGGCGTGGGTCGACTCGGTCATGGGAGGGTCCGGGAGGGGAAAAAATGAGGGGCGCGATTCTCTCACGGGAGAACGCCCGGCGCGGCATGAAGCCGGCCTCTGCTGCAGGCGCTGCGCTCAGAAGCGCATGGCGCGGCGCTTGCCGGGCAGCTGACGGAGCTGCTCGCGACGCTGCTGGCCGGGCGAGAGCGGCCGGGCCTTGGCCGCAGGCTGCTGCGCGGCCAGTTCCGGCGGGATGTTGGCGCCCACGCCCCGCGGGCAGAAGCCGGTGGTGGCGCAGGTGCAATTGACGCAGGGCTTCTTGCCGGAGGGAGATGTCATGGCGTGTGCTCAGGCGAAGAGAATGAGGCCCCACACTACCACCACATTGACCAGGGCGACGAAGACTGCGGCGCTGCCGATGTCCTTGGCACGCTTGGCCAGGTGATGGTGATCGAGGGAAATGCGGTCCACGGTGGCTTCGAGAGCCGAATTGACGAGCTCGACGATGATCACCAGCAGCACGCTGGCAATCATCAAGGCCTTGCCGAGGGCGCCGACGGGCAGGAACAGGGCCAGGGGGATGAGCACCGCCGCCAGCCAGGCCTCCTGGCGGAAGGCGTCTTCGTTGCGGTAGGCGGCGGCCAGGCCGGCCATGGAATAGTGGAAGGCGTTCCACACCCGGGTCAAACCGGTCTTGCCTTTGAAGGGGCTTTCTTGCATGGCGGCGATAGGCCTGAAAAGCGTTGAACGCTAGAGCACGAAGGTGACAGGGGCGTTATCCAGCCCAGCCAGGAAAGCCTGCACCGCCTCGGCAAAGGCTTCGGGCTCTTCGAAGGGCGCGAGGTGGCCGGCATCCAGCTCCCGGTAGCAGGCATGGGGGATGCGCTCGGCCATGCGCCGCAGCACCAGCGGCTGGGACACGCTATCGTGAGTGCCGGCCAGGACCAGGGCCGGCATGGTCAGCCCGCTCAGGGCGGCGCGCTGGTCAAAGCCCACCACCGCTCGCATGGCGGCCCGGTAGCTGGCCGGCGGGATGGCCGCCATCAGGTCCACCGCGTCGCCTACCACCTGGGGATCACCGCCGGGGCCGACCATGGTGGGGATCAGTTCCACCGCCAGTTCGCGCATCGAAGCGCCGTCGTCCAGCGGCCCGACGCGGCGGGCCAGGAAGGCCTGCTGCTGGGGGCCACCGCGGGCGCCGAAGGCCGGCGTACAGCAGGCCAGCACCAGGCCGGACACCCGGTTGGGAAAGGCGGCTGCAGTGTGCAGAGCCACCATGCCGCCCATGCTGTGCCCCACCAGCACCACCTGGTCGAATCCGGCGGCGTCGATGAGGGCCAGCAGCGCGGCGGCCAGGCCGTCGAAATCAAAGGGTTCGAGGGGTGCGCTGCCACCATAGCCGGGCATGTCCCAGGCCAGGCCACGCCAGCCCGGCGGGGTGATACGCGGCAGCAGATCGGCGGCGCCCAGGGCGCCACCACTCACGCCGTGCAGGAATACCAGCCCGTGAGAGCCGCGACCGGTTTCGATCCAGCGCGGGGGCGTCATGCTTTATGCAAGGCGGCGGTAGGCGCCACCCTGGAAGACCAGGGGCTTGCGCGCCTCGCCCGACTCGAAGCGGACCACCTCGCCGATGAAGATGACGTGGTCGCCGCCGGGGTAGCGGGCAAACTGACGGCACTGGAACCAGGCCGCACAGCCGGGCAGCAGGGGCACGCCATCCACGCCCTCGGTGTAATCCAGCCCGGCAAACTTGTCGTCGCTGCGGCTGGCGAAGCGCTGGGACATGTCCTGCTGGTCTTCGGCGAGCACGTTGATCGCGTACACTGCCGCGTTCTCGAAGATAGGCACGCTGGGCAGATGCCCGGACAGACTCCAGACGATCAGCGGCGGCGCCAGGGACACGGAGTTGAAGGAGCTGACGGTGAGCCCGATGGGTTCGCCGCTGGGGGCCCGGGCCGTGATGACCGTGACACCGGTGGGAAACATGCCCAGCGTGTCGCGAAAGGCGCGGACCGCCGGATCATTCTTGGGAACAGTCATGTCGAAGTCGGTTGGGCCACGCCACCGGGGCGGGCCTGAAGCCTGTAGGGGGCCCGCATTATCGCCGCGCGGGGCCCCACCGTCGAGGGGTTAAGAGATTGAATACATTTGCAGAAACCCTGATCGCCTGGCAGCGCGGGCATGGCCGCCACGGCCTGCCCTGGCAGGTGCGGGATGCCTACCGGGTGTGGCTGTCGGAGATCATGCTGCAGCAGACCCAGGTGGACACGGTGATCCCCTACTACGGGCGCTTCCTCGCCCGCTTTCCCGACCTGCCCAGCCTGGCCGCGGCGCCGGTGGAGGATGTGCTGACCCTGTGGAGCGGCCTCGGTTACTACGCCCGGGCCCGCAACCTGCACAAGTGCGCCCAGGCGGTGATGACGCGCCACGGCGGCACGTTTCCGGTTGATCCGGCCGTGCTGGCCGAGTTGCCGGGCATCGGCCGCTCCACGGCGGCGGCGATCAGCGCCTTCTCCCATGGCACCCGGGCCGCGATCCTGGATGGCAACGTCAAGCGTGTGCTGACCCGCTGCTTCGGCATCGACGGTTTTCCGGGCAGCAAGAGCGTGGAGAACGCCTTGTGGACGCTGGCCGAGAGCCTGCTGCCGGCCGGCGACGTGGATATCTACACCCAGGCCCAGATGGACCTGGGCGCCACCGTGTGCACCCGCGGTCGCCCGGCCTGTGGGCGCTGCCCGGTGGCGGAACGCTGCGTGGCCCTGCGCGACGGGCGAGTGGGCGAGCTACCCACGCCCCGCCCGAAAAAGGTGGTCCGCGAACGGGACGGGCGCTTTGCGGTGATCCTGGCCGACGGTGCCGTGTTGCTGGAACGCCGCCCGCCGACGGGCATCTGGGGCGGCCTGCTGAGCCTGCCGGAACTGCCCGAGGACGCAGACACGGCCCCCTGGGTGAGCACCCGCTTCGGCCTGACGGTACGCAAGGTGGAGCGGCTGGCCGGCTTTCGCCACGTCTTCACCCATTTCACCCTGAACCTGCAGCCCGAGGCGGTGGACGTTGCCACGCCCAGCGCCTGCGGCGAAGCCACGCTCCTGTGGCAGCCCCTCGACCGGCTGGACGAGGCGGCCCTGCCCGCCCCGGTGCGCAAGCTGCTGCTGCAGCTCACCCAGCGCGACCTGCTCGCCGGGGCGGACTGAAGGCCCGTGGGGTCGAATTCATCCCGATTTCCTCAGTTTGACGCGTCGTCTGACGGTCGATATGGTCTCTCCTGTAGGGGCGACGTCACTC
>NZ_JBIJDC010000107.1:0-16169 GCF_044344315.1 Zoogloea sp. | reverse complement strand
GAATGACCGGGGTGGCCGGGTCGCCTTTCTTGCCTTCTTCTTTGGCGAAGCAAAGAAGAAGGTCGCCCGCCGGGGCGAGACCCGGCCAATGTGAGATAACACACAGGAAAGCCGCCCCGTAAACCCTCACCGGTTCGAGGCCGACGACCCCACACGCGCGAAAGCCTTACATCCCCAGATACGCCGCCCGCACCTGTTCGTCCTCGATCAGCTCGCGACCGCTTCCGGTCAGGGTGATGTTGCCGGTTTCCAGCACATAGCCCCGGTCGGCGATGGCCAGGGCCGAGAAGGCGTTCTGTTCGGCCAGCACGATGCTCATGCCCTGGGATTTGAGGGTCTTCACCACGTTGAAGACTTCCTCCACCAGCAGCGGGGCGAGGCCCATGGAGGGCTCGTCGAGCAGCAGCAGCTTGGGCCGGCCCATCAGGGCGCGGCCGATGGCCAGCATCTGCTGCTGGCCGCCGGACAGGGTGCCGGCCGGCAGTTTCCGCTTCTCCTTGAGGATGGGGAACATGGCGTAGATCTTCTCCAGATCGCCCTCCACCTGCTGCTTGGGCTGGGTATAGGCGCCCAGGCGCAGGTTGTCCTCGATGGACAGGGGGCCAAACACCTGGCGCCCTTCCGGTGACTGGCAGATGCCTCGGCGCATGCGCATGTCGGCGCGCAGTTTCGAGATGTCCTCGCCGTCAAAGAAGATGTGTCCGGCGCTCATGGGCTGCACACCGGACAGGGCGCGCAGGAAGGTGGTCTTGCCGGCGCCGTTGGCCCCGACCAGGGCCACGGTCTCGCCGCGCCGCACTTCCAGGGAAATCCCCTTGAGGGCCTTGATGCGGCCGTAGCAGCTTTCCAGGCCGTCCACCTTCAGCAACACCTCGGCGGACGTGGTGGACGATTGCAGCTCGCCGGCCGTGCTGCCGCCCAGGCCCACCGAGACCGGCGCCAGGCTGGCCACCTTGTGGAACAGCTCGCGGAATTCGGCCCGCGCGGCGCTGCCAAAAACCGGGTCGTCGTTGTCGAGGAAGGCTGCGTCGATCTCGGCCCAGTCGGCGGGGGTGAGCACTTCCCGGGCGAGGGGGTAGATGTCCTGCTCCTCGGTGCGGATGTGGGCCTTCTGGTCATTAAGGTAGAGACGCAGGGCTTCGGTGAGGCCACCGACCGTGCTGCGCCCGGCCACCGTGTCGGCCAGTTGCTGGCGCAGGGCGGCGAGGTTGTGGGGCGCGTTGCGGTGCTCGGCCTGCAGGCGGTCGAGGAGCGGAGCGGCCGAATCGCTGCGCAGGCGCAGCAGGCGGAACAGGTGCTCGTCTTCCTTGCGGTGATGGCAACCGTCCATGAAGTGCTCGAAGTAGTCGAGCACCGAGCCGATGAAGGCCGGATCGGCCTTCTGGGTCTGCTCCATTTCCTCGATGACCTGGTCGAGGGTGATGGCCAGGCGCCACAGGTTGCGGTGCTCGTCCTTGATGATGCGGAGTGCTTCCATCTTCGTTCTTCCTCGGTCTCAGGCGTGGGCGCCCAGGTAGGCGGCGATCACGTCCGGGTTGCGGCGCACTTCCTCGCCGGTGCCTTCGGCCAGCTTCTTGCCGTAGTCGAGCACCAGGATGCGGTCGGACAGGTTCATGACCATCTTCATGTCGTGCTCGACGAGGACCACGGTGATCCCCGAGTCGGCGACCTTGCGGACCAGCTCGTCCACCTCGATGGTCTCCTTCGGATTGAGGCCGGCGGCCGGCTCGTCGAGGAAGATGACCCGCGGCTTCATGGCCAGGGCGCGGGCGATCTCCAGGCGCTTGAGGGCGCCGTAGGGCATGGAGTCGGCGCGGGCCTCGGCGTACTTCTCCAGGCCGACGAAGCGCATCAGCTCGAGGGCCTCGCCGCGCAGCTCGGCGTCGCGGCGGGTGATGCTCGGGAGGCGCAGGGCGGCCTTGACCAGGTTGCGGTCGAGACGCAGGTGGGCACCCACCATCACGTTCTCGATGGCGCTCATGTTCATGCAGATCTGCAGGTTCTGGAAGGTGCGCGCCACACCGCGGCGGGCCAGCTCGTCCGGCGACTTGCCACCGATGGATTCGCCGTCCAGGCGGATCTCGCCGTGGGTGGGTTTGTAGACCCCGGTGATGAGGTTGAACAGGGTCGTCTTGCCGGCGCCATTGGGGCCGATCACGGCATAGACGATGCCTGCGTCGATGCTGAAGCTCACATCCTGCACGGCTTTCACGCCGCCGAAGTGGATGGAGAGATTGGTGACGTCGAGGAGGGACATGTCAGGACTCCTGAAGGGCCGCCCCGAAGGAGGCCTGCGCCCCCTTGGGGGGCAGCGAATAAGATGAGCGTGGGGGCACCCTTATTCCCCTTTACCGAACTTCGCTGCCAGCGTGGGCACCAGGCCCTTGGGCAGGAAGATCATGCAGATCATCAGGATGGCGCCGAACACCACGGTCTCCCAGCCTTCGAAGGTGGCCAGGGCCTGGGGCAGGGCGGTGAGCAGCACGGCACCGACCAGGGAGCCATAAACCGAGGCCATGCCGCCGATCACCACCATGGTCACCAGCTCGATGGAGTGGAAGAAGTCGGCCAGGTTGGGGGTGACGAAGCCCACGTAATGGGCGGTGATGCTGCCCATCAGGCTGGCAAACACCGCGGACAGCACGAAGATGGCGACCTTGTAGCGGACCACGTCCACACCCACCACGCGGGAGGCGACCTCCGAGCCGTGCAGCGCACGCAGGGCGCGGCCGAAGGGGGAGTCGATGAGGTTGAGGGATGCCCACACGCTCACCGACAGCAGGATCGCCACCACCCAGTACCAGTGCTTGTCACTGTTGAGTTCGAAGCCGAACAGGCCGAAGGCCGGTACCGGCATGCCGTCGGGGCCGCCGGTCCATTGGGCCTCGTTGCGCAGGGCGATGTTGAGGATGATGCCCAGGCCGAGGGTGGCCATGGCCAGGTAATTCCCCTTCAGCTTGAAGATCGGCCGGGCCACCAGCGCGGCCAGCAGGCCGGTGGCTGCAGCGCCGGCCCCCATGGCCAGCAGCGGATGCCAGCCGAAGTGGGTGGGCAGCACCGCCGAAGCGTAGGCTCCGATGCCCAGGAAACCGGCGTGGCCCAGGCTGATCTGACCGGCAAAGCCGATCAGCAGGTTGAGGCCAAGGACGATGACCGCGTTGATGGCCATGCGGATCGCCAGGTCCATGTAGAAGCTGTTGGGCAGCACCAGCGGCAGCAGCGCAAGAATCGCGATGACGATGTACAGCCCGAAGTAGGCGCGTTTCTGCATGTTTACACCCGGTCGGTGACCCGGGCGCCAAACAGGCCGCGGGGCATGAAGAAGAGGATGAAGAGGATCAGCACGAAGGGGATCGCGTCCTTGTAGGCCGACGACAGGTAGCCGGCGCCCATGGATTCGAGGATGCCCACCAGCAGGCCGCCCACCACCGCACCCAGGCCATTGCCCAGACCGCCGAGCACTGCGGCGACGAAGCCCTTGAGGCCCATCATGATCCCGGCGTCGTAGGAGGTGAGGGTGATCGGCGTGACCAGGATGCCGCCGAGGGCCCCCAGGGCTGCCGACATGGCAAAGCTCATGAACAGCACGCCATTGGTGTTGATGCCCACCAGCTCCGCCGCCACCCGGTTGTAGGAGGTGGCCAGCATGGCCTTGCCCGACAGGGTGCGGTTGAAGAAGTACCACAGCACCACCACCACGATGGCGGTGACGCCCAGCACCCACAGGCTCTGGGGCATCAGGGTGGCACCGAGGATCTGGATCGGTTCATCGCCGGAGAAGGCCGGCAGGCTGTGGGTGCCCTTGCCGAAGATCACCGCGGTGAGGCCGCGGATCACCAGGGAGGCGCCGATGGTGATGATGATCAGGGTGACGGTTTCGGCGCCCTTCACCGGCTCGATGGCCAGCTTTTCAATCAGCACCCCGACCACGGCCGGCACCAGGATGGCCAGCACCAGGGCCGCCGGCAGGGGCAGGCCGGACTGCACGAAGCACACCGCCAGCATGCCGCCGAGCATGATGAACTCGCCCTGGGCGAAGTTGATCACGTTGCTGGCGTTGTAGATCAGGGTGAAACCCAGGGCGGCCAGCGCATAGGTGGCGCCCACCGTGACCCCGGAGAAGAGGAATTGCAGGAACTGGGCAAGCATGTTCATTGCCCTCCTGTCCGGTCGGTCTCGCATCGGTGGTTCATGATGTCTCCTGTCGTGATTGTTGTAGGACGGATGACCAGCGCCTTGGAGGCGGGTTCTGTATTTTGTAATCGATTCTGCAGATTAGAAATGATACAAAAACACTAGTCAAGACAAAAATATGTATCGAATCTGCTGTGGGTGCAAAATTGCGCACCGGCTGGTCGCGACAAAACCCCGCCAGGGGGAGTGGCTGGGTGGGAATCAGTGGGAAAACGGGGGGCGAGGTGGCCTGAGCTGGCCATGGCGGACTGCAGCGCAGCCGCGGGAAGGTGTGCTCCGGGAAGCGTGGCCTCACGCCCCCGGGCAGGATCGGGGCAGGATCAGACGGTGGCGGCGGGCTGTTCGCTGTCCCGGGTGGAGCCCAGGCGCAGGGAGAGGGAGCGGGAGGCGCGCTTCAGTTCGGCGATCACCGTGCTGTCGGGGCCCATGTCGATGGACCCTTCGACACCGACGATGATCAGGGCCATGGTGAGCTCGTTCTTGAAGTTGAACACCGGGGCCGACACGGCCTCCACGCCCTTCACCGCATAGTTGCCGGAGATGGCCGAGACACCCCGTTGTTCCACCTCGGCGAGCAGGGCCAGGGCGTCGTCCAGGCTGCGCACGCCGGGGGGCAGGTTGTTGCCGGAGAGCTCCTTAAGGATCAGGGGCTCTACCTGGCTGCGCGGAAGCCAGGTGGCAAACACGCGGCCGGCGGCAGAGTTGAGCAGGCTGAGGCGGGTGCCCGTGACCACGTTGACGGTGATTGCCCGGCGCGGCCGTTCCCAGCGCACCACCACCGGGCCGCTGTCGCCCCACACCGCCAGCGCGGTGGTTTCGTTGATCTGGTCGCGCAGCTCGGCAATGGCGGCCATGCCCACCCGCACCCGGTCCAGGCGGTCGATGGCCACCAGCCCGATGTTGAGCGCGAAGGGGCCCAGGTTGTAGCGGGAGGTGAGGGGGTCCTGCTCCACGAGGCCGGCGCGGATCAGGCTGACCAGGTAGCGGTGAGCCTTGGAGGGCGGCATCTCGGCGGCGGCGGCGATGTCCTTGAGCATCATCGAGCGCTTGCCACCAACCATCGCCTTGAGAATGCCCATGCCCACTTCCAGGGACTGGACTCCGTGTTTGCCTTCCAGTTCTTCGCTCATGATGGTGATTCTCGGGTAAGGTTGCGTCTGTTACGTATTACGCAATAGATTTCATTATAAGAAACAAAGTGTCAAGCCAAGGAGACAAGAAACCATGACAACACGCCTGCGCGTCTATGCCATCGACGGTATCGTTCCGGTGGTTCACCCCAGCGCCCATGTCCATCCGTCCGCCGTGCTCATCGGCGATGTGATCGTCGGCCCCGATTGCTATGTAGGGCCGTGCGCCAGTCTGCGCGGCGACTTCGGCCGCCTGATCCTCGAGCGCGGTGCCAACCTTCAGGATACCTGCGTCATGCACGGTTTTCCCGGCACCGACACGGTGGTGGAGGAAGACGGCCACATCGGCCATGGTGCGGTGCTGCACGGTTGCCGCATCCGGCGCAATGCCCTGGTGGGGATGAACGCGGTGATCATGGACAACGCCATCGTCGGTGAATCGTCCATCGTTGCCGCTTCAGCCTTCGTCAAGGCCGGGATGGAGATCCCGCCCCGTGTGCTGGTCGCCGGTATGCCGGCCAAGGTGATCCGCGAACTCAGTGACGAGGAGATCCGCTGGAAAGGGGAGGGGACAGCGACCTACCAGGACCTGACCCGCCGCTGCCTTGCCACCCTGGTGGAGACCGACCCGCTGAGCGAAGTCGAGCCGGATCGCAAGCGCATCCACATGCCTGATGTGGTGCCGCTGGTGGCGTTGCGCAAGAAGGAGGAGTAACACCCCTGAACTGCTGCGGGGTCGAATTGATTCGACTTCCGATGCTGGCGTGGGTTTGGGTTCCCCCGCTCGGATCACCCGATGGGTGACGCTGAAGGGGCAGGGGAGGCTCGAAAGGTGGCTGGAGGGACGGTAGGGGCGACTTCAGTCGCCCGTTCGCGCGTTGATTAAAGGTAGACCGTTGATTGAAGCCCGCGGGCGACTGAAGTCGCCCCTACCAGTCGCCCTTACCAGTCGGCCCAGCTAGTCGCCCCTGCAGGAGATACCGCGTCAGGCCAGCGGGTCGGCTTCGCGGAAGCGTTCAAGCAGCAGCGGCGAGGCTTCCGGCGTCTGGCCGTTTGCCAGCTGGAAGAGGGTGTCCAGATGGCTCTCGGACGCAGGCAGCAGGCGTCGGTAGACTTCCTTGCACAGCAGGCGAGCCTTCTGGCCCGGCCATTCGGCGGGGAGGAGCACGTCGGGCAGTTCCGGGTCGCGCAGGAGCAGGCGACGGTAGTCGTGGATCAACAAGGTGCGCAGCAGGAAGGCGCTTTCGCCGTCGATGTCCACCTGCACGTCGGCGCGCAGCTGCTCCAGTACCGGCTGGTAGCGCTCGACGAATTCGGCGTACATGCCGGCGAGGCGCTCCAGGTTCCAGGCGCCGTGCACCATGTCCACATCGTTGGCGGCGTTGCCAAACTGGGCGTCGGCGGCCAGCAGGGGCTTGAGCTTGCCCAGCAGGTCGGCCAGGCCCTCGGCGATCAGGGCATCGAAGGCTGCCGAGAGGTCGGCGCTGGGATGCACGAAGAAGTTTCCGCCAATGACCCCGAAGCCCTGCCAGAACAAGGCCCGGCGCAGGGCCTCGCGCTCCTTGGGGGCGAGCTCGCCGACCGTCACGATCAGGCGCCAGCGGCGGTCCCACTGGGGGGCGCTGGAGGCGTAGATGTGGCGGGAGGCTTCCTCGAAGCGGCGCTGACCGGAGGGCGTCAGCAGATAATCGGTACGCCGGCCCGAGGGCTCGGTGCGCAGCCATTCTTCCTTGGCGAGACGGAACACCGAGGTGCGTATCAGGCGTTCATTGAGCTCCAGGGGCTCGAGGAGGCGGATCAGGCTGCCCAGCCAGATCCGGCCGCCGCGGGGCAGTACGGCATCACCAAAAACCGAGATGATGAGGGAGCCGGCCTGCACGCGGCCCTGCTGGCGGAAGTCGTCGAGACGTTTCTGGATCGGGGGAAGCACTTGATCTGCCGCGTGATTCTGGCGTGAAACGCGGCAGTGTAGCGACTCGCTGACGTTCTGGGTAGCGTGCCTCCGGCGCCGTTCAGAAGGTGAGAAGGTGATCTGCATCGGCCACCACGGGTTGCTGCTGGGCAAAGAAACCCTCGGTATGAATGCGTTCCCGGACGGCGCCGAGGGCCGTTACGGTGGCCACGCAACTGTCCACGAAGGCCGGGCTGCCGGCGGCAAAGATGGTGTGTTTCGACAGATCGGGGAAGAGCCCGGGCAGCACCGCATCGATGCGTCCGGCCAGGCAGCCGTCGCGGCTTTCGCGGGTCAGGGTGATCTTGTAGTCGAAGCTGCGGTGCTTGGTGCGCCACCAGGCCAGCATGCCCCGGCCGTATACGTCGGCTTCGCTGCGGGCCGAGAAGAGCAGAGTCACCGGCTTGCGGAAGCCCCGCCGCAGAGCGGCTTCGGTGAGGGCCAGGATGGGGGCCAGACCCGTGCCGGCGGCCAGGCACAGCACCGGGGTGTCCACGCCGGGGTCCCCGATGAAGGTGCCGTAGGCGCCTGATACCTTGACGCTTTCGCCTACGCCCAGGCTGTCGTGAACCCAGTTGCTGGTCACGCCGCCATCGGCGCGGGCCACCTGCAGCACCAGTTCGCCGTCGGGGCGCGGGGCGTTGGAGATGGAGTAGGCGCGGGCCGGAATGTCGGCGCGCGGGTTGCCCAGCGTCACGTACTGGCCGGGCCAGTAACGGATGGGCTGACCCACCGGGCGCAGGCGCAGCTCCACCACCCGCTCGGCGACGCTGCGCTTGTCGGTGACGACGAAGAGGGCGTCCTCCCGGGGCGGAAAGAGCTTGGGCCGGGCATCCTCGGTGCCCCATTCGATGCTCAGTTCGTCGGAGATCGGCTTGGCCATGCACATCAGGCCATAGCCCTGGCGCCGCTCTTCCTGGGACAAGGCCATGTCGAGCACCATGCCCTGGTCGAACTGACCGGAGGTGACCTTGACCTTGCATTCGCCGCAGGCGCCAGCACGGCAGTTGTTGGGCAGGGCGTAACCAGCCTTCTCGAGGGCCATCAGTACGGTGTCGCCATAGGCGCAGTCCACCGACTTGCCCGAGGGTTGCATGATGATGCGGGACATTGAAGATTCCTGTCAGGTTGGGGTCGTTTTCAGCGGGGCAGGGGCGTGTAGGGGCGACTTGTAGGGGCGACTTCAGTCGCCCATCCGATCGTTGATCACCAGCAAAGCGTTGACCGGAGTCCGCGGGCGACTGAAGTCGCCCCTACATCACGTCGGGATGACCCCTACACTGCCCCTGCGGTCCTGAGTCAGAACACGGGGATGATGTCTTCCATGTCCAGGTCGCTGACTTCCTGGCCGGTGATGCCCACTTCGGGGATGGCCGGGAAGGGGATGTTGTAGCGGTCAAGGACGCCCTTCAGGTTGATCATGGCGTTCTTCCAGTTCTGCAGCTTGGCCTCGTAGGTGGGGATGCCGAAACCGGCGCCGCGGGCCACTTCCTCGGCTTCGCGCTGGTTGTCGATGAAGTCGGCGGGCAGGTCCCAGAACTCCATCGGCGGTTCGAACAGCACGGCGGACAGGAACAGGTAGCCGGCGCGGATCTGCTTGGTGACGATGGCCTTGGTCTCTTCCTTGAGGCCCGGGTAGTCGCGCTCCATCACGGCCATGCAGATGGCCATGTGGCGGCCCTCGTCACGGCCGATGTTCTTGAAGCCTTCCTTGAAGACGGCTTCGCGGGAGTTGTCGAACATCTGCTTGAAGATGGTGGCAGCGGCGATCTCGCCCATCAGGAAGGAACTGAACAGCACGGCCAGGTCGTACTTGGGCACGGCCTGCTTGTAGCCGGACCAGTAGCGGCCACCATTGAAATACAACCAGCGCACGTTCTTCTGCAGGCGCTTGCCCAGCTCGGTCTTGGGCTCGTAGGTCAGCGGGTCCGGGTGGCCGAGCATCCTGGTGATGGCCAGGCCACACATGATTTCGTGGTTCTGCTCGTCCCGGGTCACCGAGAAGAAGCACTTGCGCACCGGGTCTTCCTCATGGACCTCGTAGGTCTTGATCAGCGCCTCGGCGAAAACCGGGGGAGCGGAAGCGTCGAACACCGACAGCAGGCTCCACCAGTAGGCAATGGATTCGCGCTCTTCCCAGCTGTAGCTGTCCACGTCCAGGGTGTCCCAGGGGAGCTTCTCCGGGTCCCAGTTCTCGCGCAGGGCGGCCTCCCAGACTTCCTGCAGCTTCTTGGTCTTGCTGTTCCAGGACAGGGGATAGATGTTGGGCTGCGGCGTTTCCGGCGGGAACTCCATCTTGTCGGCAAAACGTTCCTTGTGACTGGCCATGACTCCTCCTTGTGTGATTCCGGTTGTGTTTTATACGGTGCAAACCCATGCGGTTTGTGAGGTTAATAGTGATACAAAAATATTTGTGGCGTCAACAAAAATGTATCGTAATTGATCTTGGGAGGAAAACTTGAAACTTGCTGCGCATGCCTGAGAAAATCGGTTTGCGAGCGATTTTTGTTGTTTAAGTATTTGTTTAATATCAAATTTCTGATTTGTAAATCAGTTATGGAATGTAGAATTTATGTGTTTTCTAACAGATTTATTTGATACTCGGCATTGACATAGATCATGTGTCTTTGTAACGTTTGCATCAGGAGAACAAACCCAACCGGAGACAAGACAATGACTCACCCCCTGTTCGAGAAGCATCGCGCCACCCTGGAGGGCGCCCTCGGTGCCATCGCCACCCGCAGCTACTGGTCGGCCTTCCCGGAGATGCCCAGCCCCAAGCTCTACGGCGAGACGGCTCCCGATGACGGCAAGCGCGCCTTCGAAGCCCATCTGGGCAAGCCGTTCGAACTGGGTCAGCCGGGCCAGAGCGGCTGGCATGGTGGTGAGTCCTCGCCCTACGGCGTGGCCCTGGACGTGAGCTATCCGGTGTGTGATCCGGAAGCCTTGATCGCCGCCGGCCTTGAGGCCATGAAGGGCTGGCAGGCCGTGGGTGCCGATGGCCGCACCGGCATCTGTCTGGAGATCCTCGACCGCCTCAACAAGCAGAGCTTCGAGCTGGCTCACGCGGTGATGATGACCACCGGCCAGGGCTGGATGATGGCCTTCCAGGCTGGCGCGCCCCACGCCCAGGATCGCGGCCTCGAGGCCGTGGCCTACGCCTGGCGCGAACAGAGCTTCGTGCCCGCCGAGGCCGTGTGGGAAAAGCCCCAGGGCAAGAACCCGGCGCTGGTCATGAAGAAGCACTTCCAGATCGTCGGCCGCGGCATCGGCCTGGTGGTGGGCTGCGGCACTTTCCCCACCTGGAACACCTATCCGGGCCTGTTCGCGGCGCTGTCCACCGGCAACGCGGTGATCGTCAAGCCCCACAGCAATGCCATCCTGCCGGCCGCCATCACCGTGCGCACCGTCCGCGCCGTGCTGGCCGAAAACGGAATCGACCCCAACCTGGTCAGCCTGTGCGTCACCGATAAGCGCGCCACCACCCAGGCCCTGGCCACCCACCCGGCGGTCAAGTCGGTGGATTTCACCGGCGGCAACGTATTTGGCCAGTGGCTCATCGACAATAGCCGCCAGGCCCAGGTGTATGCCGAGCTGGCTGGCGTGAACAACATCGTCATCGACTCCACCAACGCCTACAAGGCGATGCTGGGCAACCTGGCCTTCACCCTGTCCCTGTACTCCGGCCAGATGTGCACCACCTCCCAGGCCATCTTCGTGCCGGCCGGTGGTATCCAGACCGAAGACGGCCCCAGGAGCTATGACGAGTTCTGCGCCGATCTGGCCAAGGCCATCGAGCGCTTCCTGTCCAAGCCCGAAGTGGCCCACGCCGTGCTGGGCGCGATCCAGTCCGCCGACACCGCCGAGCGCATCGAGCTGGCCAACAGCGGTGCGCTGGGTAAGGTGGTGCTGGCTTCCGTCGCCCTGGAGAACCCCGAGTTCCCGGCTGCCAAGGTGCGCACCCCGGTGCTGCTGGCCTGCGATGCCGCCGATGAAAAGGCCTACATGGAAGAGCGCTTCGGCCCGATCAGCTTCATCGTCAAGGTGGCCGACACGGCCGCCGCCATCGCCCTGTCCGAGCGGGTCGTCAGCACCCACGGCGCTCTCACTGCCGGCGTGTATTCCACCCAGCAGAGCGTCATCGACGCCATGACCGAAGCCACCTGGCGCAGCAAGGTCGCCCTGTCCATCAACCTCACCGGCGGCGTCTTCGTCAATCAGTCGGCGGCCTACTCCGACTACCACGGCACCGGCGGCAACCCCGCGGCCAACGCGTCCTACGCGGATTCAGCCTTCGTCGCCAACCGCTTCCGCGTTGTGCAGCGTCGCTTTCACGCCTGAGGACCCGCCATGGACTACAAGAACATCCTCTTCACGGTGGAGGCGGGCGTCGCTCGCCTGACCCTCAACCGCCCCGACAAGCTCAACAGCTTCACCGGCGAGATGCATGCCGAGCTGCGTGACGCCCTCGACGCCATCCAGGCCGACCCGGCTGTCCGTGTGCTGGTGTTGACCGGCGCCGGCCGGGCCTTCTGCGCCGGTCAGGATCTGGCCGACCCGGACATGGCCCGCACCCCCAGCGGCGGCATGCCGGACATCGGCAACGTGGTCGAGAAGAACTACAAGCCCCTGGTGCTGCGCCTGCAGAACCTGCGCGTGCCCACCATCGCGGCCGTCAATGGTATCGCCGCCGGCGCCGGCGCCAGCGTGGCTCTGGCCTGTGATCTGGTGGTGGCCAGCAAGTCGGCCTCCTTCCTGCAGGCCTTCAGCAAGATCGGCCTGGTGCCGGACACGGGCGGCACCTGGTTCCTGCCCCAGCGCGTCGGCATGGCCCGGGCCATGGGCCTGGCCCTGCTGGCCGACAAGCTGCCCGCCGAGAAGGCCGCCGACTGGGGCCTGATCTGGGCCGCCTACGACGACGCCGAGTTTGCCGCCAAGGTGGACGCCATGGCCGCCCAGCTGGCCGTGATGCCCACCAAGGCCCTGGTGCGGACCCGCCAGGCCATGCACGCCGCGCCCGGCCACACCCTGGAGCAGCAACTCTCCTTTGAAGGCGGCTTCATGCGCGAGCTGGGCTGGAGCCCGGATTACGCCGAAGGCGTGGCCGCCTTCATGGAAAAGCGCGCACCGAAGTTCACCGGGGAATGAGCGTGAGTCAGCCCCTCTCCACCCAATCCGTCGTCGCCGTGGTCGGCACCGGTGCCATGGGCGCCGGCATCGCCCAGGTGGCGGCTGCCGCCGGCCATGTGGTCAAGCTGCTGGACAATCGCCCGGAAGCCGCAGCCAAGGCCGTTGCCGGCATCCAGGCCCAGTTCGGCAAGCTCGCCGACAAGGGCAAGCTGAGCCCCGAGGCGGCCCAGGCCGCCAGTGCCCGCCTGATCCCAGTGGAAAACCTGGCCGATCTGGCTGATGCCGCCCTGGTGGTCGAGGCCATCGTCGAGAGCCTCGAGGCCAAGCAGAAGCTCTACCGGGATCTGGAGGACATCGTCGGCGCCGACTGCATCTTCGGCACCAACACCTCGTCCATCTCGGTCACGGCCATCGGCTCGGCCCTGAAGCGCCCGGAACGTCTGGCCGGCCTGCATTTCTTCAACCCCGCACCGTTGATGGCCCTGGTGGAGATCGTTTCCGGCCTGGCCACCGACAAGGCCGTGGCCGACACCCTGTTCGCCACCGCCGCCGCCTGGGGCAAGACGCCGGTGCATGCCCGCTCCACCCCCGGCTTCATCGTCAACCGGGTGGCCCGGCCCTACTACGCCGAAGCCCTGCGCAT
Organism: Zoogloea sp.; assembly: GCF_044344315.1. Lineage (GTDB taxonomy): Bacteria > Pseudomonadota > Gammaproteobacteria > Burkholderiales > Rhodocyclaceae > Zoogloea. The sequence goes on along the minus strand of NZ_JBIJDC010000107.1, from coordinate 3,121 downwards.
CCTCAACGAGGGCGGCGCTGACTGCGCCACCCTCGACGCGATCATGCGCGAGGCGGGCGGCTTCCGCATGGGGCCCTTCGAGCTGATGGACATGATCGGCCACGATGTGAACTTCGCCGTGACCCGCTCGGTGTGGAACGCCTTCTACAACGATCAGCGTTTTCTCCCCTCCCTGATCCAGCAGGAACTGGTGGATGCCGGCTTCTACGGTCGCAAGAGCGGGCGTGGCTTCTATGACTACCGGGAAGGCGCCGAGCGTCCGCAGGCGAAGAGCGCCGTGGCCCAGGGCGTGCCCGACACCATCGTTCTCCACGGTGATTCCGCCGCCGCCCAGGCCCTGGCCGACCGCCTTCACGAGCGTGGTGTGGCCTACACCTGGGGCGAGGCCACCGACGGACGCCTTGCCGAAGCGGGCGATGCAGTGATCTTCATTACCGACGGGCGCACCGCCACCCGCCGGGCCTCGGATACCGGTATCGCCAATACGGTGCTGATCGACCTCGCCCTCGACTACACGAGCGCCACACGCATTGCCGTCAGCACGGCGCAGAGCTGCTGGGCGCCGGCCGTCGGTGCAGCCATCGGCCTGCTGCAGGCCGCCGGCTTTGCCGTGTCGCGCCTGGGCGATGTGCCCGGCCTGGCGGTGATGCGCACCGTCGCCATGCTCGCCAACGAGGCCGCCGATGCGGTGAACCAGGGCGTCTGTGACGCTGCGGCGGCCGATGCGGCCATGCGCCTGGGGGTGAACTACCCCCGCGGCCCCCTGGCCTGGGCCGATGCCGCAGGCCTGCCCGTCATCTGTACGGTGCTGACCCATCTGGGGCAGTTCTACGGAGAAGACCGCTACCGCATCTCGCCTCTCATCCAGCAACAGGTTTATGCAGGAAAGAAAATCCATGACCGCTGAAACTTCCCTCGCCACCGTGGCCGTCCCGACCGATCCCCAGGCCCTCGCCGAGGCGGTCGCCACCGCCATGTGGGCCCGTGACCGGGCCGCCAACGCGCTGGGCATGCGCATCGACGAGGTTCGCCAGGGCTATGCGCGCCTGTCGATGCCGGTGCGCGGCGACATGGTCAATGGCCATCACATCTGCCACGGCGGCCTGATCTTTTCCCTGGCCGATACGGCTTTCGCCTACGCCTGCAACAGCTACAACAAGAATACGGTCGCTTCCGCCTGTCACATCGACTTCCTGGCTCCGGGCAAGGAGGGTGACACCCTGGCAGCCGAGGCCGTGGAGATGTCCGCCTCCGGCCGCACCGGGGTGTACGACGTGACCGTGCGCGACAGTGCCGGCAAGACCGTGGCCCTGTTCCGGGGCAAGAGCTACCGCATCTCCGGCGAGGTCATCGCCGGCCTGGATGCCGAAAAGGCCTGAACGGCACCACCGAACAAAACACAAGACGAGGAGACAAGCATGACCGCCAAGCATCCCCAACCGGGCGAACTGGACCCCATCGAGACCGCCAGCCGCGACGAGATCTCGGCGCTCCAGCTGGAGCGCCTGAAATGGTCCGTGCGCCACACCTACGACAACGTCGAGCCCTACCGCAAGAAGTGCCTTGAGAAGGGTGTGCATCCGGACGATCTGAACACCCTGGCTGATCTTGCCAAGTTCCCCTTCATGACCAAGCTGGATCTGCGTGACAACTACCCCTTCGGGCTGTTCGCCGTGCCGCGCAGCAAGGTGGCGCGCCTGCATGCCTCGTCGGGCACCACCGGCAAGTCGGTGGTGGTGGGTTACACCAAGCGCGACATCGACAACTGGGCAGACGTCGTGGCCCGCTCCATCCGCGCCGCGGGTGGCCGGCCGGGCGACATGGTGCATGTGGCCTACGGCTACGGCATGTTCACCGGTGGCCTGGGCGCCCACTACGGCGTCGAGCGCCTGGGCTGTACGGCGGTGCCCATGTCCGGCGGCCAGACCGAGAAGCAGGTCCAGCAGATCATGGACTTCAAGCCCGAGATCATCATGGTCACCCCGTCCTACTCCCTGGTGATCGCCGAGGAGTTCGAGCGCCTGGGCATCAAGCCCGACGAAATCTCCCTCAAGGTCGGCATCTTCGGGGCCGAGCCCTGGGGCCAGGGCATGCGCGCCGAGATCGAACGCAAGCTGGGCATCGACGCCATCGACATCTATGGCCTGACCGAAGTCATGGGCCCGGGCGTGGCCTGCGAGTGCATCGAGTCCAAGGACGGCCCGGTGATCTGGGAAGACCACTTCTACCCCGAGATCATCGACCCCGAAACCGGCGAAGTGCTGCCCGATGGCGAGGAGGGTGAGCTGGTGTTCACCTCCCTGACCAAGGAGGCCTTCCCGGTCATCCGCTACCGCACCCGCGACCTGACCCGCCTGCTCAAGCCCACCTCCCGGTCCTTCCGGCGCATGGACAAGATCGTCGGCCGCTCCGACGACATGCTCATCGTGCGCGGCGTGAATGTCTTCCCGACCCAGATCGAGGAGCAGATCCTGCGCGAGCCGCGCCTCACCGGCAACTACCAGATCGTGCTGACCCGCGACGGCCACCTGGACAACGTGGAAGTGCGCTGCGAACTGCAGCGCGAGCTGTCCGGCAATGTGGGCCGCGGCACCATCGAAGAGATCAGCCGCAGCGTCGCCCAGCACATCAAGACCATCATCGGCATCAGCACCAAGGTGAACGTGATGGACTTCGACAGCATCCCCCGCACCCAGACCGGCAAGGCCCGCCGCGTCATCGATCAGCGCCCCAAGCAAATTTGAGAACGCCGAATAAATCTACTGCGCGTCCCGATCTCGCAACTCCGGTGCTCGCTGTACTCCAGTACAGCTCCGCTCCTCGTTGCGACCTCGGGCCTGCTCGCGACGATTTCTTCAGCATTCTAGGCACAGAGGAACAGTTCAAATGAACGAAGCATTTATCTGCGACGCCATCCGCACCCCTATCGGCCGCTACGGCGGCACGCTGGCGAGCGTGCGTCCGGACGACCTGGGCGCGGTGCCCCTCAAGGCCCTGATGGCCCGCAACCCGCAGGTGGACTGGACGGCTGTCGAGGACATCATCTACGGCTGCGCCAACCAGGCCGGCGAGGACAACCGCAACGTGGCGCGCATGTCGGGCCTGCTGGCCGGGCTGCCCA
>NZ_JBIJDC010000106.1:0-16355 GCF_044344315.1 Zoogloea sp. | reverse complement strand
GTGGTGTTCGTCGGCAAACAGGTCCGTCTTGATGGCACTACGCTGTTTCATCGCGATAAGCTGCAGCAGGGTTCAGGACGATGTAATTTTACCAAGGGTGGGCGAGCTGAGGTTTTTCGAGGCGCCCGGGAGTCGAAGTGGTTATAGGGCAGTTCCGGGGGGCGTTTCCGGTACCGGAAAGTCGAGCCCTGATTCCCTATAGAGGCAGGTTTCGTGCCGCAGCCTTATCCGAATTACCGGATAGATATTCCGAAATGGGAATAAGGGGCCAAACGCTTGAATTGAAATGGCTCGCGACGCATTTCGGTGAATACGAAATGAATTGCACCTGGTGCGCCGCAACAATCGGGCGCCCGCCGCCGGGTTGTCATTGCAGCATTGCTGTTGCCCGACTGTTGGCCTGGCAACAGCCGGGGCGCATCAGGCTTCCGGACGGAAACTCCATTTCGGGCTCAATAGCAGGGCCAGCAGCGATGCCGCGCTGCAGCCAATGGCCAGCCACAGGATGAAGGGATTGGCGGCAATCCGTTCGGGGTAGATGCGCCACCCCGCCGCCAGCCCGATGCCATTGCCGCCGGCCACCAGTACGGCGGCGGCAAAGTCGTGGAAGCGCCGGGCTTTGTTGGCGCCGGTGGCCCAGTGGGGGTCTGTGTTGTAGCTGGGCAGGCCGTGGTTGTCACGCTCCAGGCGTTCCAGGGCCGACAGGAAGCGGCGCAGGTTGGTGATGGCCCGTTCCGCCTTGAAATTGAGGAAGGCCAGGCAGGTGGAGGCCACCGGAAAGCCGAGGATCAGCCATTCGACGGGCATGGGTCCGGCCGCCGCGCCCGGCTTGAGGGCCACTAGCGCCGCCAGGATGCTGACCACCAGCGTGACATAGAGGGCAAGCGCCTGCTGGCGTTGGGCGATGCGCGCATTGACCTCCTGGTAGGCGGCAATGAAGCGGTAATTGGCATCGACCCAGGATTTTCCGGCCATGGGCTTATTAAATCAGCTGCATGCGTTTGAGATGGGTGCGCAGCACGTTGCGGGAAATGCCCAGCAGGCGGGCGGTGCGTACCTGGTTGAGGTGCTCCCACTGGTAGGCCGTATGAATGGTGTGATCGACGATGTGATCGAAAATGCCGTCCTGCCCCTCCTCGAAGAGCCCCTTCAGGTAACGGGTGAAGCAATCTTCCAGCTCTGCCGGGGTTTCCGGCGTTTCACGCGGGCTGCGTTCGATCTGCGGGCCGAGCAGGTGCAGATCGTCCACCTCGATCTGCTTGCCATGAAAGACCAGCAGGGCCCGGTGCAGCACGTTCTCCAGCTCGCGGATGTTGCCCGGCCACAGATAGTCGAGCAGCGCACGCTCGGCCTGGGGTGACAGGGTCGGCTCGACGATCTCCAGGCGATGGGCGTACTTGTGGATGAAGTGGCGGGCCAGGGGAATGATGTCCCGCGGGCGGTCGCGCAGGATGGGCAGCTCCAGGGAGACGACCTTCAGGCGGTAATACAGATCCTCCCGGAAACGCCCCTCTGCCACGGCCTTTTCCAGATCCACATTGGTGGCGGCAATCAGGCGCACATCCACCTTCACCGGCTTGCGGGCGCCAATGCGCACCACTTCGCCTTCCTGCAGCACGCGCAGCAGCTTCACCTGCATGGGTAGGGGCAGATCGCCGATCTCGTCGAGAAACAGGGTGCCGCCATTGGCAGCCTCGAACCAGCCGGCCTTGGAGTTGATGGCGCCGGTGAAGGCCCCCTTCTCGAAGCCGAACAGTTCGCTCTCGAACAGGGTCTCCGAGAAGGCGCCGCAGTTGATCGCCAGGAAGGGCTGGGCCGCCCGCAGGCTTGAGAGGTGGACCTGGCGGGCCACCAGCTCCTTGCCGGTGCCGGTTTCGCCGATGATCAGGATGTTGGCATTGCTCGGCGCAACCCGGTCGATCAGCGACAGCAGTTGCAGGGATTTCGGGTCGGCGAACACCACGGCACTGGCCCGGATGGACAGGGATACCGACCGGGGGTCGGGAAAAGTGATGATGTGCGGGGTATGGTTCATTTCTCGGACGCCGGGTAGTTATTGGGTCGAATTGTAAGGAGATTGTTCCCCTGTTCTAAACCAAGAATTTCTGATTTCCATATCTGCTGTGACATCAGCACAAGTGTTGATATTTCAGCAGGGCAGCTGCGTGAAGCTCAGCAATTAGTCCTTTCCTTTTTTTGATTCTTTTTTCAAGTCGATGAATTAAAAGGATGAATTGATTCTGGCATGGGCTGTGCAATGGGTCTGGTATTGGTGTTCGAGGGTGCCGGTCAGCCGGCCTTGATTCGGTTGCGGCCATTTTCGATTGCCAGCACGTCTATTCAAGTCAATTCAATCATTATCTGTCCGGAGAATTAGCATGTTCAATATTGAGATAACGAAGGGCCGCTCCCGCATTTCGGCACTGCTGGCCACGGTGGTGATTGCCGCGTCGGGTCTGAGCGCTTCCGGAAGCGTGATGGCGCAGTCGAATCCGCCGGTGGCCGCTTCGGCCGAAGCGCCGGCTGCCGCATCGGCCGCCCCCGCCGCCGCATCGGCCCAGGCGGGCAAGGCTGCCGCCACCGAAAGCGTCGAGAACCCCTACGGCATCGAGGCCCTGTGGAAGGGCAGTGATGCCGTCGCCAAGACCGTGCTGCTGCTGCTGCTGATCATGAGCGTGGGCAGTTGGTACGTGATCATCGTCAAGCTGCTGGAACAATCGAAGATCGGTCGTCAGGCCAAGAAGACCACCAGCCAGTTCTGGAACGCCGGGTCCGTGCAGCAGGGGGCCGAGAACCTGGAAGGCTCCAGCCCCTTCCGCTTCATCGCCGAAGCGGGTATCGAGGCCACCAAGAAGCATGATGGCTTGCTCCAGCATGTGGGCTTCAACGAGTGGGTGACCCTCTCCATCCAGCGTGCCATCGAACGTATCCAGAGCCGTCTGCAAGGGGGGCTGGCCTTCCTGGCAACGGTCGGCTCCACCGCGCCCTTCGTCGGTCTGTTCGGTACGGTGTGGGGCATCTACCACGCGCTGACCGCCATCGGTGTGGCCGGCCAGGCTTCCATCGACAAGGTGGCCGGCCCGGTGGGTGAGGCCCTGATCATGACCGCCATCGGCCTGGCTGTGGCGGTGCCGGCAGTGTTGGGCTACAACTGGCTGGTGCGTCGCAACAAGGGTGTGCTGGACGAAGTCCGCGCCTTCGGCAGCGACCTGCACTCCGTGATCCTGGCCTCGGCCACCAAGGCCTGAGCGTCGGAGAAAACAGTCATGGCCATCAGCGCAGCTCCCGCCGAGGGAGACGACGAAGTCATCGCGGCCATCAACACCACGCCCCTCGTGGATGTGATGCTGGTGCTGCTGATCATCTTCCTGATCACCATTCCCGTCGTCACCACCTCGGTGCCGGTGGAGCTCCCGAAGGAGACCATCGAGGTTCGCGAGTCGAAGCCCGAGAACCTGGTGATCTCGGTGGACAAGTCCAACGCCATCTACATCCAGGATGCCAAGGTGGCGAGTACCCGGGCGCTGGTGGATCAGCTGAAGAAGGTGTCGGTGCTGCAGCCGCAGCCCGAGGTGCAGATCCGTGGCGACCTGACCGCCCAGTACGAGGGCGTCGGCAAGGTCCTGTACGCATGCCAGCTGGCTGGCATCGGCAAGGTCGCCTTCATTACCGAACCGCCCGCCCGGGGCAGTTGAGGAGCAATCATGGCAATGAACGTGGGAAGCAGCGGGGCGAGTGGCGATCCCGAGGTGATGATGGACATCAACACCACCCCGCTCATCGACGTGATGCTGGTGCTGTTGGTGATGCTGATCATCACCATCCCCATCCAGCTACACGCGGTGAACCTGAATCTGCCGGTCGGCACGCCGCCCCCCAGCGACGTGAAGCCCGAAGTAGTGAAGATCGATGTGGACGCGAAGAGCGTGGTGCACTGGCAGGGCGTGCCGGTGGCCAGTGGTGCCGACCTGGAGCAGAAGATGAAGGAAGTCGCCGACCTGGCCGTACAGCCCGAGGTCCATCTGCGTCCTGATCGGCAGTCCCGCTATGAAGTGGTGGCGAGCATCCTGGCGGCAACCAAGCGCTCGGGGCTCACCAAGATTGGCGTCATTGGCAGCGAGCAATTCATAGAATGAGCACGATTACCGCAAACTACCATTTCCAGCCCAAGGACCCGTCCCGGAGCGCAACCGGCCTGGTCGTTGTCGTGGGGCTGCACATCGTCATCGGCTACGCACTGGTTTCCGGTCTGGCCCGTGACATCGTCAAGGTCATCAAGAAGCCGCTGGATGCGGCGGTGATCCAGGAGGTGAAGCTGCCTCCGCCGCCACCGCCGCCCAAGGTGGTGAAGGTGGAGCAGGCGCCCAAGGTCAAGGCGCCGCCGCCGCCGGCCTATGTGCCGCCGCCCGAGGTGGTGGCCCCGGTGAGCGCCCCGGTGATTGCCGCGTCGACCCCAACCCCACCACCTGAACCGGCTGTGATCGCACCGCCGGCCCCGCCCGCGCCGGTGGCGCCGCCCAAGCCCCAGCGTATGGACATTGCCGCCAGCTGCCCGAACCAGGTGCGGCCCGAAGTGCCCCGAGGTGCCGAGGGCGTCAGTGGCGTGATCCGAGCCCAGGCAGTGATCCGCGACGGGATCGTGAAGGAAGTGACCATCCTCTCTGGTCCGAAAGTGTTCCACTCCGCGGTGCGTTCGGCCATGCTGCAGTACAGGTGCGTATCCGGCGATGCCGATATCGTGGCGGTGCAGCAGTTCGTGTTCGAGGCAGGCTGAGGCTTCTGGTGGGGGCGACTTCAGTCGCCCGCGGACTTTGATCAAGGGCATGCCGATGATTGGCGTGCGGATGGGCGACTGAAGTCGCCCCTACAGGCGCTGTCAGGCGACGCGTCAAACGGATGAGATCAGGTTCAGTTCAACCCCCACCGGGAGAGTCATCGCTCTCCCGGTTCTTATGCAGGATTTCTGCGTTGCATATCACCAGCCGGTTGCAAGGCTTCTGAATTCTTCTTGGTTCGTGTGGCACGAGCCCCTCGCTATCGTTCTCCCATCGGCTGCGCACACAGGGGTGCCGGCCACACAATTTCGGGAGAACCCAAATGCTCGATTCCAGTCTTGCCGCCGTCTCCGGCAGCGCCCCCGTCCCGCCGGCTTCCGGCAGCGCCGACATCGCCGAAACCGTTCTCGAACAGGCCCGTGAGTGCGCCCGCGCCGAAGGCCTGCCCTACGCCGGTGGCATTTCCCCGGGCGATGCCTGGACCTTGATCAGCGACGGCCGCGCCGTGCTGGTGGATGTGCGCACGGCGGAAGAGCGCAAATTCGTCGGTCAGGTGCCCGCCGGTCTGCATGTGGCCTGGGCCACCGGCACGTCCATGAATCGCAACCCGCGTTTCGTGAAGGAGCTGGAAGCCAAGGTCAGGAAGGATGCGCTGGTGGTCTTCCTCTGTCGCAGCGGCAAGCGCTCGGCCCTGGCGGCCGAAGCGGCGGCGAAGGCTGGATTCACCCAGGCTTTCAACATCCTCGAGGGCTTCGAAGGCGAGATCGACGCCGAGCAGCGCCGCGGCGGCCTGGGTGGCTGGCGTTTCCATGGTCTGCCATGGATTCAGGACTGACCCGGCAGGTGTCGCCCATGACGAATCTTCCCCATTCCTCCCCGGCGCCTGGCGCCCTCGCCCTGCATTTTGGCCTGGTGGTGCGCCACCTGCGCGAAGAGCGGGGCTGGTCCCAGGAAGAGTTCGCCGAGCATGCCGACCTCAACCGCGGCTACATCGGCGAGATAGAACGGGGCGGCTCCATGCCGTCCCTGGGCACCGTGGGCAAGCTCGCGCTGGCCCTGGGCCTGCGCCCCTCCCGCCTCATTTCCCGCTTCGAGCTCCTGCCAATCAAATGATCTGCCGGTTTTCCGCCCCGTGACGGCTATAGCCGGTTGAACGGGCGGGAGGCAGGCACGACACTTGGTTATTCGTTTTATTCATAACGTTTCCCGTTTTTTTGATAAGGAGTTTCCATGGCCGACCATCACGACGCCCCGACAGCCCTTGGCGACAACGCCGCCCGGCAGTTGGCGAATGCCACCAAGACTGTTCCCCAGCTTTCCACCATCTCCCCGCGCTGGCTGGTGCACCTGCTCCAGTGGCTGCCCGTCGAGGCCGGTATCTACCGCCTCAACAAGGTCAAGAACCCCCGCGACGTGCGCGTGGCCTGCTCCCAGCGCGACGAGTCCGAGCTGCCGCAGACCTTCGTTGACTACGACGAGGCACCCCGCGAGTACTTCCTGAACGCGGTCACCACCATCCTCGACGTGCACACCCGCGTCTCCGACCTGTACAGCAGCCCCCATGACCAGATCAAGGAACAGCTGCGTCTCACCGTCGAGACCATCAAGGAGCGTCAGGAAAGCGAACTGATCAACAACCCCGACTACGGCCTGCTGGCCAACGTCCATGACGATCAGCGTCTCTCCACCCTGACCGGCGCCCCGACCCCGGACGACCTGGATGACCTGCTGACCCGCGTGTGGAAGGAGCCCGGCTTTTTCCTGACCCACCCCCTGGCCATCGCTGCCTTCGGCCGTGAATGCACCCGTCGCGGCGTGCCGCCCCCGACCGTCAGCCTGTTCGGCGCCCAGTTCCTGACGTGGCGCGGCATTCCGCTGATCCCGTCGGACAAGGTGCCCGTCGAGGACGGCAAGACCAAGATCATCCTGCTGCGCACCGGCGAGAAGCGCCAGGGCGTGGTCGGTTTGTTCCAGCCCGGTCTTGCCGGCGAACAGACCCCGGGCCTGTCGGTGCGCTTCATGGGCATCAACCGCAACGCCATCTCGTCCTACCTGATTTCCCTGTATTGCTCGCTGGCCGTGCTGACCGACGATGCCCTGGCTGTCCTCGAAGACGTGGAGATCGGCAAGTACCATGACTATCCCGACACTTACAAGTGACCCCCAGGGCTGGGCTGTGCCCAGCCCGCCCCCCGCGGGGGGCCAGGAAACCGGGGGTGCACCGGCGCTTTCCGGTGAAGGGCTCGCCGGCCTGGCTGGCGCCGTTCCTGCAGGTGTGCCGGATGAGCTGACCCTGGCACGGCTGGCCGGCGAATTCTTCGCCGCGCTGCCGACGGGCTTTGCCGGCCCGCTGGCATCCAGCCTGCCGGGTGGCGCCCGCGCCCCGGCGCCGGAGATCGTTCCCCCCGGCAACGTCGGCCCGACCCTGACCGCGGCGGCGCCGGTGGCGCCCGTGCGGGCCGAGTCGGTGCCCATCGACCACGCGGCCGCGGCCGGTCGGCCCGGTGCGCCGGTGCTCGGTGTGCCGGAGGCCTATGCTGCGGCCCTGCCAACCTTCAGCCCGCCGGCTTCAGCACCGCCGCTGGCGCCGTCCACACCCTATTACTTCCTGGGTGAGGCGGGTGCATTCCAGTCGGCACCCCAGGCACTTGGGGCTGCACCGACGGCCGAGAACCGCGTGGTGCCCCAGTCCTTCGGGCTGCCGGGCGAGGCCGAGCTGCACCAGATCCTCGCCGAACTCGGCGGAGATCGCCGCAGCGCGGCGGCTGCCCAGCCTGCCAATGCGCCGGGTCATTTCTACTTCCTCGATACCGGGGGAGTGCACAACCGGGACGCCGGCGTGCCGGCCACACCGGCATCGGCCCATCCGGCCTTTGACGTGCATGCGGTGCGGCGGGATTTTCCGATCCTCCAGGAGCGGGTCAATGGCCGGCAGCTGATCTGGCTGGACAACGCCGCCACCACCCACAAGCCGCAATCGGTGATCGACCGGCTGGCGTACTTCTACCAGCACGAGAACTCCAACATCCACCGGGCCGCCCATGAACTCGCCGCCCGGGCGACGGATGCCTACGAGGGGGCGCGCAGCAAGGTGGCGCGCTTCATCGGGGCGTCGTCCACGGAGGAGATCATCTTCGTGCGCGGGGCCACCGAAGGCATCAACCTGGTCGCCAAGACCTGGGGCTGGCAGAACGTGGGCGAGGGCGACGAGATCATCGTCTCCAACCTCGAACACCACGCCAACATCGTGCCCTGGCAGCAGCTCGCCGCCGCGAAGGGCGCCAAGCTCAAGGTGATCCCGGTGGATGACACCGGCCAGGTGTTGCTGGACGAGTATCGCAAGCTGCTCACCAGCCGCACCAAGATCGTCTCGGTGACTCAGGTCTCCAACGCCCTGGGCACTGTGGTGCCGGTGAAGGAGATCGTTGCCATGGCCCACCAGGCCGGTGCGCTGGCGGTGGTGGATGGTGCCCAGTCGGTGTCGCACATGCGGGTCAATGTGCAGGACATCGACGCCGATTTCTTCATCTTCTCCGGCCACAAGGTGTTCGCGCCCACCGGCATCGGGGCGGTGTATGGCAAGCGGGCGATCCTCGAGGACATGCCGCCCTGGCAGGGTGGCGGCAACATGATTGCCGACGTGACCTTCGAGAAGACCATCTACCACGGCCCCCCGACCCGTTTCGAGGCCGGCACCGGCAACATCGCGGACGCGGTGGGGCTGGGTGCGGCGATCGACTACGTGGAACGGATCGGCATGGAGAACATCGCCCGTTACGAGCATGACCTGCTGGTGTACACCACCCGTGCGCTGCTCACCGTGCCCGGCCTCAAGCTGATCGGGACGGCCAGGGAGAAGGCCAGCGTCAGCTCCTTCGTCCTCGACGGCTACCGTCCGGACGAGGTGGGCAAGGCCCTCAACGAGGAAGGCATTGCGGTGCGCTCCGGCCACCACTGCGCCCAGCCCATCCTGCGTCGTTTCGGGCAGGAAGCCACGGTGCGGCCGTCGCTGGCCTTCTACAACACCTGCGAGGAGATCGATACCCTCGTGGCCGTGCTGCACCGGCTGGCCCGCGGCAAGGGCCGTATCGGCCGCTGAAGCAGGCACTTCCGGCACCACCCGCAGCGCTGCTGGCCTCACGGCCGGCAGCGCTGTTTTTTTTGCGTGGCCCCCTAGACCCGCAATGGCGCCGGGCTGGTCTTCTTGAACTCCTCGACGGTCTCGAGGAAGGCGCCGAGCAGGGGCGACTGGTCGTCCTTGCGATAGATGCAGCTCAGGTCCACGAAGAAGTTCGGGGGCGTGTCGGTGAGGGTCCGGTACACCACGCCGGGAAACTGCAGCGTGGTGGCCGAGTCGGGCACCATGCAGACCCCGAAGCCGCTCGCCACCAGGCCCACGCCGGTCACCGCGTCGCCCACCTCCTGGGAGATCGTCGGCTGGAAGCCAGCGGTGCTGCACAGGCCGATCACCTTGTCGATGAAGCTCGGGCGGGCGCCGGTGGGGAAGAGGATCAGCGGATGATGCTGCAGCTCGGCAAAGCGGATCACCGGCTGGCGGGCCAGCGGGTCGTCGGCCTGGATGGCCAGCAGCAGGCCTTCTGTGGTCACCTGGACTACGCCGATGTCGTCCAGCGGGGCGAGCATGCGGTTGAAGCCGACGGTGATGCGGCGCTGGCGCAGGGCCTCGATCTGCTCGCCCTTGGTCAGGGTGTGCAGCACCACCTTCACGTCCGGGTAGCGGTTGCGAAAGGCCAGCAGCAGCTTGGGGATCGCATCCAGGATGGCTGACCCGAAAATGCCCACGTCAAGCCGCCCGAGCTTGCCCTGACCGGCCCGCTGGGTGCGCTCGGTGGCCTGCTCAACCAGGGCGCGGATGTTGCGCGCCTCCTCCAGGAAAAGCTCGCCCGCCTGGGTCAGCTCCATGCCCCGCGGGGTGCGGATGAACAGGGTGACACCCAGCTCCTCCTCCAGCTGCTGGATCTGGCGGGTCAGGGGGGGCTGGGAGATGTGCAGGCGCGCAGCAGCGCGGCCGATGTTCTCTTCCTCCGCCACGGCAACGAAATAGCGCAGGTGGCGCAAGTCCATTGGAATCTCCGGGTACATGCGCCGGCTGGCGCTGGGGTTGATCATACCCTGGAGGTATTGAGTGGGGGAAATAATGGTATTGGACGGTAATCCTCCGAGTCGATAACTTGCGCTTCAACCCGCTGCGCTCCAGGCGCAAGGCCCTCGCCAGACGGGTAACAAGACGCAAGACACACACGCAAGAGGAGGAAGACATGAACAAGCGTTTCTGCGGACAAGCTGCGCCCTGCCGTGCCAGCCAGCGCCCCGCGCCGGTCGCCGTGACCGCCATTGCCGCCGCGGTGGCGGTGCTGGCGAGCGGCGCTGCCGCCGCATTCCAGATCGACTCGGGCAACCCGGACGTGAGCATGTCCTGGGACAACACCGTCAAGTACAGCAATGCCTTTCGTGTGCGCAGCGTCGACCCCAAGGTCGCCGACAACTCCATCGGCCCCCAGGCCAACACCAACGATGGCGACCAGAATTTCGGCAAGGGCCTGATCTCCAATCGCCTCGACCTGCTCTCCGAATTCGAATTCCGCTATCGCAAGGAATTCGGCTTCCGCGTCAGCGGCGCCGCCTGGTACGACGACGTCTATAACCGCGGCAACGACAACCGGGGCGCCCTGGGTGGCGCGCTGGTCAATACCCGTTCGGTGCCGGCCGGTGAATTCACCAAGGGCACCGAGCAGCTGCATGGCCGCAAGGCCGAGCTGATGGACGTCTTCGGCTACGCCAACCTCACCCCCGGTGATCTCAACGTCAACGTCAAGGGCGGCCGCTTCACCCAGCTCTACGGCGAGAGCCTGTTCTTCGGCAACAACGGCATCGCTGGCGCCCAGACGCCTCTGGATCTGGTCAAGGCCCTGTCGGTGCCCAACTCCCAGTTCAAGGAGATCGCCCGTCCGGTGGGGCAGGTGTCCACCCAGGTTCAGATCAGCCCGACCCTGTCGGTGGGCGCCTACTATCAGCTGGAATGGCGCAAGTCGCGTCTGCCGGCGGCGGGCAGCTAATTCAGCTTTGCCGACTTCGTGGATGTGGGCGGTGAATCCCTGATCCTCGGCCCGGGCGCGGTGGTCTTTCGTGGGCGCGACATCGAGCCGCGCAACTCCGGCCAGGGGGGCTTCCAGGTCAAGCTCAAGTCCGGCGACACCGAGTACGGCTTCTACGCCGCCCAGTTCCACGACAAGATGCCCCAGTTCTACGCCCGCCCCGGCGTGAACGTGCAGGCCGGCAGCGTGGGCGACTACGTGATGGTATACGCCGAGAACATCCGCACCGTGGGCGCCAGCGTCAGCACCCTGGTGGGCGAGACCAACGTGGCCGCCGAGCTGTCATTCCGCGACAACATGCCCCTGGTGGCCTCCGGCAACGCCGTGATCACCGGCGCCGACTCCAACGGCAAGAGTCGTGCGGCCTTCCCGGTGGGCAAGACGCTGCACCTCAACGTGTCGGCCATCAGCGTGCTGGGCGCCAGCGCCCTGTGGGACGGTGCCTCCTTCCTGGGCGAGTTTGCCTACAACCGCCGCCTGTCCGTCAGCGACAACGCCAACCAGCTCGACCCCCTGGCCACCAAGGACGCCAGCGCCTTGCAGTTCATCTTCCAGCCCGAGTACTTCCAGGTGCTGCCCGGCGTCGATCTGCAGGTGCCCATCGGCCTCTCCTACGGCATCAGCGGGCGCTCCTCGGTGAACGGTGCGCTGTTTCCGGCGGAGCAGGGTGGCAACTTCAGCCTGGGCGTGAAGGCGGACTACCAGAAGACCTGGCAGGCCGGCCTCAACTACACCCACTACTTCGGTTCGGCAGGTTCGGTGGTGCGCTACGGCACGGCCGTGCCCGAGCTGTCCTACCAGAACTTCCACGGCGACCGCGACTTCGTGTCCCTGTCGGTCCAGCGCACTTTCTGATTCGAACAAAGACATTCCGGAGACTCTCATGACCAAGACGACGATCATCGCCGCTGCCCTGATGGCCGCGCTGGCAGGCGGCCAGGTTGCCCATGCCGCAGTGACGGCTGACGAGGCTGCCAAGCTCAAGACCACCCTGACGCCCCTCGGCGGCGAAAAGGCCGCCAACAAGGACGGCAGCATCCCGGCCTGGAACGGCGGCATCACCAAGGCCCTGCTGGGCAAGAAGCTGGGCGTCATCCCCACCCAGATCTTTGCCGACGAGAAGCCCCTCTACCAGATCACTGCCAAGAACGCCGCCCAGTACGCCGACCTGCTGTCGGACGGCAGCAAGGCCCTGCTGGCCAAGTACCCGGACAGCTTCCGCCTCGACGTGTACCCCTCCCACCGCACCGCTGCGGCCCCCCAGGAGGTGTATGACAACGTCTACAAGAACGCCACCCGCTGCAAGACCAAGGACGGCGGCTACTCCCTTGAGGGCTGTATCGGTGGCACCCCCTTCCCCATCCCCAAGGAAGGCGTCGAGGTGATGTGGAACTACCTGATGCGGCTTGAGGCCGAGTCCATCGAGTACCGTTTCAAGAACATCGTCGGCAACGCGGATGGCAGCAAGACCCTGGCCACCCGCAACGAGATCGCCTTCCAGTACCCCCAGTACTACAAGGACGCGACCCCCGAAAGCTGGTCCGGCGAATACGCCATCCTGCGCTTCAACACCCTGGAGCCGCCCTTCAAGGCCGGCGAATCGCTGGTCATCCGCGACAGCATCGACATGAAGCAATCGCGCCAGGCCTGGCAATACCTGGTCGGTCAGCGCCGCGTGCGGCGTGCGCCGACGGTGTCCTACGACACGCCTGACTTCGTGGCTTCCGGTGCCAACTACTTCGACGAAGTGCAGGGCTTCTTCGGTGCCCTCGACCGCTTCCAGTGGAAGCTCATCGGCAAGAAGGAAATGCTGATTCCGTACAACAACAACGGTTTCATCGGTGCCAAGCTGGACGACGCCATCGGCAAGCATCACCTCAACCCGGACGTGGTGCGCTGGGAAAAGCACCGCGTGTGGGTCGTCGAAGCCAACGTGGCAGCCGGCAAGCGTCACGCCGTGCCCAAGCGCAAGTACTACCTGGACGAAGACACCTGGCTGATCAGTCTGGTGGATGGCTTCGACGCCGAAGGCAAGCTGTGGCGCACCACCCAGGTCACGCCTTTCGTGGTGCCTTCGCTGCCGGGCACGATGATGAAAACCTCTACGGTGTTCAACCTGCAGGCCAACACGATGAGCGTCATCCAGGCACTTAACGACGAGGACTTCAAGATCGTGCCGCGCAAGAAGGAAACCTACTTCACCGGCGACGCCGTTGCCGCCGAAGCCGCACGCTGACGCGCGCCAATAAATCTACTGCGCGGCTCGATTTCGCTCCTGCGATGCTCGCCGTACCCATGTACGGCTGCGCTTCTCGAAACGAACTCGAACCGCTCGCTACGATTTCCTGGCACGCGTCGAGTTCTTCTTTTCGGTAGCCCGGATTCAGGTATTCGACGATGCAAGCCCTTCTCTCCGGTCGCCGCCTCGCCGCGACCCTCTCCTGTGCCGCTGTGGCGGTGGCCACGGCCATCGCTGCAGTCGGCGACGCCAACCGTGCCGTGCCCGATCTGCTGGCCCAGCCGGCCCAGGCCAATGTGCGCGCGGCTACTTCCCTGCAGCTCTCGGTGGCCCGGGCCGGCAAGCGCCTGGTGTCGGTGGGCGAGCGTGGCCTGGTGCTGCTCTCCGATGACGACGGCCGCAGCTGGCGGCAGGCCAGGCAGGTGCCGGTCAGTGTGGCCCTCACCCAGGTCCGCTTCGTGTCCGACAGCCTGGGCTGGGCCGTGGGCCACAGCGGCGTGGTGCTGCACAGCGCCGACGCCGGCGACACCTGGCAGGTGCAGCTCGACGGCGTCAAGGCCGCCGCCCTGATCGCCGAGGCTGCCCGGACCGCGGCCGCCAGCGGTGACCCCGCTGCGCTCAAGCACCAGCGCGAGGCCGAGGCCCTGGTGCAGGACGGGCCCGACAAGCCCTTCCTGGGCCTGCATTTTGCCGACGCCAAGCGGGGCTGGGTGGTGGGCGCCTATGGGCTGGCCCTGGCCACCACGGATGGTGGCAAAACCTGGCAATCGCTGATGGGGCGCATCCCCAACTCCGGCGGCAAGCACCTCTACGCCGTGGGCGAGACTGATGGCCGCCTGCTGCTGGCCGGCGAGCAGGGCACCCTGATCCGCTCCACCGACGGCGGCGCCAGCTTCCAGCGCCTCACCACACCTTATGCCGGCACCTTCTTCGGCGCCCTCGAAGTGGCCGATGGTGCGCTGCTGGCCTACGGCCTGCGCGGCAACGTGTGGCGCAGCGCCGATGCTGGCGCCAGCTGGAACCGCATCGAGCTGGCCCAGCCGGTGACCCTCAGCGCCGGCCTGCGCCTGGCCGACGGTAGCCTGCTGCTTGCCGACGAGAGTGGCCGCCTGCTGCGCGGTGATGCCGCCGCCACCCGTTTCGCCCCCCTCGCCACCGCGCTGCCCACCGGCCTGACCGGCATGGTGCAGGCCGCCGATGGCGCGCTGATTGTCTCCGGAGCCCGCGGCGCGAGCCGCGTCGAGCCCGCAACCCTCACCGCGGAAGCCAAGCAATGAGCCACGCTCACGACATTCCCGACGGCGTGGTGATCCGCGACATAGCGGATTTTGACACCCGCTCCGGCACGCTCCCCGAGCGCCTGCTGTTCAACAACCGGCTGGTCATCGTCGTGCTGTGCGCGCTGATCAGCGCAGTGCTCGGCTACAAGGCCCTCGGTCTGTCGCTGAACGCCGCCTTCGAGAAGATGATCCCGACGAAGCACCCGTACATCGTCAACTTCCTCGAAAACCGCGGCCAGCTGGCCGGCATGGGCAACAGCCTGCGCATCGCCATCGAAGCCAAGAACGGTGACATCTTCGACCCGGACTACCTCGACACGGTGAAGAAGATCTCCGACGAGCTGTTCCTGTACCCCGGCGTCGACCGTCCCTACATGAAGTCCTTGTGGACGCCCTCGGTGCGCTGGACCGGCGTGACCGAGGAAGGCCTCGACGGGGGCCCGGTGGTGCCCGACGACTACGACGGTTCTCCGGAAAGCCTGGCCCAGGTGCGCCTCAACGTGGAGCGCTCCGGCGAGATCGGCCAGCTGGTCGCCGCCAACTACAAGTCCAGCATCGTGCTGGTGCCGCTGCAGGACAAGGTGGCCGAAACCGGTGCGCGCATCGATTACCACGAGCTCTCGCAACGCATCGAAGCCCTGCGCACCAAATACGAGTCCGACAAGATCGCCATCCACGTCACCGGCTTCGCCAAGGTGGTGGGCGACCTGATCGAAGGCCTGCAGCAGGTGCTGCTGTTCTTCGCCGCCGCCATCGCCATCTGCACGGCGGTGCTGTTCTGGTACACCCGCTGCTGGCGCAGCACGCTGCTGGTGGTGCTGTGCTCGATGATCGCCGTGCTGTGGCTGCTTGGCCTGTTGCCGACGCTGGGCTACGAGCTCGATCCCTACTCGGTGCTGGTGCCCTTCCTGGTCTTCGCCATCGGCATGAGCCACGGCGCCCAGAAGATGAACGGCATCATGCAGGACATCGGGCGTGGCACCCACAAGCTGGTGGCGGCGCGCTACACCTTCCGCCGCCTTTTCCTGGCCGGCATGACGGCGCTGCTGGCCGACGCGGTGGGCTTCGCGGTGCTGATGGTGATCGACATCCAGGTGATCCAGGATCTGGCCGTCACCGCCAGCATCGGCGTGGCCGTGCTGATCTTCACCAACCTGGTGCTGCTGCCCATCCTGCTGTCCTACACCGGGGTCAGCCCCGTGGCGGCCCAGCGCAGCCTGCGCGACGAGATCGCCGAGGCGGGTGACGTCGGCCACGGCAAGCATCCCTTCTGGGCCTTCCTGGATCTGTTCACCCAGCGCAAGTGGGCCAGCATTGCGGTGGCGGTCGGTACGGCCATGGGCATCGCCGGCCTGGTGGTGAGCTTCCAGCTCAAGATCGGCGACACCGACCCCGGCGCCCCCGAGCTGCGCCCCGACTCCCGCTACAACCGGGACAACGCCTACATCGTCGCCAACTACGCCGCCAGCAGCGATGTCTACATCGTGATGGTGAAGACCCCCCAGTACGCCTGCGCCCACTACAACACCCTCACCACCGTCGATGCCCTGGAGCGCGAGCTGCAGCAGCTCCCGGGCGTGGAAGCCACCAGCTCCCTGGCCGGTCTGGCCAAGGTGGCCAACGCCGGCATGAACGAGGGCAGTCTCAAGTGGTACGAGATTCCCCGCTCCCAGGACAACCTCAACGCCATCATCACCCGCGCCCCGCGGGAGATGTTCAACCAGAACTGCGACCTGCTCACGGTGTATGCCTACCTCAAGGACCACAAGGCCGACACCCTGGACAGCGTGGTGAAGGTGGTGGAAGGCTTCGCCGCCCGCCGCGGCAGCGATGAGCTGCGCATCCTCAACGCCGCCGGCAACGCCGGCATCGAGGCCGCCACCAACATCGTGGTGAAAAAGGCCAACGTGGAGATGCTGGGCCTGGTGTATCTGGCGGTGATCGT
>NZ_JBIJDC010000177.1:0-4916 GCF_044344315.1 Zoogloea sp. | reverse complement strand
TTGTGAGCAGCGCAGGGGAGTCGGCCGAAGGCCGACCGGTGAAGCCGGGTCGCCTTCTTTGCCTTCTTTCTTGGCGAAGCAAGAAAGAAGGTCGCCCGCCGGGGGCGAGTCCCCGGCCGATGTGACGTAATGCAACGGAAAACCGTGCCGTAAAGGCTCACCGGTTCGAGACCGAATGATTCGACCCCACGGGGACTATTCGGTGTCGGCGAGAAGCGCCAGGATGTCCTTGCCGTAGGCTTCCAGTTTCCGGTCGCCTACCCCCGAGATGGTGCCCAGTCCTTCGACGCTGTCGGGGCGCTGGTGGGCGATGTCGCGCAGGGTGGCGTCGTGGAAGATCACGTAGGCCGGCACGTTGCGTTCCCGGGCGGTGGCGGCGCGCCAACTGCGCAGGCGTTCCAGCAGTTGGCCCTCGGCGCCGGTGGCTTCGGGCCACTCGCGCAGCTTGCGGGTGGTGTCGGCCTTGCGGCTCTTCTTGGCCGGGGCCGTATCGATACGCAGGGTGAAGCTCGTCTCGCCACGCAGCAGGGGGCGGGCCGCTTCGGTGAGGGTCAGGGCGCCGTAGCGTTCGTGGTCCACAGCCAGGGCGCCGTGGGCGACAAGCTGGCGGATCAGGGTGCGCCAGCCCTTGTCGTCGAGCTCGGTGCCGATCCCGAAGGTGCTCACCTGATCGTGCTGCCATTCCTTCACCTTGTCGGTGGCCTTGCCGATCAGCACATCCACCACGTGGCCGGCGCCAAAGCGGCTGCCGGTGCGGAACACGCAGGACAAGGCCTTCTTGGCCGACTCGGTGGCATCGCGCACCTGGGGCGGGTGCAGGCAGGTGTCGCAGTTGCCGCAGGGGGCCGAGTCCTCGTCGAAGTAGCCCAGCAGGCGCTGGCGGCGGCAGCCGGTGGTCTCGCACAGGCCGAGCAGGGCGTCGAGCTTGGCGGTGGCCACGCGCTTCACTTCGGCGTTGGCTTCGCCCTGGTCGATGAAGCGGCGCTGCTGCACCAGGTCGGCCACGCTGTAGGCCATCCAGGCCTCGGCGGGCAGACCGTCGCGGCCGGCACGGCCAGTCTCCTGGTAGTAGCCCTCGATGGAGCGGGGCAGGTCCAGGTGGGCCACAAAGCGCACGTCGGGCTTGTCGATGCCCATGCCGAAGGCGACGGTCGCGACCATCACGATGCCGTCCTCGCGCAGGAAGCGGTCCTGGTGGGTGGCGCGTTCGTCGGCGGCCATGCCGGCGTGGTAGGCCAGGGCCGCGATGCCCTTTTCCGCCAGCCACGCGGCGGTCTCGTCCACCTTCTTGCGTGAGCTGCAATACACGATGCCGGCCTCACCCAGGTGCCCGTCGCGGATGAAGGCGAGGAGCTGGGCGCGGGGATTGTCCTTGGGGACAATGGTGTAACGGATGTTGGGTCGGTCGAAGCTGGAGACGAACTCCCGCGCGGTGGTGAGGCACAGGCGCTCGGCGATCTCGCGGCGGGTCTGGGCGTCGGCCGTGGCCGTGAGGGCGATGCGCGGGATCTGCGGGTAACGCTCCTGCAGGATGGACAGCTGCAGGTATTCGGGCCGGAAGTCATGGCCCCACTGGGACACGCAGTGGGCTTCGTCGATGGCGAACAGGGCGAGCTGGCCGGCCTCGTGAAGATGGTCCAGCAGATCCAGGAAGCGCGGGGTGACGAGGCGCTCCGGCGCCACGTAGAGCATGTCCAGCGCTCCCGCCAGCATGGCCCGCTCGATCTCCATGGCCCGGTCGAAGCTCAGGCTGGAATTCAGAAAATCTGCCGCCGCACCGACTTCCTTGAGCGCACTGACCTGGTCCTGCATCAGCGCGATGAGTGGCGACACCACGATGGCCACCCCGGGCCGCAGCAGCGCCGGGATCTGGTAGCACAGGGATTTGCCACCGCCCGTGGGCATCAGCACCAGGGCGTCGCCCCCGGCCGCCACGTGCTCGACGATGTCCTCCTGGGGACCGCGGAACTGGGTGTAACCGAAGACGTGGAATAGGGTTTCGCGGGCGCGGCTCATAGGGCCGGGATTTTACCCCGGCCAGCCGCGCAGGTCAGAACAGCTTTGCGAGGTGCCCCTGCAGGCCGGTCGGGCTGACGAAGCTGAGTTCGTACATGCTGGAGAGGCCAGCCGCCTGCTCGTCGCCGAGGCCCAGGCAGCACAGGATGAACTGGCTCCGGTCGATGCCCAGACGTTTGCGCAGCCGCAGGTATTTGTCGATGTCCTGGCGGAACTCGCCGGTCTTGCATTCGACGCACACCGGCGTGTTGCCCTCCACCAGGAAGAACACATCGAGTTCGTGCAGATCTTCGTTGGGGAAGGTCACCGACAGGTTGCGGGTGCATGAGAAGGCCTTCTGCCGCGCCTGGAAGAAGGCCAGCAGCTTCATCAGGGCGTACCACTCCAGCCAGTCACCGGCAAAGAAGCTGCGGATGGCCGGGGCTGACTGGATGGTGGCCCGGCCGAGCTTGTCCTGCTTCTGGTAGAAATACTTGGACAGAAAGGTGTGCTCGTAGAGGCGCTTGCAGAAGGCGTTGATGGCCTGACCGTCTTTCTGGCTCAGATCCCCCAGTTTGAGGCTGAAAGACGGCACATCCTTCTGCTGGGCCCAGCGGATCTTGCCGACCACGTCGCCCAAAAGCGGGTAATTGTCCCCGATCTCGACGGCAAACTCATCGAAGAAGCCGGTGGTGTTGACGGCGTCGGGGCTGGTGCGGACCTGGATCTGCCGGCGCTGGAACCAGGCCACGATTTCGGCATGCCAGGCCTCGCTGGTGAGGTGCTCGGTGTTGTGGAAGTCGATGCCTGCCGTCGCCGGTGCCGGCATGGCAGCGACATCCGTCGGGGCGCTCCCGGCGCGAAGCTGCTTCACTTCGTCCTGCAGGGCGAAGTACTGCTGCAGCACCTTGCGGACGAACAGGACCGTGTCGTACACCGGGACATGATTGCCACAGGCCGGGCAGGGGGTGCTTGTGCCGATCTGGTCAGCAGAAACCTCGGCCACGTGGCCGCATTTGTTGCAACGAAGGAGGGCCATCGGGGCGCCAATGAAAGACGGGTCGGCGAATTATGCCAACCCGTTGCGCGTCTGACGAGCGCGGCGCAGCGCCGCTGGCGCTCAGGCGCCGCCGTGGTGTTCGGCCAGATAGTGTTTGAGAACACTCCGCAGCAGGGCGGCCCGGGTGATGTCACCCTTGTCCCGGGCGTGCTGGATGTCGTCGGCGATCATGCGGCGGATGCGCTTGTCGCCCTCGGGGGTGTGGCACAGGTAGCAGCCCATCTCGACGGCCACCATCTCGGGCAGGTGTTCGTGTTCGGCGATGGCGAGGATTTCGTCTTCGGTCAGGTCGGACAGTTCGATGCAATCTTGCAGCGTCAACATGGGGAGCCCTCCTACTTGTTACGGTGTGAAAGCCTCGTTACGGTTATTTGACGCCTGTCATGTGCGCGCTGTATTGACCTAGGGCAAACCGGGGTGCGTATTGCTGCAATGCGGCTAAAATCACGGCTTTTTCAAGGGGATGGGCATGCAGGGAATGACGGGCTTCGGGGACGGCATCTACGCCGTGGATTCGGGATACACGGGGCCGGATGTGGCGGCCATCCACCTGATTGAGGAAGGTGGCCGGGCGGCGCTGGTGGATACCGGCAACAATGATTCCCTGCGCCATGTGCTGGAAGCCTTGGCCGCGACCGGCCTGTCGGCGGACGCAGTGGATTTTGTGCTGCTCACCCACATCCACCTGGACCACGCAGGTGGGGCCGGTGCCTTTATGCAGGCCTTCCCCAACGCCAAGCTGGTGGTGCATCCGCGGGGCGCGCGGCACATGGCCGAGCCGTCCAAGCTGTTTGCCGGGGTATCGGCGGTGTATGGGCCGGAGCGGGCGAAGGAGCTGTACGGCGAGCTGATCCCCGTGTCGGTGGCGCGCATCATCGAGGCCGGCGACGGCCATGAGCTGAACCTGGGCGGGCGCGTCATCCGCGTTTTCGACACGCCGGGCCATGCCCGTCATCACGTGTGTTACTTCGATACGAAGAGCCGGGCCTTCTTTACTGGCGATACCTTCGGGCTGTCCTACCGGGCGCTGGACGTGGGCGGTAAGCCCAGCATCTTCCCGACCACCACGCCGGTGCAGTTCGAGCCGGAGGCCATGCACGCCTCCATCCGCCGCATGGAGGCCGAGCAGCCCACCGCCATGTACCTGACCCACTACGCCCAGGTGCGCGACGTGCCGCGCCTGGCCGCCGACATGCATCGCCTGATCGACGCCCACGTGACCATCGCCGAGCGTCACGCGGCCGCCGAAGGTCGCAAGGCCCTGATCGAGCAGGACATCTGGGCTTTGGTCGGCGAAGAGGCTACCCGGGCGGGCTGGACCGTGCCCGAAACCGAATGGCGGCGCATCCTGGCGCTGGATGTGGAGCTGAATGCCCAGGGGCTGGATGTGTGGCTGGAGGCGCGCAAGGGCTGAGGGATGCCGGGAGTGCCGCTGTGCTGGCGGCGTTCCGGCATTTTCGCGTTACGTTGGCCGGGGTTTTCTACGGCCCGGTTTGCACACCCGGCCACCCCCGGTCGTCCGCGTTGCAGCGGATTCCCCTGCGCTGCTTGGCGGGGTCGAAACGGGCTTAGATCGGGCGCCGTGCCTTTCCTGATGCCGCGTTACGAATGGCTGGAGAGACTGTGGGGTCGAATTCATTCGACCTTAGTCGCCCAGGCCATCGGCATGCCTTTAATCCGGGTCCGAGGTCGAATGAATTCGACCCTACAGGAGAGCTGCCGCGCTGGCCGTTGATCACCTGCATTTCCTCTCCCCTCTGGCGCGCCGACTGGAGGTGATGACGGGCGGAAAAAGGGCTGCGCATGTTTGAGCCCGCAGGGCGAGTTTGCGCAGACCCCGCCTGACGGGCCCGGAAGGAGG
>NZ_JBIJDC010000046.1:0-31380 GCF_044344315.1 Zoogloea sp. | reverse complement strand
CCAGATCGTCAAGTGCTTCCGCGACGAAGACCTGCGGGCCGACCGCCAGCCGGAATTCACCCAGGTGGATATCGAGACCTCCTTCCTGACCGAAGACCAGATCACGGCCCTGACGGAAGAGATGATCCGCAGCATCTTCAAGGAAGTGCTGTCGGTTGACCTGCCCAACCCCTTCCCGCGCATGACCTACGCAGAGGCCATGGACCGCTTCGGCTCCGACAAGCCCGACCTGCGCGTCACCCTTGAGCTGACCGATGTCACCGATGCGGTCAAGGACGTGGCTTTCAAGGTCTTCAGCGGCCCTGCCACTTCCGGTGGCCGCGTCGCAGCCATGCGCGTGCCGGGCGGCGCCACCCTGTCCCGCGGCGAGATCGACGAGTACACCAAGTTCGTCGGCATCTATGGTGCCCGCGGCCTGGCTTACATCAAGGTCAACGACGTCACCCAGGTGAACGAAACCGGCCTGCAGTCGCCCATCGTCAAGAACCTCAACGAAGCCGCCCTCTCCGCCATCCTCGAGCGCACTGGCGCCCAGTCCGGCGACCTGATTTTCTTCGGCGCCGACAAGACCAAGGTGGTCAATGATGCCCTGGGCGCCCTGCGCATCAAGCTCGGCCACGAGAAAGGCTTCGTCAACGGCAAGGCCTGGGAGCCCCTGTGGGTCGTCGATTTCCCGATGTACGACGAGGAAGACAAGCGTTGGACGGCCTGTCACCACCCCTTCACCAGCCCCAAGGATGATCACCTGGAGCTGCTCACCACGGACCCGGGCAAGTGCCTCGCCAAGGCCTATGACCTGGCCCTCAACGGCTGGGAAATCGGCGGTGGCTCGGTACGTATCCACCGCGCTGAAGTGCAGGAGAAGGTCTTCACGGCCCTCAACATCGGCCCCGACGAACAAAAGGCCAAGTTCGGCTTCCTGCTGGATGCCCTGCGCTATGGCGCACCGCCCCATGGTGGCCTGGCCTTCGGTCTCGACCGCATCGTCACCATGATGACCGGCGCCGAGTCGATCCGTGATGTGATCGCTTTCCCCAAGACCCAGCGCGCCCAGTGCCTGCTCACCGACGCCCCGTCGCCGGTGGATGAAAAGCAGCTCCGCGAGCTGCACATCCGCCTGCGTCAGAAGGCAACGGAAACCCCGGCCGGCTAATCTGTTGAGCTAGGTCGAAAAGGGCGAACGGTCGAGCCGTTCGCCCTTTTTCTTTTGGCGCACCCTCAAGATTGCAGCCGCCGCGCCGTTTGGGTGACTGTTCCCGTGCACTCTCGTCCCGCTACCCGTGATTGATCTCGGCACCATCTCAGCCCTCATCGTCGAAGCCAATCCGTCCATGCGGACGCAACTTCGCAACATGCTCAACACGAGCGGGATCAGCAAGGTCCAGTTCGCGGTGACCGCCGGGGTCGCGGTCCGCAAGCTGCGCGACAACCGCTTTGACCTGATCCTCTGCGAATACCATATCGGCGACGGACAGGACGGCCAGCACCTCCTCGAAGACCTGCGTCACAACAGCATCATTCCGCTGGCAACCTTGTTCATCATGGTCACCGGCGAGCGCAAGTACGAGCGGGTGGTGAGCGCCGCCGAACTGGCCCCCAACGACTACATCCTCAAACCCTTCGCCGCCGACACCCTGCACGACCGCATCGTGCGCGCCCTGGACAAGCGCGAAGCCTTCCTGCCCATCTACCGCCTGATCGAGCTGGGCAACGTTCCGGACGCCATTTCTACATGTACCAAAGCCCAGGAGGCCAACCCCCAGTGGGCTACCGATTTCATGCGTCTGCGTGCCGAGCTCCACATTGCCAGCGGCAATGCCGACGAAGCCCTGCACCTGTACGAGAAGATCCTGGAGAGCCGCAGCATTCCATGGGCGCGGCTGGGGTTGGCAAAAGCCCTGTTCATGCAGAAGCGCTATGCCGAGGCGGAGGACACACTGCAGAGCCTGGTCAACGAGAACGAGCTCTTTGTAGACGCCTATGACTGGCTGTCGCGCACCCGCGAAGCCGCCGGCGAACTCGAGTCGGCACGCACGATCCTGGTCAACGCAGCCATCCTGTCGCCCCATCGGGTCGGGCGCCTGCGCCGCCTGGGCGAGCTTTCCATCGAAACCGGCGATCACGAAGGGGCCGAAAAGGTCCTCTCCGAGGTGGTGCGCAAAGGCAAGTACTCCGACTTCCGCGACCCGGAAGACCATGTCCGCCTGCTCCAGGCCCAACTCGGGCGGGGCGACACGGCCCAGGCCGAGGCGACCATCCGCGATCTCGAACGCTCCATGGCCGGCCTCGCCAAGACCCGTTCCTGCACCAATTTGTCGAGTGCCCTGCTGCACGTCAAGAAGGGCGACACGGAGAAGGCCGGCGAGGCCATCAAGGCCCTGTTCTCCGATCAGGACAGCGCCCAGCCCCTGTCCCTCAAGCTCAAAAGCGAACTCGCCCGCGCCTGCTTCGCCACCAATCTCGACAACCATGGGGCCGAGGTCATCCTCGACATCATGCGCAACGCGCCCGACGCGCGCACCCTGGCCAGCACCCAGTCTCTGCTCAAGGAAGCCGGCAAGGCCGAACTGGGCGAACAACTGGCCAGGCAGATGGACTCCGAGGTCAAGGATCTCGTCGCCGAAGGTGCCCGCAAGGCCCAGGGCGGCGACTATGAAGGGGCCGTGCAGTTCATGCTCAGCGCCGTCCGCAAGATGCCTGGCAACGTGCATGTGCTGTTCAACGCCACCCTGGCCCTGCTCAAGTACATCGAGAACTGTGGCTGGAACGACCGTTTTGCCTCCCAGGCCCGTGACCTGATGGAGCGGGCCCGCAAGCAGGACCCGGGCAACGCCCGGCTGCCGGCCCTGACCGCTTTCTACTACACCCTGCTCAAGAAGTACGGGATTCAGCCCTGAGAGGTGGGCTGCTAAACTGGCAGGCCTTGCCTCCACCCTGCGCCGCCATGTCCCTCCGCTTGCTGCGTCTCGCCTTTCTGCTGCTCCTGCTCTGTGCGGGGGGCGTTCAGGCGCGCGACTTCCTTGACTGGTACCGCACTGAGACCCCCACCGTTGCCGCTTCCGCGCTCCCCCCGGAGGCCCGCGAGACCCTTGCCCTGATCCGTCAGGGCGGCCCCTTTCCCTATCGGCGCGACGGCATCACCTTCCAGAACCGGGAAGGCCGCCTGCCCGACGCCCAGCGTGGCCATTACCGGGAATACACCGTGACCACCCCTGGCTCCCGTGACCGGGGCGCCCGACGCATCGTCAGCGCTGGGCGCCCACCCACGGTGTTTTACTATTCTGATGATCACTACCGCAGCTTCCGGCGGATCCAGGACTGATCATGAACGTCCCCCAGTTCCATATCCTGCTGTCCCGAGCCGAAAAGGCCGGGCCTTATCGCATGCCCTTTGCCTCAGACCTTGCCCTCGAAGAAGCCGCCGAAAGCCTCGACTACCCCCTCTACCGGGTTAACCTCGCCCAGGTCACCAACAAGGAAGCCTTTCTGGACGCTGTCGGCAAGGCCCTGAACTTCCCCGACTGGTATGGTCACAACTGGGATGCTCTGGCCGACTGCCTCACCGATCTGTCGTGGATGGCTGCCGATGGTTACGTGATCATTCTTGAACACAGCGATGGCTTCGCCGAAGCAGCCCCCACCGATTTCGCCATGGCCCTGTCGGTCTTCCAGGACGCCGCCGACACCTGGCGTGAAGAGGGCACCCCCTTCTGGACCCTGGTGGGCACCGCCGACGACAGCACCGACTGGCTGCAGGACATGGAATGAGTGAGGGCGCAAAGCAACCGATATCGGTGCTCGTCGTCATCCACACCCCCGGGCTCGACGTCCTGGTGATGGAACGGGCTGGCGGCACCGGCCTGTGGCAATCCGTCACCGGCAGCCGGGAGGGCGACGAAGTACCTGTCGCCACCGCCCTGCGCGAAGTCGCCGAAGAAACCGGGATCATCGCGACAGGCGACGATCTCATCGACTGGCGACTCAGCAACCGCTTCCTGATCCTGCCCCGATGGCGCCAACGCTACGCCCCGGGGGTTACCCACAACACCGAGCATCTCTTCAGCCTGTGCCTGCCAGCGCCCGTAGCGCCTTCGCTGGCGCCCGACGAGCACACTGCAGCCTGCTGGCTCCCCTGGCAGGAAGCCGCTGAACGGGTTTTCTCATGGACCAACCGGGACGCCATCCGGCTGCTGGCCCGCCGCTTCAGCCCGGCGGCATAGATTTCGCCTCTATCCTCTGCCTGAGGCAGGCCGGGCAATAGCACCGGCCCACATGGGCCTCCGGCACCGCCAGCACCGGCGGCAGGCTCGCACACCAGCACTCCGCCAGTCCGGCTTCCATCCCGCAGGTGAATGCCGCACCGCAGGCCGGACAGATATTGCGTGCCGGTTCGTCCTTCTGTTGCTCCATGGCCATGCCTCCTTTGATGGTGTCGGAGTGTATTACGGCCAGACAAACAGCCTGAAACGTGTTCGCGCTTTTGGTTTGCATGCCCGGTCATTACAATCGCGCCTACACCTCAAACCCTTCTGCGCGACAGCCCACTATGAGCGACCCGATCAACACCGCCAATCTCTCTCCGGCCCAAAAGGCCGCCATCATCGCCGAGGCCCTGCCCTACATCCGGCGCTTCCAGGACAAGACCCTGGTCATCAAGTACGGCGGCAACGCCATGACCGACCCGCACCTGAAGGAGTGCTTCGCCCGTGATGTGGTGCTGCTCAAGCTGGTCGGCTTCAACCCGGTGGTGGTGCACGGCGGCGGTCCGCAGATCGAAACCATGCTCACCCGCGTCGGCAAGAAGGGCGAGTTCATCCAGGGCATGCGCGTCACCGATGCCGAGACCATGGAGCTGGTCGAGATGGTGCTTGGCGGCCAGGTGAACAAGGAGATCGTCAGCCTGATCAATCAGGCCGGCGGCAAGGCCGTGGGCCTGACCGGCAAGGACTCTGGCTTCATCCGTGCCACGAAACTGAAGATGGAGAACAAGGATGTGCCGGGCGACCTGATCGACATCGGTCAGGTGGGCGACATCACCCAGATCGACCCGAGCCTGATCTCCTTCCTCGACAAGGGTGACTTCATCCCGGTCATCGCGCCGATCGGAGTCGGCGAGCACGGCGAAAGCTACAACATCAACGCCGACGTGGTCGCCGGCAAGCTGGCCGAGATCCTGAAGGCCGAAAAGCTGGTGCTGCTGACGAACACCCCTGGCGTCCTCGACAAGTCCGGCAAGCTCCTCACGGGCCTCACCCCACGCCAGATCGATGATCTGGTCGCCGACGGCACCCTGTCCGGCGGCATGCTGCCCAAGATCGGCTCCGCACTCGACGCGGCCCGCAATGGGGTCAAGAGCGTACACATCATCGACGGCCGCGTTGAACACTGCCTGCTGCTGGAAATCCTCACTGACCACGGCGTCGGTACGATGATCAAGAGCAAGTAAGCCTCACCCCGGCAGATTCATATCAACGGCATTGACCGTGCATGCATCTGCCTCCGCGCGGCTTGGCGCCAGGTCAGTAAAGCGCTGACCCCGCGCTGAAATTTCGGTATCGCCATCGCGCCTCAAGCCCCCTTCACGGGGGCTTTCCTTTGGACTGCCGGCATCGCTCCAACCGATGCCGCAGCACCCTCACCGTCGCATGTTTCGCTTGGGCAAGTGCCGTTGGCCTCATTCCCGCCCCCGCAGACACGGCCAATTTGCAAACTATTGCCACACCCCAAGGTGCAGGGCATCAAGTGACAACTCGATCACGCGTTCAAGAGGCGGCATGGGGCACTCTCCAGCCAAGTTTCATAGCCTTGGTCGCTCCCGCGCCTGTACACACATGACCTCCCCCCGCCTTGCAATTCCCTTCGCCTTCTTGATCAGCGTCCTTTTCACCGGCTGTGGTGGCGGTGGTGGCGGCGGACTTTTTCCCGGGGGGGGGGGGGGGGGGGGGGGGCGGCCCCCCCCCCACCACATCCCCCGCGACCGAAGCCCCCGCCACGCCCGCGCCGGCCCCGGCTAGCACGCCACAAACCGCAGGCCTGTGGCAAGGCATGACCCACACGGGACGGGCCACGCATGTGGTAATGCTTGACGATGGACGTCTCTACTTCCTGTACTCGACCGTCGCTGATGCCACCACCTTGGGTGGGGCCATCGTCGGGCTCATGACCAACAGCGGGCTGAGCTACACCTCGCAGGTCGCCTACGATTTCGACTGGGAGGGGATGGCGGCACAGACCGCCAATCTCTCCGGCAGTATCGACAACCTGTCGGGCTTCAATGGCAACGTCAGCTACACGACCAACGCGAACCGTGCCTTCTCGTTCACGTCTGGCTATCGCCTGCCAACCGCCAACGTTGTCACCCTGGCCGACGTTGCGGGCCCTTACGTCAACGCCGACCGGACGATGAATATGGACATCGACGAGCGTGGAAACGTGACCGGAGTCGCTTTCGCCAAGAAATGCGCGTTTGCGGGCAAGGTCGTCCCGACACGCAACTACACCAGCATCCTGCAACTTACGCTTTCCTTCGCAGGTGGCGGCTGCTCTCTGGGCGCCAACACCGTGGAGGGCGTTGCCATCTACAACCCGGAACGCAAGGAACTGCTCGGCGTCGCAGTCACCGCCAACGGCGCGAGCTCCGCGCTGTTCCAGACCCGAAAGCCCTGACATCCGGACTCCGCCAACGGAGGGCCATCCCGCTACAATGAGTGCCCTCCGTTCTGTTGCTGTCCGCCGATGTTCTCGCGTATTTCTGTCCGCACCCTGGGTCTTGCCCTGTTTGCCGTCTGTGCCGCCCTACTGGCCGTCGGCCTTTACCTTCAGCACATCAAGGGCATCGAGCCCTGCCCCATGTGCATCATGCAGCGCTACGCCATGCTGGCGTGCGGCCTGCTTGGCCTGATCACCGGGCTGCACGACCCCGGGCGACGGGGGCTGGCGGCGTATTCAAGCCTGCTTGCCATATCGGCCACCGCTGGCGCAGGCGTGGCGGCGCGTCAATCGTGGATGCAGTGGTACCCGCCGGCCGTTTCAGAATGCGGGCCGGGGCTTGAGTACATGCTTGAGAGCTTCCCCTTGTCTTCGGCCCTGCCGATGATCTTCCGCGGAGCCGGTGACTGCTCGGCCATCGACTGGACCCTGTTCGGACTGACCATCGCCAACTGGTCCTTCCTGGTCTTCGCCACCATCCTGCTCAGCCTGGGCATCTACCTGCTGCAGCGCCGCAAGCTCGGCCTCTGAACGCCGCCCCACTCCGGGGCGATCTGCACCAGTCAGGGGCATGAATTGAAGTTCCCGCGGCCCGCCACCGGGGGATCAGCCGGTTTGCACCATGCCTTCAGCCCTTACGTCTCAATGGCACAGCGCTTGCTTAGTCAGCGCTATCGACTGCGCGGCCAGCAATAAGGACTTTGCTGCACCGCGCTCAACCTGAATCCAGGTGTTTGCGCGCTCCCCGTGGAGCGACGTGGGCGGGCCAACGGCGGCCTGACCCACGATCAACGACGATCTCCCCTGCCCAAAGGCTTACCGCCCGCTTCGGTCGCAGCATGCGACCGGCCGGGGAGACTCAATCGTCGGAGGAATCATGCGCAAACCCAAACTGGTCATGGTCGGCAATGGCATGGCAGGTGTCCGCACGCTGGAAGAGCTGCGGAAGATCGCGCCGGACATGTACGACATCACGGTCTTTGGCGCCGAGCCGCAACCCAACTACAACCGCATCCTGCTCTCCCCGGTACTGGCCGGCGAGATGACCGTCCAGGACATCATCCTGAATGACCTGCAGTGGTACGTCGACAACGGCATCACCCTGCACCTGGGCGCCCGCGTCACCAGGATCGACCGCCTCAACCGCTCCGTGGTCGCTACAGGCACCAATGGCCAGACGATCACCGTCGACTACGACCGCCTGCTGATCGCCACCGGCTCCACGCCCTTCATGCCGCCTTTCCCAGGCAAGGATCTGCCAGGCGTCATCGCCTACCGGGACATCAAGGACACCGACGAGATGATCGATGCCGCGGCGAAGTACAGGCACGCGGTGGTGATCGGCGCCGGCCTGCTGGGCCTGGAGGCCGCCAACGGTCTGGCCCTACGCGGCATGGAAGTGACCGTGGTGCATAAATCCGACTCGATCATGGATCGCCAGCTCGACCCGACCGCCAGCAAGATGCTTCAGACCGAGCTGGAGAAAAAGGGCATGCGATTCAGGATGAATGCGCAGACCGCTGAGTTGGTCGCGGGTGCGTCGGGGCGCGTGGCCGGTGTGAAATTCAAGGACGGGGGCACCATCCCTGCCGATCTGGTGTGCGTGGCCGCCGGTATCCGACCCAATGTCGAGCTGGCCGAGAAGGCCGGCATCCACTGCAGCCAGGGCATCGTCGTCAGCGACACCCTGCAGACCTATGACCCAAGGGTCTATGCGGTGGGCGAATGCATCAACCACCGTGGCATCGCCTACGGCCTGGTGGCGCCACTCTTCGAACAGGCCAAGGTATGCGCCAACCACCTGGCGGAGATGGGTATTGGCCGCTACCTGGGCTCCGTGACCAGTACCAAACTCAAGGTCACCGGTATCGACGTGTTCTCGGCTGGAGATTTCACCGGCTCCGATGGCACCCAGGACATCGTCTTTCACGACCCGGGCCAGGGCATCTACAAGCGCATCGTACTCAAGGACGACAAACTGGTTGGCGCCGTACTGTATGGCGACACCAAGGACGGCGCCTGGTACTTCCAGCTCATGAAGGACGAGCAGGACATCAGCGACCTCCGCGATCATCTGATCTTCGGCAATGCCCATCTGGGCGATATAGGCCATGAGGGCCATGAGGGCCAACAAGGCACCGAAGTGGCGACCGCTCCCCCTGACGCCAAGGCCGTGTGCGGCTGCACCGATCTCTCCCACGACGAGGTGCGCAAGGCCATTCACCAACACAAGCTGCTGTCGGTTTCCGACGCCCAGCGACATCTGGGCTGGAAGACCCCCAACGGCTGCACCACCTGCCGGCCGGCCCTCAACTATTACTGCCTTTCCTCCTGGCCCCACGAGGCCATCGACGACCCGCAGAGCGGCTTCATCAATGCACGCGCCCTCGCCCAGAGCCGGGAGGACAGCGGCCACGCGGTGATGCCGGGCGTAGAGAACAGCCTGACCGCGCTCATCGCACCCGATTGCGATATCGAGGACCTTCGGGTGATCGGCGTGGATTCGGGCTACGAGCTCTATATCGGCGGCAGCGGAGGCCTCAAGCCCGACGCGGAGCACCTCTTTGCCCGGGTGACGGACGCCACAGAAGCAATCGAATGCGGCAATGCCTTCATCCAGCTCTACCGGGAAGAGGGCTTCTATCTGGAACCGACATGCCACTACCTGCAACGGGTAGGCATTGAGCACATACGCAAGCATGTGCTCGAAGACACCGCGTTCCGCAAGGCGCTGCATGAGAAGCGCCTCTTCGCCCTGCAGCGCTACAAGTCCCCCTGGACGAATCTGCCGCCAGGCTGACAGTGCCCCAAGGGGCTGCTCACGCAAACTCAGGGCGAGCACCTTCGCCCGAAGAAAACCCATCAATCCGCAACACGTCTGAAAGCCACCCATCATGGACAAGAAATCCTTCCTCAAGGCCGGGCACACGCCGACCCTCCTGGCCGCCTTCCTCTACTTCGACCTGGCCTTCATGGTGTGGGTCCTCCTCGGCCCCCTGGGCGTGCAGATCGCCAACGATCTGGGCCTGACCCATGCCCAGAAGGGCCTGATGGTGGCCACCCCGGTGCTCGCCGGCGCACTGCTGCGCATGGTCATGGGCGTGTTGGTGGATCACCTCAAACCCAAGATGGCCGGCGCCATCGGCCAGGTCATCGTCATCGTGGCCCTGTTCGTGGCCTGGCAGTTCGGCATCCACAGCTATGAGCAGACGCTCATCCTCGGCCTCTTCCTCGGCGTGGCGGGCGCCTCCTTCGCCGTGGCCCTGCCCCTGGCCTCCCGCTGGTATCCGCCGGAACACCAGGGCACGGCCCTCGGCATCGCCGGCGCCGGCAACTCCGGCACCGCCCTGGCCGCCCTGTTCGGCCCCGGTCTGGCGGCTGCCTTTGGCTGGGTCAACGTCTTCGGCCTGGCCCTGATCCCGCTCTGCATCGTGTTCGTGGTCTACCTGGTGCTCGCCAAGGACGCCCCCGAATGCCCGCCGGCCAAGTCCTTCGCCGAATATCTCAAGGTGCTCAAGGACAAGGATGCCTGGTGGTTCATGTTCTTCTACTCGGTCACCTTCGGCGGCTTCGTCGGGCTGGCCTCGTCCCTGACCATCTACTTCAACACCCAGTACGGGCTTGATCCGAAGATGGCCGGCTTCTTCACCGCCGCCTGCGTCTTTGCCGGCAGCCTGGTACGCCCCATCGGCGGCAACGTTGCCGACCGCATCGGTGGCATCAAGAGCCTCACGGTGATGTACGTCTTCGCCGCCATATTCCTGTCCATCGTCAGCTTCGGCCTGCCCGAGGCCTGGATGGCCCTGGCTGTGTTCGTGTGCGCCATGCTGTCCCTGGGGATGGGCAACGGCGCCGTGTTCCAGCTGGTGCCCCAGCGCTTCCGCAAGGAAATCGGCGTGATGACCGGCCTGGTGGGCATGGCCGGCGGTGTCGGCGGCTTTTACCTGGCCTCCAGCCTGGGCTACAGTCGCCAGGTGACCGGCAGCTACCAGGCCGGCTTTCTGATCTTTGCCACCCTGGCGATCGCCGCACTCATCGGCCTCACCGCCGTCAAGGGCCGCTGGCGCACCACCTGGGGTGCCCCCAACATGACCAGCGCCAAGATCTGACCCCTGCCATGTCCCGACTCCAGGCCGCCCTCGGCTACGCCTCCCTCACCGGCCCGCGCCCGCGCAACGAAGACTTCTGCGGCGCGGTCACCCCCGACGGGGCAGAGCTGGACAGCAAGGGCATCCTGGCGGCCGTGGCCGACGGCGTCGGCGGCCACGCCAACGGGCGCGAGGCCGCCGAGTACACCGTCCGCGGCCTACTGTCGGACTACTACGCCACCCCCGACACCTGGGCCGTCAACAAGGCCCTCGACACGGTACTGGGCGCTCTCAACCGCTGGCTGGTATCCCACGCGGCGCGCACCCGGGAGACGGCAGGCATGGCCACCACCCTGTCGGCCATCGTGCTGCGCGGGCGCCGCTTCTATCTCGCCCACGTGGGCGACTCGCGCATCTACCGCCTGCGCGGCGCGCGCCTGGAACAACTGAGCACCGACCACGTGTGGGAACACCCGGAGCTCGACAACGTGCTGTCCCGGGCGGTGGGGCTCGACGCTCACCTGTCGGTGGATTACGCCGATGGCGAGCTGGAGGCCGGCGACGTCTTTGCGTTGATGAGCGATGGCGTGTGGAGCCCCCTGGGCGAGCGCCGCATTGCCGACATCCTGCGTGCCGAAGCCGACCCCCAGGACGCCGCCTCACGCCTGGCCATGAGCGCAGAGGGCGGCGGCAGCCAGGACAACTGCACGGCCCTGGTGCTGCGCATCGATACCCTGCCCCCCGACCGCCTGCGCGACAACATCGACCGCCTGCATCGCCTGCCCCTGCCCCCGCGGCTCAAGCCCGGCCAGCAGATCGACGGGCTGACGATAGACACCCTGCTCCACGAATCCATCGCCACCCTGCTGTACCGGGTACGCGACGCCCAGGGCCACGCCCGCGTCCTCAAGACCCTGCGCCCCGAACACGACGACGCCGAATCCGCCGCCGCCCTGGCCCACGAGGAATGGCTGGCCCGGCGGGTGAACGACACCTGGTTTCCCCTGGTCATTCCCCACCCGGAGCGCAGCCATCTCTACTACCTGATGAGCTGGCACGACGGTGCCACTCTCAAGGCCAGGCTCGACAACGGGCACCGCTTCGGCAGCGGCGAGATCGCCGAGCTCGGCAGCCGCATCCTCAAGGGCATCGCCGGCCTGCACCGTCTGTCCATCGTGCACCGCGACATCAAGCCCGACAACCTGCACCTGGACGGCGAAGGACGCCTGCGCATCCTCGACCTGGGAGTTGCCGCGTCCGACGCCTCCGGTGACGGCCAGAAGTTCGGCGAGATCAACAACCCCGGCACCCCGAGCTACATGGCCCCCGAACTCTTCGGCCCGCGCCACACAGGCGCCAACGAAAAGACCGACTTGTACGCCGTCGGCGTCACCCTCTACCAGTTGCTGACCCGCAAATACCCCTACGGCGAGATCGAGCCCTTCCAGACCCCGAGGTTTGGCGACCCGGCCCCACCGACCCGCTATCGTCCGGACATCCCGGACTGGCTCGAAGCCGTCCTCCTGAAAGCCGTCGCCCGCGAACCGAAGGCCCGCTTCGAAACAGCCGAGGAGTTTCTCCTTGCCATCGAAAGGGGCGCCCACCGCCCCCTCGCCATCGCCCGCAAGTCACCGCTGCTGAGCCGTGATCCACAACTCGGACTTCGCCTGATTGTGGCTGCGTCCGTGACACTCAACCTCTTTCTGCTTTACCTATTGCTGGTACGCTAGGGGCAGTCAGAATTTCATGCCGGGCCGGATATCGCAGAACACGATCAGCCCCGGCATCCCGCCCGAGCCCCTGCGTGCCCAAACCCGACACACCCAACAGCCCCGTGACCTTGCTGGACGAAGAAGCCAGCACACGAATGCTCAAGTTTTTCAGTACGGCGACACTGCTTCTTCTGGGCATCGCCGGCAGCCTCGCCTACCTGTTCAGTGACTTCAACAAACTCCTGCTGACGCCCGCCGCGCTGATCTGCTTGCTCGCCCTGTGTGCCCATATCAGCATTCTCAGAGGGCGCACGCATCTGGCCGGACAGCTTCTGATCTGGGGCACATGGGCCATCATCCTGGCGTCGGCCCCTTTCGGTAGCGGCAACCGCAGTATCGGCATGGTCGCCATTCCCCTGCTTATTTTTGTAAAAGGCTGGCTTGGCGGCGCCCGGCGTGCCATTGGCATGACCATGATGACAATCATGGCTCTGCTTGGCATTTCCCTGTGCGAACACTACAACTGGATTCCCCAGACCGGTCCAGTGCCCCCCCCTTTCGCGCTGGCTGATGCTCTGTGCCATTTTCATCACCTCGGGGTTTTTCACCCTGTTGTCCCATCGTCTGTACCTGAAGCGCTATTCCGAGCAAGCACGACTCGCCACCACCCTGGCCCTGGTAACGGAACACAGCCCCATCATGCTGGCCGCCGTGGATCCAGAGGGTCGCTATCGCTACGTCAACAATAACTACGCGCACTTCCATGGCAAGGCGACGGAGAGCCTGATCGGCAGCCCTGTCGCCGATACGGTGGGCGCGGACACCGTGCGTCAGATCCGTCAGACCCTGCTCAAGAACGAGGGCCGCGGCGCCTATCGCAGCCGACACCCGGACCCGGTGAGCGGCATCGAACGCTGGCTTGAAACCAGCGTGCAGCAAGCCCGCGGGCGCGACGGCAGGGATGACGGCTACTACGCCATCCTGCGCGATGTCACCGACGAGGTGCGCTCGGCAGAACAGGTCAACTACCTCGCCTATCACGACTCCCTGACCGGCCTGCCCAACCGGGCACTGATGATCGACCGCCTGCGTCAGGCCATCATCCGCGGCGAGCGCGAAGACAGCCTGGTGGTGGTGTGCTACCTGGACCTGGATGGATTCAAGTTCCTCAACGACACCTGGGGGCACTCCACCGGCGACAGCGTGCTCATCCAGCTCGCCGCCCGCCTCCAGGAATGCGTGCGCGGCACCGACACGGTAGCGCGCCTGGGGGGAGATGAGTTCGTGGTGCTGCTGGGCGGCATCGACAAGCGCGAGGAGATCCCTGCGACCATCACGCGCCTGCTCAAGGCTGCCGGGACTCCGATTCCGATCTCGGATGCCAGGGAGATCACTCTTTCAGCGAGCATCGGCGTGTCCGTGTGCCCACTCGACGGGGAAGAGCCAGATGTACTGCTGCGCAATGCCGACCAGGCCATGCTG
Organism: Zoogloea sp.; assembly: GCF_044344315.1. Lineage (GTDB taxonomy): Bacteria > Pseudomonadota > Gammaproteobacteria > Burkholderiales > Rhodocyclaceae > Zoogloea. Next base: position 17,390 of record NZ_JBIJDC010000046.1, on the reverse strand, counting down.
ATGGCCAAGCAATCCGGACGCAACCGCTACAGCCTGTTCGACACCGAACTGGATCACCGCACGCGCACGCGTCACCAGATCAGCGCCAATGTGGAGAAGGGGCTCGGCAAAGGCGAGTTTGTCCTCTTCTATCAACCCAGGGTCGATATGAGTCAGGGCACCGTGGTCGGCGTCGAAGCGCTGATCCGCTGGGCCCACCCGGAGGAAGGGCTGATACTGCCGGTCGGCTTCCTGCCCTACGTGGAAGGCAGCGACGTGGCCATCCAGCTCGGCCAGTGGGTGCTGGCTGAAGCCCTGTCCCAGATGCGCCGGTGGGCGGCCCTCGGCCTGCATCTGCCCGTCAGCGTGAACATCTCCGGCCACCATCTCCAGGCCCCGGGCTTCTCCGCGCATCTGAGCCGCCTCATCGAAGCACCCCCCGATGTGCCACCCGAACACCTGGAGATCGAGATCCCGGAAACCACGGCCATGGACGACGTGGAAAAGGTGGCCCGGATCATCCGCGAGAGTGCCGCCCTTGGCGTGGGCTTCGCCCTGGACGACTTCGGTACCGGCCATTCCTCCCTGACCTACTTCCGGCGCCTGCCCGCACAGACCCTCAAGATCGACAAGTCCTTCGTCCGCGACATCCTGGATGACCCCGAAGACCTGGCCATCGTGAGGGGTGTGGTGGCCCTGGCGCGCAGCTTCGGGCGGGAGGTGGTCGCCGAGGGGCTGGAAACCCTGGAACACGGCGTGCCGCTGCTGGCCATCGGCTGCCAGCGTGCCCAGGGCTACGGCATCGCCCACCCCATGCCGGCCGATGCCCTGCCAGCCTGGGTAGCTCAATGGCAATCCCCAAGCCTGTGGCAGGAAGCCGCCCTCGGCAGCCCCTGAACAACTGGATTTCCCCGCTCCGGGGGCGGCTCTACACCGTCGGCCTTTGGATGAACGGGAACCCGCTTTACAATATCGGGTTTTCCGGCTCGTCTGGCCGGAAGCCCTGAACATCAAAGGAATTCCATGGCTCTCCAATGCGGCATCGTCGGCCTGCCCAACGTCGGCAAATCGACCCTCTTCAATGCCCTCACCAAGGCCGGCATCGCTGCCGAGAACTATCCGTTCTGCACCATCGAGCCCAACGTCGGCATCGTTGAAGTGCCCGATCCGCGTCTCGACGCCTTGTCCGAAATCGTCAAGCCGCAAAAGGTCCAGCCGGCCATCGTCGAATTCGTGGACATCGCCGGTCTGGTGGCGGGCGCCTCCAAGGGCGAAGGCCTGGGCAACCAGTTCCTCGCCAACATCCGCGAGACCGACGCCATCGTCAACGTGGTGCGCTGCTTTGAAGACGAAAACGTCATCCACGTGAATGGCAAGGTCGACCCGCTCGCAGACATCGAGACCATCGTCACCGAACTGGCCCTGGCCGACATGGCCGCCGTCGAGAAGGCCATCCACCGGGAGAACAAGAAGGGCCGCTCCGGTGACAAGGATGCCCAGAAGCTCGTCGCCATCCTTGAAAAGCTGCTGCCCCACCTCAACGAAGGTCAGCCGGCGCGCACCATGAAGCTCAGCGACGACGAGAAGCTGATCCTCAAGCCCCTGTGCCTGATGACCCTCAAGCCCGCCATGTACGTGGGCAACGTCACCGAAGACGGCTTCGACAACAACCCCTACCTGGACCGCCTGCGCGAGCACGCCGCCAAGGAAGGCGCCCCGGTCGTCGCCCTGTGCGCCAAGATCGAAGCCGAACTGGCCGATCTGGACGACGAAGACAAGATGGCCTTCCTGGCCGACCTGGGCCTCGAAGAACCCGGCCTCAACCGCCTGATCCGCGCCGGCTACCAGTTGCTGGGCCTGCAGACCTACTTCACCGCCGGCGTGAAGGAAGTGCGCGCCTGGACCATCCACGTGGGCGACACCGCCCCGCAAGCCGCCGGCGTGATCCACACCGACTTCGAGCGCGGCTTCATCCGTGCCCAGACCATCGCCTTCGACGACTTCATCAAATACAAGGGCGAAGCTGGCGCCAAGGAAGCCGGCAAGATGCGCTCCGAAGGCAAGGAATACGTGGTGAAGGATGGCGACGTACTGAACTTCCTGTTCAACGTCTAAGTACAAAGGGCGCCCCGCGGGACGCCCTTTGTATTGAAAGCATGGGGCGCTACGGCGCCCTTTGCCATTTCTATTGCTATTCGGCGACGGCCTCCGGCTCGCGCTTCGTGACGAAGCGGGCCAGGAAGATCCCCAGTTCATAGAGCAGGCACATCGGGATGGCCAGCATGAGCTGGGATACCACATCCGGCGGGGTCACCACAGCGGCAATCACGAAGGCACCGACGATGACATAGGGGCGGGCCTCCTTCAGCTTGGCCACATCCACAATGCCCAGCTTGGTCAGCACGATCACGATCACCGGCACCTCGAAGGTGATGCCGAAGGCCAGGAACATGGACATCACGAAGGACAGGTACTGCTCGATATCCGGCGCCGGGGTGATGCTCTTCGGTGCAAACTGGGCGATGAAGGTGAACACCGTCCCGAACACGAAGAAATAGCAGAACGCCATACCGGCCAGGAAAAGCACCGTACTGCCGACAACCAGCGGCAGACCGAGACGCTTCTCGTGGGCGTACAACCCGGGCGCAATGAAGCACCAGGCCTGATAGAGCACGAAGGGCAGTGCAATGACGAAGGCCACCATCAGCGTGACCTTCATGGGCACGAAGAAGGGCGTGACCACGCCCGTGGCGATCATGCGCGTGCCCTCGGGCAGGGCCTGCATCATCGGATGGGCGAGGATGTCGTAGATGTCGCCGGCCCAGGGCATCAGCCCGGCAAAGATCACCACCACGGCCACCACCGCGCGCAGAAGGCGGTCACGCAGCTCGACCAGATGGGAAATGAAAGTGTCTTCCTGGGCGCTCATGACTGGGTTTTCTTTGCGTCAGGCGACGGCACATCGAAGTTGAGACCCAACTGCGGTTCGGCTTCGGGCACGACCTTGTCAGCAGGCGCGGTGGCCTCGCCGAAGGGCGGCGGGCCGGCATGGGTGTCGGCTTCGGCCAGCTGGCGATCCAGGGCCGCGGCATGCTCCGCGTCGCTGGACAGGGCCGCAGCCTCCGTCGTAACCGGCGTTCTGATGCTGTTTTCCAGGTCGGCCACTGCCGCGGAAGCCGACGCGACGGAAGAGGACAGGCCACCCTCGATGCCCTGTACCTCGCTGCGGACGGAACCCTCGAAGGCCATGGCTGCCGTACGGGCCTCTTCCTGGAGCTTCTTCAGCTCGTCGAGTTGCATCTCCCGGTTGATGTCTGATTTCACGTCGGACACATAGCGCTGCAGGCGACCGAGAAGATGCCCGGTGGTCCGCGCCACCTTGGGCAATCGCTCCGGGCCGAGCACCAGCAGTGCCACGATCCCGATGAGCATGAGTTCCGAAAAACCGATGTCAAACATCCGCTTCGCCTAAAGTTGAAATACGCCGAAAAGGCGGGGCGGCAGAAACAAAAAAAGGGGCAAGCCTGCCCCTCTTCCGCGCCTGCCGCGGGTCCGGGATCAGGACTTGTTCTTTTCCCGGGCTTCGGCGTCGATGGTCTGGCCGTTGCCGTTGGCAATCTTCTGGCTGGCGTCGCCGCCCTGATCGGCCTCTTTCATGCCGTCCTTGAAGCCTTTCACCGCACCACCCAGGTCCTGCCCGATGTTGCGCAGCTTCTTGGTGCCAAACACGAGCATGACGATCACCAACACGATCAGCCAGTGCCAAATGCTGAAGGAACCCATTCAAATCTCCTTGAAACTACCGTTTAAGCATCGGCCCGACAGGCTCTTGCCCACCTACGATGTGCATGTGCACATGCATGACTTCCTGCCCGCCAACGCGGCCGGTGTTGATGATGGACCGGAAGCCGTCAGTGCTGCCTTGATCGACGGCAATCCGGTTCGCAAGCACCAGCATTCTCCCCAGCACTTCGATATCAGCCTCGGTGGCGTCGGCCAGCGAGGTGATGTGCTTCTTGGGAATGACCAGTACGTGGACCGGACGCTGGGGCTGGATGTCCTTGAAGGCCAGCACCCATTCATCTTCATGGACGATTGCGGCCGGGATCTCACCACGCACGATACGGCAGAACAGACAATCCTGCATCGGCGTATTCCCTTAGGTCGCAGTCCGCGACTTCTTCTCGTCGATCCCCGACACGCCTTCACGACGACGGAACTCGGCGAGCACGTCGTCCACCGACAGGCCGAAGTGATGCAGCAGGACCAGGGTGTGGAACCACACGTCGGTGACTTCCCAGACCACGTGGAGCAGATCCTTGTCCTTGGCCGCCATGATGGTCTCGGCGGCTTCCTCGGCGACCTTCTTGCAGATCGCATCGGTCCCCTTGTGGAAGAGGCCGGAGACATAGGACGACTCGGGATCGGCATCCTTGCGTGAGGCAAGGGTCTCGGACACGCGGTGGAGCACTTCGATATCGATCATTTGTAAATTTCCTTCGGGTCTTTGAGAACCGGATCGACCGCCGCCCAGCGGCCGTCGGAGAGGTATTTCTGGAAAAAGCAGCTGCGTCGCCCGGTATGGCAGGCGATCCCGCCCACCTGCTCGATCTTCAGAAGCACCACGTCGTTATCACAATCGATGCGGATCTCGCGGACCTTCTGGGTATGGCCGGATTCCTCACCCTTGTGCCACAGCCTGCCGCGGGAACGCGAGAAATATACCGCGTCGCCTGTTTCAACCGTTCGAGCCAGGGCGTCACGATTCATCCACGCAAACATCAGTACATCACCGCTGACCGCATCCTGAGCGATGGCAGGAATCAGACCATCCTTGTCCCAGAGCAGCTCGTCCAGCCAGGCGCCATCGTTGGGGACAGCGCTCACAGACGCACCTCGATTCCACGGGCACGCATCAGCTCCTTGGCTTCACGCACGGTGTGCTCACCGAAGTGGAAGATGCTGGCTGCCAGTACTGCGTCGGCACGACCCTGGGTGACACCGTCGGCCAGGTGCTCGAGGCTGCCCACGCCGCCGCTGGCGATCACGGGAATGGACACGGCGTCGGACACGGCGCGGGTCAGGCCCAGATCGAATCCGTTCTTGGTGCCATCCCGGTCCATGCTGGTGAGCAGGATTTCACCGGCACCGAGAGACTCGACCTTGCGGGCCCATTCGATGGCGTCGAGGCCGGTGCGATTGCGCCCGCCGTGGGTGAACACCTCCCATTTACCCGGGGCGACCTGCTTGGCGTCGATGGCGACCACGATGCACTGGCTGCCCACCTTGCCCGACGCATCAGCCACCACCTGGGGGTTATTCACCGCAGCAGTATTGATGCTGACCTTGTCGGCACCGGCATTGAGCAGGCGGCGCACGTCATCGACGGTACGCACGCCACCACCGACGGTGAGCGGGATGAAGACCTGCTCGGCCACCTGCTCGACCACGTGCAGGATGATGTTGCGGTCGTCGGAGCTGGCGGTGATGTCGAGGAAGGTGATCTCGTCGGCGCCCTGCTCATCGTAGCGGCGGGCAACCTCAACCGGATCGCCGGCGTCACGCAGTTCGACGAAATTGATGCCTTTGACGACACGGCCAGCGCTGACGTCGAGGCAGGGAATGATGCGTTTGGCGAGCATGGGTCAGTCGTCAGCTTCGGCGAGCGCGTCGGCGCGGGCCTGGGCTGCGGCGAAATCAAGGGTGCCTTCATAGATGGCCCGGCCGGTGATGGCGCCGGTAATGCCTTCGGCCTCGACGGCACACAGGGCTTCCACGTCACCGATGGCGGCGATGCCGCCACTGGCAATGACCGGAATACGCAGGGCCTGGGCCAGACGGACGGTGGCTTCAATGTTGACGCCGGAGAGCATGCCGTCACGGCCGATGTCGGTGTAGATCACACCTTCGACGCCGTAATCCTCGAACTTCTTCGCCAGGTCGACCACGTCATGACCGGTCAGCTTGGACCAGCCATCCACCGCCACCTTGCCGTCCTTGGCATCCAGGCCAACGATGATGTGGCCGGGGAAGGCGCTGCAGGCGTCGTGCAGGAAACCGGGGTTCTTGACCGCCGCGGTGCCGATGATGACGTAGGTCAGACCGGCGTCCAGGTAACGCTCGATGGTATCCAGGTCACGGATGCCCCCGCCGAGTTGCACGGGGATCTCGTCGCCCACTTCGTCGAGGATGGACTTGATGGCAGCACCGTTCTTCGGCTTGCCAGCGAAGGCACCATTCAGGTCCACGAGGTGCAGGCGCCGGGCGCCCTGGTCGATCCAGTGTCTGGCCATCGCACCGGGGTCTTCGGAGAAGACCGTGGCAGCGTCCATTTCGCCTTGTTTCAGGCGCACGCAGTGACCGTCCTTGAGGTCGATAGCGGGAATCAGCAGCATAGGAGAGGGCGGTAGAGGAGTTGAAACGAGGCGACGGGATGGAAAGGAATGGCGTCAGGGCTTCCAGGACATGAAGTTCGACAGGAGCTGCAAGCCCGCGTGCGCGCTCTTTTCCGGATGGAATTGGATGGCGAAGATATTAGCCTGCGCTACCGCCCCGGTAAAGGGGAGGCCGTAATCGGTCGTGGCCGCGACGATGGCCGGATCGGCCGGGTCTACGTAGTAGCTGTGCACGTAATAGAAGCGAGCACCGTCGTCGATACCGGCCCACAGGGGGTGGGCCTGCTTCTGCCACACCTCGTTCCAGCCCATGTGCGGCACTTTCAGGCGCGAGCCGTCAGCGGCCACCATGCGCTCGGCGGGAAAGCGGCGGACTTCACCCCTGAAGATGCCGAGGCCAGGCACGTTGCCTTCTTCGCTGTGCTCGAAGAGCATCTGCTGCCCGATGCAGATCCCCAGGAAAGGCTTGTTCCGTGCAGCTTCCAGCACCGCGGGACGCAGGCCGCGGGCATCGAGCTCGCGCATGCAGTCGGGCATGGCGCCCTGGCCGGGGAAGACGACACGGTCAGCCGACAGCACTTCGGCCGGGTCGGCCGTGACCACCACTGTGTCGGCGGTGGCCACATGCTCAATGGCCTTGGCCACCGAACGCAGGTTGCCCATGCCGTAATCGATGATCGCGACCTTGCTCATAGTGCCCCCTTGGTGGAAGGAATCACGCCGGCCTGGCGAGGATCGGGCGTCGCCGCCATGCGCAGGGCACGACCAAAGGCCTTGAACGCGGTCTCACACTGGTGATGGGCGTTGCGGCCCTTCAGGTTGTCGATGTGCAGGGACACCAGGGCGTGATTGACGAAGCCCTGGAAGAATTCGTACACAAGTTGGGTGTCGAGGGCGCCGATCATGCCGGCGGTGAAGGGAATGTCGAACTCCAGGCCGGGACGGCCGGACAGATCCACCACCACCCGGGACAGGGCCTCGTCCAGGGGCACGTAGGCGTGGCCGTAACGGGTCAGACCCTTCTTGTCGCCAACGGCCTTCGCAAAGGCCTGGCCCAGGGCGATGCCCACGTCCTCGACCGTGTGGTGACCGTCGATGTGCAGGTCACCGGCACATTCGATCTCGATGTCGAAACAGCCGTGACGGGCGATCTGGTCGAGCATGTGATCGAAGAAACCGATACCTGTGTTGAGCTGGCTCTTGCCCGAGCCGTCCAGGTCGAGCCTGACCCGGATTTTCGTCTCGAGGGTATCGCGGGAGATTTCGGCTTGCCGCATTGCGCTGATTTCCGGAGAACTGTTAGAACGGGGGAACGAAAGGGTCATGATAGCATCTAGCGTTTTTATCGTCCCTTGCGGCGCCGTTCGCCGCCACGCAGATCCGCCATGAGCCGCTTCTGGAGCCCCGTCGTCCACGACCTGACCCCCTACATCCCCGGCGAGCAGCCCAAGCTCGCCAAGCTGGTCAAGCTCAATACCAACGAAAACCCCTACCCACCCAGCCCCCGTGCGCTCGAAGCCATTCGCGCCGAACTGGGCGAGGACGCCGACCGCCTCAAGCTATACCCGGACCCCACCGGCAGCCAGCTGAAAGCCGCCGTGGCCCGCCACTTCGACGTGCCGGCCGAATGGGTCTTCGTGGGCAACAGCTCCGATGAGGTCCTGGCCCATACCTTCCAGGCCCTGCTCAAGCACGACGCGCCGCTGCTCTTCCCGGACATCACCTACAGCTTCTACCCGGTCTACTGCGGGCTCTACGGCATCGACTTCGAAGCCATCCCGCTGGATGCCCAGTTCGCCATCCAGGTGGACGACTACCTCGCGCGGGGCGCCGGCCAGGTCGGCGCGGTGATCTTCCCCAACCCCAATGCCCCCACCGGGCGGCTGCTGCCCCTGGCCGACATCGCCCGGCTGGCCGAGGCCCTGCCCGATGCGCCCATCGTCATTGATGAGGCCTACGTGGATTTCGGCGGCCTCGACGTGATCCCCACCGCCGTCGCCCTGATCCGCCGCCACCCCAACATCCTGGTCACCCAGACGCTCTCCAAGTCCCGCTCCCTCGCCGGTCTGCGGGTCGGTTTCGCCATCGGTCAGCCGGAACTCATCGAGGCACTGACCCGGGTCAAGGACAGTTTCAACTCCTACCCGCTGGACCGACTGGCCCTGGTGGGCGCCAGCGCCGCCATGGACGACGAGGCCTGGTTCGACACCACCCGCCGCCAGGTCATCGCCAGCCGCAATGCCCTGTCGGCCAGCCTGGCCGGGCTGGGCTTCGACGTGCTGCCCTCGGCTGCCAACTTCGTCTTCGCCCGTCACCCCCAGCGGGACGCGGCAGCCCTGGCAGCGGCCCTGCGCGAGCGCAGCATCATCGTGCGGCACTTCAAGGCCGAGCGCATCGACCAGTATCTGCGCATCACCGTCGGTACCGACGCCCAGTGCGGCCTGCTGATCGACGCCCTGCGCGACATCCTGGCCTGAGCCTGCCCTGCCCCTGAACGCAATTCGGGCGCCCCATGGGGCGCCCGAATCACTTGACGCGGCAGCAAAGGGCGTGAATCACTTCACCGCCAGCAGCTCCACTTCGAACACCAGGGTGGCGTTGGGAGGGATCACGCCGCCGGCACCGCGGGCACCGTAGCCCAGGTTCGGCGGGATGGTCAGCTTGCGACGGCCGCCCACCTTCATGCCTTGCACACCCTCGTCCCAGCCCGAGATCACGTGGCGCGCGCCCAGGGGGAAGACGAAGGGGTCGTTGCGATCCTTGCTGGAATCGAACTTCTTGCCGTCGGTGAGCCAGCCGGTGTAATGCACCTGGACGTGCTGACCAACCGTGGCCTCGGGGCCGGTGCCAACTTCCAGGTCTTCGATGACGAGGCCGCTCGCCGTGGTGGTTTGGGTCATGGAATGCTCCTTGTGAATGACCGCCGGATTCTATTTCAAGTGGCCTTCACACGCTTGGCGAACTTGCTGCGGAACTTGGCCACCTTGGGCGCCACCACGTACTGGCAATAAGGCTGGTGCCCGTTGCGGCTGAAGTAATCGTGGTGATACGGCTCCGCCGGCCAAAAGTGGGGCGCGGCGAGGATCTCGGTGACGATGGGGGCGCGGAAACCCCCCTCCCGCGCCAGCTCTGCCACCGTCTGCCGGGCCAGGGACTCCTGCTCCGGCGTGGTGGCGAAGATCGCCGAACGGTACTGGGTGCCCACGTCGTTGCCCTGGCGGTTGGGGGTCGTCGGGTCGTGGATGGCAAAAAAGATGTCGAGCAGGTCGGCAAAACCGATCACCGCCGGGTCGAACTCGATGCGCACCGCCTCGGCATGGCCGGTGTCACCATCGCAGATGCGCTCGTAGGTGGGTGCGTCCACGTGGCCGCCGATGTAGCCGGACGTCACGCTGTGCACGCCCTCTGCCCCCAGGTACACCGCTTCGAGGCACCAGAAGCAGCCGCCCGCCAGGATGGCCACTTCGATTTTCGGGAAATTCTCTGCCATGACAGTCCTAAACAAGTGGTGAGGTATCCGGCAGACCTTCATCCGGCGGAAAGATTTCAAGATAAATGAGATCGCTGGCAAAGGCGAGACAGGGCAGGCTCAGCAACAGCAGCGGTGGGCACAGGATGGTGGCGATCACCGCCACGGCAAGCACCAGCCCCCACACCAGCATCGCGCCAACATTGGAAAACACGGCCTTCACGCTGGCCGTGACCGCCTCGACCAGGTTGGCCCGACGATCAAACAGCAGGGGCACCGAGAACGCCGAGATACAGAACACGATGAAGGCCAGCACCGCCCCCATCACCCCGGTGAAACCATGAAAGCGCAGCACCTGCCCGACCTCCGGGGCGGCACCCACGCCAATCATGAAGCTGTACACCGTGGCGGCATCGGTGATCCAGATCAGGAACAGCAGCGCGCACACCCCGGCCACCACCCACAGGCCCCGGGGCGCCCCGCGGAAGGCCGCCAGCACCTGCCCCAAGCCGGGGCGCTCCCCCTTTTCCCGGGCCCGCCGCAGGGCGATGAAGCCGCTCAGCACCGCCGGGCCCACCAGCAGGAAACCGCCAGCAAAGGGCAGGATCATCTGGGCCAGGTCGAGCCGCAGCAACAGGGCGAAGATCAGCAGGCCGATCAGCACGAAAACGGCGGCAAAGCCGGCCGCCGGCTTCAGACAGCCGCGCAACTGGCGCCAGCCCTCAGCCAGGGCTGCGAGCACGATGGCACCGGAAATGCGGCGGGGATCAAGACGGATGGACATGGTGGACTCCTGGCGGATGGCCTTCCATCTCGCCCAAAGCCCGCGGCATCGTCCATGACCGGGATCAATTGCCCCGGCCGGGCATGCAAACGCCCTATTTGAAGGAGATGGAGAACAATGCGTCCAGGGCGTTCTCGCTGCCCGCCCGGCCGATCACCGAGATGCGGCGGGTCAGCTGATAGGTGAGCTTGACCACGCTGGACGTCCCGGAAATGCTCTGCTCGAAGGACAGCATGGCCCGGGACGACAGGCGCTTGCCGATGGTGATGACCTGGCCTGGCACCGAATCGATGTTCCGCGACGAGGCACTGGAAGCCGTGCCCGTCACGCTGCCGGTCGCCACGCTGCTGGTTTGCACCCGGGAGCGGGGATCAATGCTGGAGCCGAAGGAGATCTCGTCAAAACCCAGGGCGCTGGCCAGACTTGCGGACAGGCCCGCCCCTGTTCCACCCAGCAGGGCCTGTGCAGCGGGCAGCAGCAGGGCCATTTCACCGCCGGAACCCTGATCGGGCGGGCGGCCGAGGACGATCCAGCCGAGCTTCTCCGGGTCGGGCACATTGGGTTCGGACACCAGCCGGACCACCGGCCGACGTGCCGTACCGGTAATGCCCACCCCCGCCTCCACCGTCAGTCCCTTGCGCAGGGCCACCACGTTGAGCCCGGGATTGGCCAACGGCCCGTTGAAGGTGACGATGCCGCGCTCGATGGACAGTCGCTGGCCGTAGCCATCGAAGAGGCCCCCCTGGGTGGTGATGATGCCGGTGGCACTAAGGGGACGGCCATCACCGGACTGCAGGCGCAACTCGCCAGCGAGCCGCGTATCCAGCCCCAGGGCCTTCACATAGAGGGCATCGCCCAGGCTGAGAGCCAGGTCTACACCCATGCGGAAGGGGCTGGCCGGTGTTTTCTCGGCCCGGCGCGGGTCGAGGACTTCCACGTCATCCCCCAGACTGGGTGCCGGCGTCCGCGACAGCTCGACGAAGCCCGCATCCGCTGCCAGGCGGCCCTTCAGGTGGGCCGAGTTCCAGCCACTGAGGATCTCCCCCTCACCGCTGAGCACCAGCCACTGATCGGCCCGCTGCAGCAGCGGCAGGCGGGCGGCCTTGAAACTAAAGCGCCCTTCTCCGCTGGCCAGCTGGATGGCCCCCGCCGCCTTGAGGGTGCCGGGCTCGCGGGTCAGGCGCGCGACATCAATGCGGCTCTCCCGGGGCCGGATCCGGTTGGGCGAGACAAAGCTGAGCTCGTCCAAGCGCAGCACCTCCCGATTGAAGTCCGCCACCAGCGTGCCGCCGGAGAGGTGCAGGCCCTGGTCGGCCATCACGAAATCGAGTTTCTCACCGCGCAGGCGCCCTGCCGTTTCGGGACGCGCGGGGGTACCGGCCAGGGTGAACTCGCCCTTCAGGCTGCCATCGGTCTTCAGGTTCTGGTCGGCCAGGGGGCCGGCCCAGGCAATGGACGGCATGTCGAGGCTGGCCGAACCCAGCAGCGGCGCCCCCGGCACCAGGCGCAGACTGCCATCGGCTGCGCGCTCGGCCAGGGCCGAGCCCGCCCCGGCCAGACTGCCCAACTGGCTGCCATGGGCGCTGAAGCCGAAGGCCAGCCGGCTGGCGGCAGCCGACACGGTGAGCTGCAGATCATCAAGGCCGAGGCGCACCGGCGTATCGCCCCGCAAGATCAGGTCCCCCTTCTCCCGGTAGAAGCGCACAAAGCCATTGGCCTGCTCGCCAATATCCACATCCCATTCGCCCCCCATTTGCAGGGAATCCCCCTGGCGCCGCACGGCCCGGGTGGACGGGTCGAGGTTCACCCCCACCTGCACGCCGCTGACCCGCCCCCGCGCCACCAGGTGGCGCGCCTGCCAGCGGGTTTCCTCGAGGCGATACAAGCCGCCGGCACCGCCACGCAATTCGGCCGAACCCAGCCGCAGCATGTCCCGGGACAGGAGCAGCGCAGCCGGCTCAAGCAAGCGGATCGGGTAATCGCCGCTCACCTCGAAGCTCTCCAGTCGCCCGTCCCAGCGGGGGCCATCAGACAGGCGACCCGCCAGGGTGGTGACCGCCGAATGCTGGCGCAGGCCATGCACCTCGATACGCGTGCTGTTGGCCTCCCGGGTCCCCGTCAGGGCAAGGCTGGCCCGGCGCACCAGGACTTCAGCGTCGCTGCCGCTGCGCAGGCCGGCCAGGGCCAGCTGCAGCGACAGCGCCCCGCTGCGGCCCGCGGCGATACGCCCCTGCCCATTGACTGCATCGATGCGCAGCTCTCCCGCGGCGAGCTTCTCGCCGAGCACGGCAAGCTCGCCTGCCGGCTGGGCCAACGTGCCACGAAACACCCCGTCGGCCTTGATGCTCCCGCTCAATCCATGGCCCAGGGCCGCCAGCGCCGGGGCGTCAAGGTGCAGCTCGAGGGCATCACCGGGACGCCCGTAGCGCCCCTGGGCCGTCAGGCGGTTGCCGGCCAGATCGAGGGCGACCTGACTCTGGGTGAGCACGTCACCATCGATGGCCAGCTCACCCTTGCCGACCAGCGGTTTGCCTTCGAGCTGACTGGGGGCCAGCTCGAAACTCAGGTTGCCCACAAGATGCGGTGCACGCTTGCCGCTCAGTTCGAAGCGGGCATTCAGATCGGCCGGTGGTGCCGCCGTGGCAAAGGCCCGGGGGTCGAACTGGCTCAAACGCCCCCGGGCGTCGAACGCCCCCGCTCCGTCGAGGGCCAGCTTGCCGCTCAATTCCAGGCGGGCGGAGCGGGCCACGGCCAGGGCCTCGTCCAGGTGCAGCACGCCGGCCGCCTGGCGGGCCTTGAGGCGCAGGGACAGGCGGGCATCACTCAGATCTGCCGCAAGGGTCTGAGTGTCGGCGTTGGCGCGGGCGGTGATGGCCCCGGCGATGCGCGTGGTCACGGCACGCCGGTCCAGGCGCCGGGCATCGAGGCCGGCAATGCGCAGGTCCGCGTCGAGCTGACCGAAGCCGGGCGTGGCGGGCGCCGGCGCCTTCCAGCGCAGGGTGCCGGTGGCACGCCCCTGGCCCGGCAGGCGCAGATCCACGCCCGAGGCCGCCAGCTCACCCTGGGCCCAGCGCAGGCTGGCATTGAAACTGTCCACTGGCAGGGCGCCGCTGTCGTAGGGGCCCGGCTGGTGATTGACAACGCGCAGGGGGCCGCTGACCACCCAGTCGGCCGGCGCCACGGGCTGCCCGGTGGTAACGCTGGACGCCACCACCGGTGTCAGATCCAGGTCCACGTCGAGCCGTGCCTGCGGTGCCGCGGCATGGAAGCGCGCCGGATCCACATCCCGCAGCTGCAGCCGCACCGAACGCACAGGCAAGGGCGCAAACGGCGTGGCGGCCACCTGCGCCTCTCCGCGCAGGCCGGCGCCCTCGGCCCGCGCCTGCAAGGTCAGGCTCTCCAGGGTGCCGGCGGCCTCTGCCTGCACTTCGTAGGCCTCGCCCTCCTGCAGGGTGGAGAGGTAGGCACTGGCCTGGAGGTCGAAAGGCGAGCGGCCAGAGATACGCCCCTCGGCCGTCAGCTGCCCGAAGGGCGCACCGGCGCGCAGGCCGGAGAGACGGTGCTGAAGGCCGTCGGAATCGAGCTTGCCGGCCAGGGCGGTGAGCACCATGTCCGGCTCGGCGGGCTTGCCATCCACCAGGGCGCCAATACGCAGGCGGTCGATGGCGAGACTATCCAGATGCACCGCCACCGGCAGCTCGAGGCTGAGCGGCAGCGTGGCCGGATCGGTGCTGGGCGCGGTCGCCACGGACAGCTCCGAGGCGCTCAGTGCGGACACGTCCAGGGTGCCGCTCATCAGCGCGCCGGGGCGCCAGTCCATGCGCAGGTTGAGGATGTCCACCTGCAGGGTGGGCGTGCGCACCTGCACCACGTCGGCCCGCAGCTGCCCGAGCAGATAGCCCTGGGGCCCGTCGATGCGGAGCATGCCGCCACTGAGGCGGGAGGCCAGCTCAGCCACGGCCTGCAGCCCCGATTCGGTGCCGCCCAGCCAGCCGATCAGCAGCACCACCACAACAATGGCGCTGATGCACGCCCCCAGCAGGCCCCGCGTCAAGCGCGCAAGCCAGCCCTCCCGGGCACGGATGGGGGCCGCCGCGGGCGCGGGCTTCGGTTCGTGGCCCGCCGGCGCGTCACTCATCGCTCAGAACGGGTTAAGGAATCGGGCCGTGCCGCAGGTCTATTCACCCGCGTTCAGCCAAACAGGCTGGCCAGCCCGGCGCCCGGGTCGTCGGCGCGCATGAAGGCCTCGCCGACCAGGAAGGCATTGACCTGATTGGCGCGCATCAGGGCCACATCGGCCGGCGCCAGGATGCCCGACTCGGTGACCACGACGCGGTCCGCCGGGATGCGCGGCAGCAGATCCAGGGTGGTCTGAAGGCTGACCTCAAAGGTACGGAGGTTGCGGTTGTTGATCCCAAGCAGCGGCGTGCGCAACTGCAGGGCCAAGTCCAGCTCGGCGCCGTTGTGCACTTCCACCAGCACCCCCAGGCCGAGGCTTTCGGCAATAGCTTCCATCTCCTGCATCTCGGCCAGGCTGAGGGCCGCCGCAATCAGCAGGATGGCATCGGCGCCCATGGCACGGGCTTCGAACACCTGGTAGTTGTCCACCAGGAAGTCCTTGCGCAGGGCCGGCAGGCTGCAGGCGGCACGGGCAGCCTGCAGATACTCGGGGGCGCCCTGAAAGAACTGCCGGTCGGTGAGCACCGACAGGCAGGCGGCGCCGGCCGTCTCGTAGGAGGCGGCAATCTCGGCAGGCCGGAAGTCGGCCCGGATCACCCCTTTGGAGGGGCTGGCCTTCTTGATCTCGGCAATCACCGCGGCGCCGCCGGCCGCAATCTTGCTGCGGATGGCGCCGACGAAGTCACGGGCTGGCGCCTGGGCGGCCGCCTGCTCGCGCACCGCCGCATCGGAAACCACCGCCCGGGCGGCGGCCACCTCCTCGCGCTTCACAGCGAGGATCTTGTTGAGGATGTCGGACATGGGTGTACTTTCTTAGAGATGCCTCAGGCGAACCGCCTGGTACAGGCCACAAAGGCCTCCAGCCTGGCGCGGGCTGCGCCGGAGGCGATGACTTCGCGAGCCTTGACGATGCCCTCGCCGATGGAGCCCACCACGTTGGCGGTGTATAGGGCCGTGCCGGCGTTGAGGGCCACGATCTCCCGTGCGGCGCCCGGTGTGTTGTCGAGCACCCCCAGCAACATGGCCTTCGACGCATCCGCATCGGCCACCTTGAGGTTGCGGCTGGACATCATGGTCAGACCGAAGTCTTCCGGGTGGATTTCATACTCGCGGATCTCCCCGTCCTTCAGCTCGCCCACCAGAGTGGCGGCGCCCAGGGACACTTCGTCCATGCTGTCGCGGCCGTACACCACCAGCACGTGTTCGGCGCCAAGGCGCTGCATGACGCGCACGCAGATGCCCACCAGATCGGGGTGGAACACGCCAAGCAGGGTGTTCGGTGCACCGGCCGGGTTGGTCAGTGGGCCAAGGATGTTGAACAGGGTGCGCACCCCCATCTCCCGGCGCACCGGTGCCACATTCTTCATGGCGCTGTGGTGGTTGGGGGCAAACATGAAACCGATGCCGGTCTCCTCAATGCACTCGGCCACCTGCTGGGCGTTGAGGTTGAGGTTCACCCCCAGGGACTCCAGCACGTCGGCGCTGCCGGACTTGCTGGAGACGCTGCGCCCGCCATGCTTGGCCACCTTGGCACCGGCCGCCGCGGCCACGAAGATGGTGGCGGTGGAGATGTTGAAGGTATGGGAGCCGTCGCCGCCGGTGCCCACCACGTCGAGGAAGTTGCTGTCAGGGGGCACCACCACCTTGGTGGACAGCTCACGCATCACGGTGGCCGCAGCGGCAATCTCGCCGATGGTCTCCTTCTTGACGCGCAGGCCGGTGAGGATGGCGGCGGTCATCACCGGGGAGACTTCCCCGGCCATGATCTGGCGCATCAGGGAGAGCATCTCGTCGTAGAAGATCTCCCGGTGGTCGATGGTGCGTTGCAGGGCTTCCTGGGCAGTAAAGGTCATCAGCGGACTCCGGTCAGGCTCTGGATTGTTCGAGGAAGTTGCGCAGCAGGTCGTGGCCACGCTCGGTGAGGATGGACTCGGGGTGGAACTGCACACCCTCAACCTTCAGGGTCTTGTGGCGCACGCCCATGATCTCCCCGTCATCGGTCCACGCGGTGACTTCCAGGCAGTCGGGCAGGCTTTCGCGCTCAATGGCCAAGGAATGGTAGCGGGTGCAGGTGAGCGGATTGGGCAGGCCCTTGAACACGCCCTGGTCCAGGTGATGCACCGGCGACACTTTGCCGTGCATCAGCTTCTTGGCGTGGATGATCTTGCCGCCAAAGGCAGCGCCGATGCTCTGGTGGCCCAGGCACACGCCGAGGAGCGGAATCTTGCCGGCGAACTCCTTGATGGCCGCCACCGAGATGCCGGCTTCGGCGGGTGAACACGGCCCCGGCGAGACGACGATCTGCTCGGGCTTCATCAGGGTGATCTGCTCGACGGTAATCTCGTCGTTGCGGAATACCTTCACGTCGGCACCGAGCTCGCCAAAGTACTGGACAAGGTTGTAGGTAAAACTGTCGTAGTTGTCGATCATCAGCAACATGGCTGCAAATCCTTTCCTGAGGTGCGTCCGGCCATCGCAATCGTCATGAGGATGACCGGCGCAGTGCTGCATTTTCTCGCAGATTCGGCCGGGTGCACCCGCCAGGGCGCGCCATCCGGCCGGCTATTTTTGCTATGTGACCGCG
>NZ_JBIJDC010000082.1:0-20519 GCF_044344315.1 Zoogloea sp. | reverse complement strand
CGCGGTTACCGACAGGGGCTGGCCGGGCATGGGATAGTCAGGGCGCCTTCCACAACACAAGGAGAAAACACCATGAAAATCGCCCGCATCCTGATCGCCGCTGCCCTTGCCGCCACTGCTGCCGCCCCGGCCCTGGCCGGCGACTGGAAGTTTCTGCCCATTCTCGACAAGGGCTACAGCCCGGCCTTCGTCGCCTCCGTGACCGGTGGCCTGATGGACCCGAAGCACGTGGACAGCGGCACCGCCTGGGGCCTGGAGCTGGCCATGAACTGCGGCCTGCTGCAGACGCCCACCGGCATGGTGCGCACCAAGCTGTCCTACAACCGCTTCGACAATGACGGGCTGAAGCTGCAGACCGTGGAGCTGAACCCCCGCTGGACCACCCCGATTGCCCAGAACCTGACCCTGGGCGTCGGCCCCGGTATCGGCTGGGTCAAGTCGGATGCCGGCGGCCGTACCACCGACATGTTCGCCTGGCAGGTGGGTGCCGACCTGGACTACCGCATGAACAACCTGAACCTGGGCCTCGGCGCCCGCTGGCAGGACACCACCGACAAAAACATCGGTGGCGGCCACCACGGCGCCGACAACTGGCTGGTACAGGCCAAGGTCGGTATCGCGTTCTGACCCCGGCGTCACCGGCGGGTTAAGGGCAGGCCGCCTCCGGGCGGCCTTGTTCATGGCCATCACAGACGCGTATCGAGCCCGGCTTCGGCGATCTCGGCGGCGCGCAGCATGGCGCGGGCCTTGCTCTGGGTTTCCTGCCATTCGGCATCGGGGTTGGAGTCGGCGACGATGCCGGCGCCGGCCTGCACGTGGATCTGCCCGTCCTTGACCACGGCGGTGCGGATGGCGATGGCCAGGTCCATGTCACCGTGGAAGCCCAGGTAGCCCACCGAGCCGGCGTAGATGCCGCGCTTGGTCGGCTCCAGCTCGTCGATGATCTCCATGGCCCGCAGCTTGGGCGCGCCGGACACGGTGCCCGCCGGGAAAGTGGCGCGCAGCACGGCCAGGGCGTTGAGCCCGTCCTTGAGCTTGCCCTCCACGTTGGAGACGATGTGCATCACGTGGGAGTAGCGCTCGACGGTGAAGCGCTCGGTGACCTTGACGGTGCCGGTGCGGGCCACGCGGCCGCAGTCGTTGCGGCCCAGGTCGAGGAGCTGGGTGTGCTCGGCACGCTCCTTCTCGTCGGCCAGCAGCTCGGCCTCCAGGGCCTGATCCTCGTCATGGGTAGCGCCGCGCTTGCGGGTGCCGGCGATGGGACGCACGGTCACGTCGCCGTCCTCGAGGCGCACCAGGATCTCGGGGGACGCGCCCACCACCTGGAACTCCTCGAAGTTGAAATAGAACATGTAGGGCGAGGGGTTGAGGCTGCGGATGGCCCGGTACAGGGCCAGGGGGCTGGCACCAAAGGGCTTGCTCATGCGCTGGCTCAGCACCACCTGCATGATGTCGCCCTCGACGATGTAGTCCTTGGCCTTCTGAACCGCGGCCTTGAAGGCCTCCTCGCCAAAGCTGGACACCGCCTCGGCCGGCTCGGAGACCTGCTCGACCGGCACGCTCACCGGCTCGCGCAGCTTGCCCAGCAGCACCTTCAGGCGGCGCACGGCGCGCACGTAGGCGTTGGGCACCTCGGGCTCGGCGTAGACCACCAGGGTCAGCTTGCCGGAGAGGTTGTCCACGATGGCGATCTCTTCGGACAGCAGCAGCAGGATGTCGGGGGTGCCCAGCGCGTCGGGCTTCTCGGTTTTGGCCAGGCGCGGCTCGATGTAGCGCACGGTGTCGTAGCCGAAACAGCCCACCAGACCGCCGGCAAAGCGCGGCAGGTGGTCGCGGGGCGGCACCTTGATGCGGTCCATGAACTCGGCAACGAAGTTGAGGGGGTCGCCGTAGTCACGACGCTCCACCAGGCGATCGTTGGTCAGCAGCAGCACCGAACGGCCATGCACCTCGATGCGGGTCGAGGCGGCGAGGCCAATGATGGAATAGCGACCGAAGCGCTCGCCCCCCTGCACGGATTCGAGCAGGTAGGTGTTGGGCGCGTTGGCCAGCTTCAGGTAGACGGAGAGCGGGGTGTCGAGATCCGCAAAGGTTTCGAGGGTAACCGGGATGCGGTTATAGCCCTGGGCGGCCAGGGCGTTGAATTCGGCTTCGGTCATGGAGACTCCGGAAGTGCATGATGCTTTTTTCGCGAGGGTATCACGGGGCAGGCCCGCGACTGTTCAGGGCTGGCTCAGGCGAGCAGCCATGACCGGCCGCCGCATCCGCCAGAGCGGGGGATACGAACGGCAGGGAACTCCTCGACGAAGAACATGCGCTTGCGGGTCACGATGGGTGGGTGTCCGTGAATTCAGGTGAGGATGCGCGGCAGCGCATCGACGAGGCTGGATAGTAGCCCGTCACATTCGATGCTGTCCACAGGCCGGCCTTCACTGTAGCCGTAGGTGACGAGGAGCACCGGGATACCCGCCGCACGGGCCGCTTCGGCGTCATTGGCCGAGTCGCCGATCATCCACGCCGCAGCCGCCGGCACGCCCAGCTGGCTGCAGGCATGGAGCAGCGGCGCTGGGTGGGGCTTCTTGTCGGGCAGGGTATCGCCGCTCACCGTCACCCCGAAGAAACGGGCGATGCCGGTACGCTCCAGCAGCGGCCCGGTGAAGGCACCGGGCTTGTTGGTGACACAGGCCATGGGCACCCCTGCCGCCTCGAAGGCCGCCAGAGCCTCCAACACGCCGGGGTAGATCACGGTGCGCTCACCATTGACCACCGCGTAGTGGCGGCGGAAGGCCTCCACCGCCGCGTCCACTTCGGTCTCTTCTGCCGAACCGGATTCGGCCAGGCAGCGCCGCACCAGGTTGATCATGCCCTTGCCCACAAAAGTGCGGATCACCTCAATGTCGTGGGGTGGGCGCCCCAGCTCCACCATCATCCGGTGGCAGGCCTCGGACAGGTCGGGGATGGAATCGAGCAGGGTGCCATCCAGATCGAAGAGGACAGCAGTGGGGGCGCGGTGGACAGACATCGGGCAGCTCTTGACGGGGCAACAGGACAGCGGCGCAGCATACGGGAGATCAGCCCGCCGACGCCAGCCTGACGCGCCCACGCAGCAGGGCCCGTCCCAGGCAGGCCAGCAACACCAGCAGCGGGAGCGCCGTGAGCCCATTGACCAGAGCCCAGCCCAGCCGGTCCACCAGGGGCGCGGCGGCAAAGGTGGCCAGGGTCACCCCGGCAAACACCAGGCTGTCGTTGAGCGCCTGCAGCCGGCCCTTCTCCTCGTCCCGCCAGCGCTCGGCGAGGCGCGTGGTGGCCCCCACGTAGAGCAGGTTCCAGCCCAGGCCGACCAGCACCAAGGCCACCTGGAAGTGCCCGTAGCGGTCGCCGAGCAGGGCGATGCCGATGGCCGCCAGGCTGGCCAGCACGCCCAGGGCCATCACCGGCAACGCGCCAATCCGGGTGATCAGCCCCCCGGTGAGGAAGGACGGGGCAAACATCGCCACCAGATGCCACTGGATCACCGTGGCCGTGGCATTGAAATCATGGCCGGCACACAACATGGCCAGCGGCGTGGCGGTCATCAGCAGGTTCATGACGCCGTAGGCCACCACCGCAGCAGCCACGGCCAGACCCACGCCGGGGTCCGCCAGCAGTTGCCGTGCCGGCCGGGGCGATGCCTGGGCCTGCTGGCGGGGCGGCGGCGGCAGACGCAAGCGCCCGGCCGCCACGGCCGCCAGCACGGCCAGCGCCGCGAGGATCAGAAAGCTCGCCAGAAAGGGCGTCTCGAACAGGTGGCGGGTGGAGCGCGCCAGCCACGGCCCCAGAAAGGCCGCCAGCACTCCGCCGGTGAGAGTGAGGGACACAGCCAGCCCCTTGCGCACCGGCGGCACCGCTTCGATGGCGGCAAAGCGGTAGAACTGCCCCACCCCGCCCAACACGCCGATACCCAGGCCCGCCAGCACGAACAGGGGAAAGCTGCCCCAGGCGATGGCCAGCGCCGCCAGCAGCAGCCCGGCCACCCCCACCAGAGCGGCGCCGACGAACACCGGCCGGCGGCCGTGGGTGCCCATCAGCCGGGCCGCCGGATGCAGCACCAGCAGGGTCGCCAGGTACTGGGCCGCCAGGGGCAGGTTGGCCAGCCCGGCCGGCGCCGACAGCCCCACAGCCACCAGGGCCGAGCTGGACAGGACCAGGCCGACCAGGGTCATCATCAGGGCCTGGCTGAGGGCGAGAAGAAACACGTTGGCATTCATGGGGCGCTCCCGGAGACTTTGACGCCGCCATGGTCGCCGGCTAGAGTGGATGGCGTAAATGACAGAAAAACCACCTTTTCTGCCATTCAACCCCCTCTCGACCATGCCCCGCCCCATCAGCCTGCTGGTCTATCCCGGCTTTCAGATCCTCGACGCCGCCGGCCCCCTGTCGGCTTTCGAGACGGCCAACCGCTTCGGTGCCGACAGCTACCGGCTGGCCCTCGTGTCCCGGGACGGCGGCCCGGTGGCCAGCTCCAGCGGCGCCGTGCTGCTGACCCGCCCCGTGGCCGCTGACGAAGCGCCGGATACCCTGCTGGTGGTGGGTGGCGACGGGGTGGATGAGGCCTCCGCCTGCCCTGCCACGCTGGACTTGGTGCGGGCCACCAGCACCCGCGCCCGGCGCACCGCCAGCGTCTGCTCGGGCGCCTGGCTGCTGGCCAGCGCGGGGCTCCTCGACGGCCGGCGGGCCACCACCCACTGGCGGCGCACCTCACGCTTCAAGCTGCGCTTTCCAGCGGTGCAGCTGGATGCGGACCTGATCTATGTGCAGGATGGCCCGGTGTGGACCGCCGCCGGCATCTCGGCCGGCATCGACCTGACCCTGGCCCTGATTGCCGACGACCTGGGCGAGGCGGTGGCGCGCCAGGTGGCCCGGCAGCTGGTGGTGTATTACCGCCGCCCCGGCGGACAGTCGCAGTTTTCGGAGCTGGCCGAGATGCAGCCTGCCGGCGGGCGCTTTGCGGCCCTGCTCGACTACATCCGCCAGCATCTGGGCGAACGGCTGGATGTGGATGCTCTGGCGGCCCGGGCGTGCATGAGCCCGCGCCACTTCTCCCGGCGTTTTACCGAGGAGATGGGCGTGACGCCGGCGCGGGCGGTGGAAAAACTGCGGGTGGAGGCCGCCGCGGCGGCCCTGGAGAGCGGCACGGAGGCCGTGCAGAAGATCGCCCGGGACTACGGCTTTGGCGATCAGGAGCGGATGCGCCGGGCCTTTCTGCGCACCCTGGGCCGGCCGCCCTCCGCCCTGCGGCGCAAGTCGGCCTGACGCCCGAAGCGGATCAGACCCCGGCCAGGGCGGCGCGCAAGTTGGCCAGCACGCTGTTGTAGCGCTGGGGGTCGCTGTCCTTGCCCGCCCCGAACACGGCCGAGCCCGCCACGAAGGTGTCGGCACCGGCACGGGCGATCTCGGCGATGTTGTCCACCTTCACGCCCCCATCGATCTCCAGCAGGATCTGGCGGCCGGTACGGGCCGTGTAGGCATCGATCTTCGCCCGCGCCTCGCGCAGCTTGTCGAGGGTGCCGGGGATGAAGGACTGGCCGCCGAAACCCGGGTTCACGCTCATCAGCAGCACCACGTCGAGCTTGTCCATCACGTGATCCATCCAGTTCAGCGGCGTGGCCGGGTTGAACACCAGGCCGGCCTGGCAGCCGCTGTCCCGGATCAGGCCGAGGGTCCGGTCCACGTGATCGGAGGCTTCCGGGTGGAAAGTGATGATGTTGGCGCCCGCCTTGGCGAAGTCGGGCACGATGCGATCCACTGGCTTGACCATCAGGTGCACGTCGATGGGCGCCGTGGTGCATGGGCGGATGGCCTCGCACACCAGCGGGCCGATGGTCAGGTTGGGTACGTAATGGTTGTCCATCACGTCAAAGTGGACCCAGTCGGCGCCGGAGGCGATCACGTTGGCGACTTCTTCACCCAGCTTGGCGAAGTTGGCGGAGAGGATACTGGGGGCGATGCGGAAGCTCATGGCAAGTCCTGGCGGGGAGAACGCGGAGGTGCGGAAGTGTACCCGCCCGGCCTGCGCTGCGCCAACGCCGCGGCCCCTTGCCCCCGGCGTGGTTGCGGCACGGGCACAATTCGGCTTCAATTGAAGCCCCAACGCGCTGCATCCAAGACAATGACCACCAGCAAGGAACAGGACGCCATCGAAGTCAGGGCCGTGGCCCAGTACATTGAGGAGCAGTCCAGCATCGAAGCGAACCGCTACGTCTTCGCCTATCGCATCACCATCCGCAACACCGGCCAGGCCCCGGCCCAGCTGGTCAGCCGGCACTGGATCATCACCGATGCGGAGGGCGCGGTGCAGGAAGTCGAAGGCGCTGGCGTGGTCGGCAAGCAACCCCTGCTACGCCCGGGTGAGCAGTTTGAATACACCAGCGGCTGCACCATCGCCACCCCGGTGGGCACCATGAAGGGTAGCTACCGTATGGTGGCCGAGGACGGAAGTCGCTTCGATGCACCGGTGCCGGAATTCACCTTGGCCATGCCGCGCACCCTGCACTAAAACGGTGCCGTCGAGGCACCACAGCAGGTACAACAGGATCACAATCCGCATCATGGCGGTGCAAGGCATGCTGCTTGCCGCATGTTCCGCGGGCCATCCACGGGCATGAAGTTTGCCTGACTCCGCACCACGATCACGCACCACAAGCTCGAAACGTGCCCCCACTCTCCGGACGCCAGCGCCGCACCAGCCTTCTCACCGCCCAGGCCCTGGACAGGACGCGGGTGCTAGACACCCTCGTGAACAATCTGGAGGGCATGGTTTACCGCTGCCTGGACGACGCCCAGTGGACCATGATCTTCGCCAGCCAGGGATGCACCGCCCTGACCGGCTACACCCCGGCCGACATCGTCAACAACGCGAAGCTATCGTGGGCGTCGCTCACCCACCCGGACGACCTGGCATGGGTAAGCGCACAGATCCGGCAGGCCATTCAGGAGGGGCGGCGATTCTGCCTCGAATACCGCATCGTCACCCGCTCCGGCGAACTCCGCTGGGTCGTAGAACGCGGCATTGCGGTGCCTGATGAAGACGGTCACACGGTAATCGAGGGCTTCATCGAGGACGTCACCCCGCGAAAGGTGACCCTCGAAGCCCTGGAGCACACCGAGTTGCGCTATCGCCACATCTTCGAGTACGCCTCGGAAGGCATCTTCCAGACCACTCAGGACGGGCACTACCTGGCCGCCAACCCTGCCCTCGCCCGCCTCTACGGCTACGCCTCGCCCCACGAACTGATGGCCGACCTGTCGGACATCGAGAGCCGGCTCTACATCGAGCCAGGTCGCCGCGACGTCTTCCGCCACATCATGGAAACCCGCGGCGAGGTCATCAACTTCGAGTCGGAAGTGCGCCGCCGGGACGGCTCGCGCATCTGGATCTCCGAAAACGCCCACACGGTGCGGGACGCCAGCGGCCGCTTCATCTGCTACGAGGGCACGGTGCAGGACATCTCCGAGCGCCGCCACGCGGAGGAACACCTGCGCCTGCTGGCCACCGTGTTCTCCAACAGCAACGAGGCCATCATCGTCACCGACGCGGCCAACCGCATCATCGCCACCAACCAGGCCTTCACCAAACTCACCGGCTACACCCAGGACGACGTGGCCGGCCGGGACCCGTCCATGCTCTCCGCCGGCCGCACGCCGCGGGAGGTGTACCGGGACATGTGGGCCAGCCTGGAGAGCACCGGGGCATGGCAGGGCGAGCTATGGGACCGCCGCAAGTCGGGCGAGCCCTATCCCAAATGGCTGTCCATCTCGCTGGTGCGCGACGAGCACGGCCAGATCCAGAACTACATCGGCAACTTCATCGATATTTCCGAGCTGAAGGCCTCCGAGGAGCGCATTCGCCACCTGGCCCACCACGACCCCCTGACCGATCTGCCCAATCGCTTCAGCCTCAACGAGAAGCTCGAGCAGGCGGTGGGCTTCTGCACCCGCAAGGGCGTGCAGATGGCCCTGATGCTGATCGACCTGGACCGCTTCAAGGCGATCAACGACACCGTCGGCCATCATGTGGGCGATGAGCTGCTGGTGCAGGTGGCCCGGCGCCTGAGCGCCACGGTCCGCAAGAGTGACATCGTGGCGCGCCTGGGAGGCGACGAGTTCGTCGTGGTGCTGCCCGGGGTCGATTCACCCGCCGATGCCGCCCACGTGGCCGACAAGATCGTCCAGACCATATCGGCCCCCTACCAGGTGGGTGGGCAGGAGCAGCGCACCTCGCCGAGCATCGGCATCTGCATCTACCCGGACGACGCCACCGAGATCGGTGATCTGCTGAAGAACGCGGACATGGCCATGTACCACGCCAAGGCCAAGGGGCGCGGCAACTACCAGTTCTTCACCGAGAACATGAACGTCGCCATCATGCGGCGCATCGCCCTGGAGTCGGAGCTGCGGGTCGGCCTGGAGCGCGGACAGTTCGTGCTCCATTACCAGCCCCAGCAGGACCTGCGCAACGGCCGCCTGGTGGGGGTGGAGGCACTGGTGCGCTGGCAGCACCCCGTGCGTGGCCTGGTTCCGCCGGCCGAGTTCATCCCGGTGGCGGAAGAAACCGGCATCATCGATGCGCTCGGCGACTGGGTCGCTGCACGAGGCCATGCGCCAGCTCGCCGAGTGGCGCACCCGGGGGCTGACCGACCTGCGCATGTCCATCAACCTGAGCACCAGCCAGTTTCTCGACAAGACCCTGCCGGCCCGGGTGGACGCCCTGCTGGCCCGCCACGGACTGGCCGCCAACCTGATCGACCTGGAGGTGACGGAGTCCGTCTCCATGGCCTCTCCCGACGAGACCATCGAGGTCATGCGCGCCCTCACCCAGCGTGGCCTGACCCTGTCCATTGACGATTTCGGCACCGGCTATTCGTCCCTCGCCTACCTCAAGCTCTTCCCCATTCGTACCCTCAAGATCGACCGATCCTTCGTCAAGGACATCGAGACCGACCCCAGCGACGCCGACATCTGCGACGTCACCGTACTGCTGGCCCATAAGCTGGGCCTGGAAGTGGTGGCGGAAGGCGTCGAAACCGAGGCTCAGCTCAAGTTTCTGCGCAGCATCGGGTGCGAGAAGATCCAGGGCTACCTGATCAGTCGGCCACTGCCCGGCGAGCAACTGGAAGGCCTGCTCCGGCAACCGATGCAAGAGTGGACCAAAGAGTGGACCAGCGGTGGTGTGGAGCTCTGGCACGCCAGCTGAACCGGACAGGGGCTGACGGCTCCCCCGTCGCCAGCCCCCGCGCTCTCCCGGAAAAACTTAGCGGGCGGTGTGCCGCAACAGGTGGAGGCACTCGACGGTGGACGACAGATCCACCGCGCAGGCGTCGTCGTCATTGCGGATCCACGGGTCGGCCCCGGCCGCCAGCAAGGCTTCGACGATCTCCGGCCGGCCGCTCGACGCCGCATACATCAGGCAGGTCGCCCCCACGTCGTTGCGGTTGTTCAGGTCGATAGCGGCGGCCACCAGCACCCGGATGGCGGCCGGCTCCCGCGATACGCAGGCCAGCCACAGGGCGTTGTTGCCATCGCCGTTGCGCAGGCTGACGTCGGCTCCGGCTTCCAGCAAGGCCTCCATGAGGTCCGGACGGCCCAGCAAGGCCGCCCGCATCAGGGGCGTCAGGCCGTGCTCCCGGGCCTGGTTCAGGTTGTCGTGATCGAAACCGAACTCGTCCAGAAAGGCGACCAGCGCCGCGCTCGCCTCCGCAGGCAGGGCGGGCGCCCGCCGTTCGCCCTCCCGCACCATTAGCGCGCCCTCAAGCGGCTCGAAGCCGCCATCCACGCTATAGACCTCGGCGTAGTGGAAGTCCGCAAACATCCCCGCGTACGCCTGGCTGGCATTGCCGTGATAGCAGTAGATGAGCACCGGCGCCGCCCGCGGAACACGCCCGAACACCTCACCCAGCGCCGCCTCGGTCAGGTGCTCGGCCCCGTCCACGTGACGATCCTCGAAGCTGCGCCGATCACGCACATCGAACAAGGCCAGGTCTGGCAACTGGCCGAGGCGCGCACGGTAGATCAGGTCGGCCGCCCGGCTGGCATCAATGCGCAGGAAGCCACGGCGGTGGCGGGTTGGGGTAGCAGTGTTGGTCATGATGCGGGGTTCTCGGCAAGGGCCGGGTAGGCCGGCGTCGTCTCGATGCGTTCGTCGTCCACCGGCAGGCCGATGGTGAAGTGATAGAGGCTCTGGAAATCCGGGGTGGCGACTCTGGCGGCCTCGTGCACCGGGTCGTCGAAAAAGCAGCCGATACCGGTGCCGCGCAAACCCATGGCCTCGGCCTCCAGGTAGAGGCGTTGGCCCAACAGGCCGGCCTCCCGCAGCAGGTCCCGGTAGACCGCGGGCTGCGCCTCCACGAGGGGGCCAAAGGGCGCCAGCATGCCTACGGCCAGGCAGGCGCTGGCGGCGATGTCCTGGTGGCAATGCAGGCTGCGGGCCACCCGCCGCAGCTCCACCGGCGCCAGCCTCTGCAGACATATCAGCCCGCCCGGCCCTGGCTGCGGCAGCAGGCTGCCCCCCTCACCCAGGCTATCGCACAGCGCCGGCCCCCAGGGGCCGCGGGGCAGCAGGTACAGCCCGGCCTCCATCCCCTCGACCCGATGCACGAAGAACAGCAGGGACAGCCGTGTATCGACGTCCCCGGACAGCGCGTCGAGGAGCTGGGCGAAACCCGCGGCGCTCATCACATGGGCGGCATCGAAGCGCTGGGCGCTACGCCTGGCGAGGATGCGCGCTGCCGGCTGGAGACGCGGGAGCGGGCCGGCGATGGGCGGCAGGCCGCAGTCATCGGGGCGCCGGGTGGCCAGCGCCACCTCGGCAATGAGCGGCCAGTGGAACATGGGGAAGGGGTCGATCACACTGGCCACGCCTTGCCACACCGCAGTGACAGCCGCAGCCCGCAGGGCCGACGGAGCATGGGCTACGCCGCCGCGGCCCAGATCCAGGGCGAGCAGCATCTCAGCCTCCTCGCGGCTCACGTCAGCACGCCAGCCGGGAAAATCCTCATCCCGATCCACCCCCAGCAGCGCGGCCAGGGTTTCGGTGCCGACCCGCAACTGTTCCACCGGCCGCCAGCCCAGCAAGGCCGACGCATAGCGCAGGGCGCCCAGCGCATGGCCGGTGTCCAGCTGACAGTAGCGAAAGGCCCGCTCACTGTACTTCCAGGCCTCGCGCCACATCACCGTGGTCAGCCCCACCGCCAGCGCCGGTCCCGCGGCAAAGGGCTGCGGGTGTTGCGCCCGCAGTTCCAGTGCGTGCCGATCCGGCAGGTAGTGGTACAGCCCGTCTTCAAGCCCCGTCACACCTGCCACCAGCACATAAGCTTCCACTGGGTGAAGATTGCCGCTGGACGGATTGGCCCGCACCGCCCACCGGTCTGGCCCCAGAGTCTTCCAGGCGGTCAGGCCAAAGGAGAGATGCAGGAGGGCACCGATGGACGCCAGATCCGGCACCGCCGGGCGAAGGGGCGCCATGCCCAGCGCATCGGCCCTGGCCAGGGGTAGGTCGATCACCGGTGTGCCGGCAAAATGGCGGAAGGGCTCGGGGCGTGCGTCCCAGTCCAGCGTCGTCGGGCCGGCGGCATAGGCAAGGAAGCGGTGCTTGGTCCGATCCTGATAGATCCCGACCACCTGCCCTGCAGGAAGGGCAGCCGAATCAGATCCGGAATGTAAGGGTGGAGACGTTGTCATGGGAGGGGGATGAAGAGGGCAGAGAAGTACAGCAAGATCAGTGCCCAGCCATAGAGAAAGCTGACTGCGCCGGGAGCACTCGCCACTACAAGCCGCGCCCGCACTGGTCTCGAGAACCATCGTCCCAAGAGTACGCGCTCCGCCCCATCACCTTGCGCCGGCACGTTTGTCGACTTCCAGACAGGACAAAACACAAGCCGTAGCTCACCAACTGCTGACATTTATCAAAAAGCACCCCATCGCTGGCAAATTTATGCCAAGAAATCGCTACGCCTGCCGTAATAAAAGCGACGGAAGCAAGCCCGACTGTCCGCGACAAGCCGGCCGAATATCGAAAGCCGACATATCAATAAGAGAAGAGTGGATCACGCCCATGTGGATCAACCGCAAACAGTACGAGCAACTCCAGACCGACCTCCAATCCTCCGCAGCCCGCGAGCAGGCACTGCAGAACGAACTCAACGCACTGCGCAGCGAAGTTGATGCCCTGCGCAACGCCCAATCTGAAAAGCAGCGTCACTGTGACCACCTGCTGGCCGTTGTGCAGCGCATGTCCGAGTTCGGCAACTCCCTATCCGGCGCCCAGGGCAGCCTCGGCGAGATGGCCGGCATCCTGCGCAACGAGAAGGTCAAGGCCGTCGAGGCTGCCCATGTGTCCCAGACCAGCGGTCAGGCCACCACCGAGATTGCCGAGAACCTGCAGCGCCTGGCTGTCGAGTCCCAGAGCTCGGCCCGCGAAGTGGACACCCTGGCCCAGCGCGCCGACGAGATCAGCGCCATCGTCAAACTCATCCATGGCGTCGCCGACCAGACCAATCTGCTGGCCCTCAACGCCGCCATCGAAGCGGCCCGGGCCGGCGAGGCCGGGCGCGGCTTTGCCGTGGTGGCCGACGAGGTGCGTAAGCTGGCCGAGCGCACGTCCACCGCCACAGCCGAGATCTCCACGCTGGTGAGCCGCATCCGCGAAGATTCCACCCGTGCCCGCAACAGCATGGAATCCCTGTCCCAGGCCGCCGGCCGCTTCAGCGAACGGGGTCAGAAGGCCACCGAAGACATGAAGCTGCTGATGGCCCTGTCGGGCAACATGGAAGGCGTGATCGCCGGCAGCGCCATGAAGAGCTTTGTGGAAGTCGCCAAGATCGACCACATCGTTTTCAAGTTCCGCATCTACCTGGCGGTCTTCGGGCTGGCGAATCTGAAGCCGGGCGAAGTGTCCACCCATACGACCTGCCGCCTGGGCAAGTGGTATTACGAGGGCGAAGGGCAGGCCTGTTTCAGCCGCATGCCCGGATACCGCGAGATCGAACCGCCCCACGTGGAAGTCCACCGCGCCGGCGTCCAGGCCCTCGAAGCCCTCGCCGACAACGACATGACCGGTGTGCTGCGCTACCTGGACAGCATGGAAAGCGCCTCCATGCGCGTCCTCGAAAACCTCCAGCGCATGGGTGAAGCCGCCATGAACGACCCCGCGGCCCTGTGCATGGGTGACGATCACGACCACAGCCACCACCATCACTAAGCCTTCCGGGCCGGCCGGTGCCGGCCCGCATTGACTCCCCCGCCCCGGCCGCCCAGAATCTGGGCGCCATGCCAAGCCTCGACACCCTCCTCGCCTTTCTAGGCATCTCCATCCTCATCACCCTTGCACCCGGCCCTGACAACCTGATGGTCATCGGTCGGAGTCTGGCCCGTGGACAGCGCGCCGGCCTGGCCTTCGGCCTCGGCTGCGCGGCCGGCTGCGTGACCCACATCGCCTGGGCGAGCCTTGGGGTTGCAGCGCTGGTGCGGGCCTCAAACGGGCTGTTCCTGGCCGTCAAGCTGGCGGGTGCGGCGTGGCTGCTGTGGCTGGGCATCCAGGCCCTGCGCAGCGGTGGCAGCCTCACGCCCGCCTCGGGTGGGGCGCCCCGCTCCGGCCTGCAGGATTTTCGCCAGGGCTTTGTGGCCAATGCGCTGAACCCCAAGGTGGGGCTGTTCTTCCTGGCCTTCCTGCCCCAGTTCGCCGATCCGGCCCGGGGCCCGGTCAGCCTGCAGATGCTCGTCCTCGGCCTCGTTTTCGCTGCCCAGACCATCCTGATCTTCGGCGCCATGGCCCTGGCCGCTGGCCACCTCGGGCGGCTGCTGGCACGCCGCCCGGGCATGGGCCCCTGGCTGGACCGCCTGTGCGGCCTGCTCTTCATCGGACTCGCCGCCCATCTGGCCGGCGACAGCCTCATCCCAAACAAGCACTGAACAAGAACAGAGAAAGAAGCCCATGCGACGCTCCCCCTCCGGCGCCCAACCCCTGCCTGCCAGCGGCGACCGCCACGACTGGCAGACCATCAAGAAGCTCGTGCCCTACCTGTGGGCCTACAAGTGGCGGGTGCTGTTTGCCCTCAGCTGCCTGATCTCGGCCAAGTTTGCCAACGTCTCCGTGCCCTTGATCTTCAAACAGCTGGTGGACGGCCTGGACATCACCCGCGAGCAGGCCGTCATCGTGGTGCCCGCAGCCCTGCTGGTGGCCTACGGCGCCCTGCGCTTCTCCACGTCGCTCTTCACCGAGCTGCGCGAAATCGTCTTCGCCCGGGTCACCCAGGAATCGGTGCGCGAGATCTCGCTGCAGGTCTTCGGGCACCTGCACGCCCTGTCCCTGCGCTTCCACCTGGAACGCCAGACCGGCGGCCTGACCCGGGACATCGAGCGCGGCACCCGCTCCATCGGCAGCCTGATCAGCTACACCCTGTACTCCATCCTGCCCACCTTCGTGGAGATCAGCCTGGTCATCGGCATCCTGCTGGTGAAGTACGAACCCAGCTTCGCCATCATCACCCTGGTCACCCTGGTGCTGTACGTCACCTTCACCTTCAAGGTCACCAACTGGCGCACCGCCCTGCGCCGCGAGGCCAACGAACTCGACTCCGCCGCCAACGCCCGGGCCATCGACAGCCTGATCAACTACGAGACGGTGAAGTACTTCAACAACGAGGCCTTCGAAACCCGCCGCTACAACACCGAACTGGCCAAATGGACCGCCGCCCAGATCAAGAACCAGAAATCCCTGTCTCTCCTCAACATGGGCCAGGCCGCCATCATCGCCGTCGGTGTCACCGCCATGATGTGGCGCGCCGCCCTGGGCGTGGCCAACGGCAGCATGACCCTGGGCGACCTGGTGCTGGTCAACGCCTTCCTGATCCAGCTCTACATCCCCCTCAACTTCCTGGGCGTGCTGTACCGGGAGATCCGCCAGGCCCTCACCGACATCGAGCGCATGTTCGGCCTGATGGGCACCCACCGGGAAGTGGCCGACGCCAGCGATGCCCATAGCCTCGCCCGGGGCCCGGCCAGCGTTCATTTCGATCACGTGGGCTTTGCCTACGAGCCCTCCCGCCAGATCCTCCACGACGTGGACTTCGCCATTCCCGCCGGCAAGACCGTGGCGGTGGTGGGCCACTCCGGCTCGGGCAAATCCACCCTCGCCCGCCTGCTGTTCCGCTTCTACGACGTGCAGGGCGGCGCCGTGCGCATCAACGGGCAGGACATCCGCAGCCTCACCCAGGACAGCCTGCGCGCCGCCATCGGCATCGTCCCCCAGGACACCGTGCTCTTCAACGACACCCTGTTCTACAACATCCAGTACGGCCGCCCGGAAGCCAGCAAGGCCGAAGTCGAAGCCGCCGCCAGCGCCGCCCAGCTCGAAGACTTCATTGCCCGCCTGCCCGATGGCTGGCAGACCCGCGTGGGCGAGCGCGGCCTCAAGCTCTCCGGCGGCGAAAAGCAGCGCGTTGCCATCGCCCGCACCCTGCTGAAGAACCCGGACATCCTGATCTTCGACGAAGCCACCTCGGCCCTCGACTCCAAGACCGAAAAGGCCATCCAGGCCCAGCTCGACGCCGCCGCCCGGGGCCGCACCACCCTGGTCATCGCCCACCGCCTGTCCACGGTGATGAACGCCGACGAGATCATCGTGCTCGATCAGGGCCGCATCCTCGAACGGGGTGGCCACGCCGAGCTGCTGGGCAGGAACGGCCCCTACGCCCAGATGTGGCGCCTCCAGCAGGAAGAACGGGAAGCGGAGGAAGAGACCGCCTGAGCCCAGCACCGGCGCCGGGCGCCATGGCGTGATTGACAGACGGGTGCCCCACGGGTGCATCATCGACAACCCATCCACCGCGTCATCCCACCGGCAGAGGAGTGCGTCATGACACAGCACCTCGGAGCCCCGGCCACGCCGGGAGAAACCATCCTGATGGTGGCCACCCGCAAGGGGGCCTGGCTGTATTTCTCGGATGCCGAACGCCAGGCCTGGCGTGTAGACGGCCCCCACTTCCTCGGTCACACCATTCACCACATGGTGCTCGACCCCCGCGACGGGCGCACTCTCCTGGTCGCGGCCAAGACCGGCCACCTGGGCCCCACCGTCTTCCGCTCCACCGATTTTGGCCGCAGCTGGCAGGAGGCCGCGCGGCCACCGGCCTTCGCCCCCGCGCCGGAAGGCCAGGAGGGGCGCGCCGTGGACCACAGCTTCTGGCTGACCCCGGGCCACGTCAGCGAGCCGGGCCTGTGGTACGCCGGCACCTCGCCCCAGGGCTTGTTCCGCTCCACCGACGGCGGCAACACCTGGGCCCCCGCCTCCACCATCAACGACGACCTCCAGTACCGCAAATGGATGGGCACCGTGCAGGACGGCACCCCCGACGGCCCCAAGCTGCACTCCATCATCGTCGACCCACGGGACGCCAAGCACCTCTACATGGCCATGTCCGGCGGCGGCGTGCATGAATCCAGCGATGGCGGCCAGACCTTCGCCCCCCTGGTCGATGGTCTGCAGGTCGTCGAAGGCTTCGACCCCGATGACGTGAGCTTTCACGACCCCCATTGCATCCGGCTCTGCCCCTCCAACCCCGACCGCCTGTACCAGCAGAACCACTGCGGCATCTACCGCCTCGACCGGCCCTCAAGCACCTGGGCACGCATCGGCAAGGCCATGCCGGCCGACGTGGGGGATATCGGCTTCCCCATGGTGGTGCACCCGCACGACGCTGACTGCGCGTGGGTCTTTCCCATGGACGGCACCAGCGTCTGGCCCCGCACCAGCCCGGGCGGCAAGCCGGCGGTGTATGGCACACGGGACGGCGGCACCAGCTGGCAGCGCCTCGACGCCGGCCTGCCCGCCAGCCAGGCCTGGTGGACGGTGAAACGCCAGGCCATGAACGCAGACGCCCACAACCCGGTGGGGGTGTATTTCGGCACCAGCAGCGGCGAACTGTGGATGAGTCGTGACGAAGGCCGGCAATGGGAATGCATTGCCCGCCATCTGCCCGAAATCTACGCGGTGGAAACCGCCACCCGGGCCGGGCCGGCGTGAAGATCCTCATCCCCAGCGCCCTGCACTCCTACACCGGCGGGGCCCGCGCCGAGGCCGAGGGCCAGACCCTCGCCGATGTCCTGGCCGATCTGGACCGGCGCTACCCGGGCATCCGCTTCCGCATGATCGACGAGCAGAACCGCATCCGGCGCCACATCCGCTTCTTTTCGGGCAACACCCAGGTTTTCGATCTGGATCACGCCTTGCCCGCCGCTGAAGAGCTGATCATCGTGCAGGCCCTGAGCGGAGGCTGAGCAGCGCGCAACACAGGCGTCAAGAGGGCGTAACACGGGCTGGTTAGCGTTGCTGGTTTATCCATTCTCCGGAGCCACCCATGTTCGCCAAACGCCTGCTCGCCGCCGCCATCCCGGCGGCCCTCGCCCTGCCCTTCTCCTTCAATGCCCACGCCGGCGTCTCCCTGATCGGCATTGGCCAGATCAGCGGCTCCGATATGTCGGGCCTCAACGGCCCCCTCGAAAACGGCGCCCCCGCCAACACCCTCGGCGGGCTCGGCTCCGCCATCGCCTGGGCCGGCGGCGACACCTTCCTGCTGACCCCCGACCGCGGCCCCAATGCCAGCGCCTGGAACAGCAGCGTCGACAACACCACCAGCTGGATCCCGCGCTTCCAGACCCTGAATCTGGGCCTCAGCACCACCGCCTTCAGCGCCGGCAGCATCACCTCCCTTAACCCGGTGCTCAATTCCACCACCCTGCTGTCCAGCAGCGCCGCCCTCAACTACGGCAGCGCGCCGGTGCTCACCGGCAGCAATGGCGAGCACTACTTCACCGGCCGCTCCGACGCCTTCGCCACCGGCACCTCCACCAACCCGAACAACGCCCGCCTCGACCTGGAAGGCATCCGCGTCGCCGCCGACGGCAAGAGCGTCTACATCTCCGACGAATACGGCCCCTACATCTACCGCTTCGACCGCAGCACTGGCGAACGCACCGGCGTGATCACCCTGCCGGAGAAGTTTGCCGCCACCACGCCGGCCGCCACCGAGAGCAGCGAAATCGCCGCCAACACCAGCGGCCGCGTCACCAACAAGGGCATGGAAGGCCTCGCCATCACCCCCGACGGCAAGACCCTGGTCGGCGTCATGCAGAGCCCCCTGGCCCAGGACGGAGGCACCGCCGCCAGCACCGTGCGCATCGTCACCATCGACCTGGCCACCGGCAAGGTGACCCACGAATACGCCTACCAGCTCGACAACATCGGCACCGCCGCCAAGCCCAAGTACGGCTCCATCAGCGAAATCGTCGCCATCAACGACCACGAATTCATCATCGATGAGCGCGACGGCAAGGGCCTCGGCGACGACTCCAAGGCCGTCCAGAAAAAGCTCTACACCATCAACCTGAGCGGCGCCCAGGACGTGAGCAATGACACCGGCGCCGCCGCCCTCACGGGCAAGGCCGTCACCAAGACCCTGTTCGTCGACCTCGTCGCCCTGCTCAAGGCCAACGGCTACACCGACCGGACCATCCCCGCCAAGATCGAAGGCCTCGCCTTCGGCCCCGACGTATGGGTGGACGGCGTGCTCCAGCACAGCCTCATCGTGGTGAATGACAACGACTTCCTCGACATGGTGGACGTCAATGGCACCCTCACCGCCAACCCCAACCAGTTCTTCGTACTGGGCATCACTGGCGACGTCTTCGCCGACTTCCAGGCCC
Organism: Zoogloea sp.; assembly: GCF_044344315.1. Taxonomy (GTDB): domain Bacteria; phylum Pseudomonadota; class Gammaproteobacteria; order Burkholderiales; family Rhodocyclaceae; genus Zoogloea. Next base: position 1,784 of record NZ_JBIJDC010000082.1, on the reverse strand, counting down.
AGAAAATCCCCGAACCCGCCACCCTCGCCCTGGCGGCGCTGGGGCTGACGGGCTTCATGCTGCGTCGCCGGAAGTAAGCACCGCGCCGCACGACCCTCACCCGCCCGTCCGGCGGGCGAGGGCCACTTCCCCTAGGGCTTGCCAAAGCCCTCCAGCTCCCGCGCACGGGCCGCGGTCACTGACAGAAAACAGTGATTGGCCTCCACCCGGGCCATCGATCCCCCCTCCGGGTCGGCATAAAAGCGGCAGTTGGCCTCACGAAACTTGAGCCACAGACGCTGCACCCCCTGCAGCTCATCCCGCCGCGCCACCGGCAGATCCGCCATCACCGCCTTGTAGGCCTTGTTCAGGCGCACATCCTGGCGCTTCACCTCGGCATCGATGCACTCGACCATGCCCTGGGTCACCCCACCCGACTTGTCCATGCAGGCAGAAAACTGCCTGGAAAAGCCGCTGTCATCCGCCATCACACAGGTTGCCGCGCCGACCAGCGCCAGCCCCACCATCCACGCCTTGCACCTTGTCACTGCACTCTCCTTGTGGAAAAGCCCGGAGCAACAAAGCCAATTCATGGCGACACCCCGCGGCCCCGCCAGCGTACCAGCCCCAGCGCAACCAACCACGCCAGCCCCAGCCAGAAGGCCACAATGAAGCACCAGCCGAAAACCGTTGGCGCACACCACCCCCAACCACAGGCCCCGTCATTCACCAGCAAACCCGGCACCCCGAGGGCGTGAAAGAGATAGACCGACAGGTAGGGCAGCGCCACCAGCACCCCGACGGGGCTATCGAGGTAGGACGGCCAGAACAAGGCGGGTGACAGAACGAGGAAATACGCGCCGACGAGGAAGGCGAAGACGGCGATGGGGCGGTGGAAGTGATGGGTCACTGGAGCCTCATACTGAAGGGGCCATGGTCCACTTACACAGAGCACCCGGCCACAAAAAAATCGTGGTGATCAGTCTGACAAATAGGCAGATGGAACGATTAACCATCGTGACGAAAAATCTCTTCCAGCCTTGAGCGAACCCGCCGCATCAATCAACGAGTTTCCGATAAATAAAGATCGTCGAATTGTTGAAAGAACGACAACCGGCTTCAGCATCTGCTCCCCCAGGCGCCGTGGACGCAAGCCCTCCCCACCTACCACAACGCACCCTGTGACTGCCTACAACCTGGATATCCCCGTTTTCTCCTGCGCGTGAAATTCGATATTCGCCATAGGAGACAGAAACGCCACCTCCAGAATCCGGGTGCTGCACGGGTTTTCGGACATATCTCGACACAAGCACGCCTCCCGCACACCCGACCAGGACTCCATCATATCTAGTAAATGCATCTACTCCCTCTCGACCATTTGTCGCTGCGACGTAAATTCCGTCAGAGCGACTCTCTACTGTCAAGACCACATCCATCTCCCTATCCCTCAGATAGGTCTCCAGGGCTCCCGCAGCTACCCATCCGACATCAATCCTCCTCCTCCTCATCGCCGTCGGTCTCTGGCTCAACCGCCAACCCCAGCAATGCACCCCGAAACTCATCCGAGGTCGCAGCCAGCAATCGCTTGGTCTTGATGCTGGTTTTGACCGAGGTGTTCAACCGGATCAGGTTCAACGCGATATGGCGCACCAAGGCGAGGTTATGGGCAACGTGGCCGGTGCGAGCGCGTGCGTAGTCATCGCCAAACTGAACATCCAGGCACCAGTGCAACCGGTTCTCCACTTCCCAATGGCTGCGCACGGTGCGCATGAACTTCTCGGCATCCGGGGCCAGGCTGCTGATGT
>NZ_JBIJDC010000136.1:0-11756 GCF_044344315.1 Zoogloea sp. | reverse complement strand
TGGGTTACCAGCCGACGCTGGCCGAAGAAATGGGCCGTCTGCAGGAGCGTATCACCTCCACCAAGGTGGGCTCGATCACCTCCATCCAGGCCGTGTATGTGCCTGCGGATGACTTGACCGACCCGTCTCCTGCGACCACCTTCCTCCACCTGGATTCGACCGTCGTGCTGTCGCGTGACATCGCCTCCCTGGGTATCTACCCGGCCGTGGATCCGCTCGACTCCACCTCCCGCCAGCTCGATCCGCTGGTCGTGGGTGAAGAGCACTACAACACCGCTCGCGGCGTTCAGCAGACCCTTCAGCGTTACAAGGAACTGCGCGACATCATCGCGATTCTGGGTATGGACGAACTGGCTCCGGAAGACAAGCTGCTTGTTTCCCGCGCTCGTAAGATCCAGCGTTTCCTGTCCCAGCCGTTCTTCGTGGCGGAAGTGTTTACCGGTTCTCCCGGCAAGTACGTCCCCCTGAAGGAAACGATCAAGGGCTTCAAGATGATCGTGGCTGGTGAATGTGACCATCTGCCCGAGCAGGCCTTCTACATGGTCGGCCCGATTGAAGAGGCCTTCGAGAAAGCGAAGACCCTCTAATCATCGCGACCATCATTCGGCGGTGCTCCTGTGAGCCCGCCGGATTGAGGAGGAAATAGCTATGGCAATGACCATTCATGTCGATATCGTCAGCGCGGAAGAGCAGATCTTCTCTGGTCTGGCCGAGTTCGTGGCTCTCCCCGGTGAATCCGGCGAGCTGGGTATTCTGCCGGGTCACATGCCGTTGATGACCCGGATCAAGCCGGGTGCCGTACGCGTCAAGGTCCAGAACCAGCCTGAAGAGGAAATGGTTTTTGTGGCCGGCGGCTTGCTCGAAGTTCAGCCCAACCTTGTGACGGTCCTGGCGGATACCGCCATCCGTGGCAAGGATCTGGACGAGGCCAAGGCACTGGATGCCAAGCGTCTCGCGGAAGAAGCCTTGCAGAACCAGGGTTCCGCCCTGGAGTACGCCAAGGCCCAATCCGAACTGGCTTCGGCGCTTGCGCAGATTGCAGCCATCAACAAGCTGAAGAAGCGCGGCCACTAAGCACGAACGGTTCGCTGTATTGCAAAAAGGGCAGTCCAAATGGGCTGCCCTTTTTGCATCTTTTTAGCCTGGATTTCAGCCTGCTGACTCGAGTTTCCGTAGCCGCTTGTCGAGACGGGCCAAGTCATCGCGCAGGCCAGCGCTGTCCCTGGCCAGATCCTCGAGGGCTGTTAGTTTGACCAACACAGGCTGCTCTTCGCTCAGGTACTCGGAAAGGTTCTCGACAATATTGCGCGCTGCCTGCCTGTGCCACCCGGCCACATTACGGACGATCCCGACGCTTCGATGGGCCGCGATATCGCCGATCAGTCGCGACAGTGCTTCTTCCCCATCCCAGCGTAGTTTGCGCAGTACAAATCCGAGGGTATCCGCCAGATCGGCATTGCCACTGATACGGATATCCGTCATCAAGGCGTCAGGACCCCCGATCAGCTTGGGCAGGCTGGCGAGCGGAAGCTCGAGGGTGACATCGGGTGTTGTCGTGGCTGCCTCGGTAAAGTAGCCGCTGCCATCAATACCCAGCCCAATCTCAAGGGGTTTGAGTATGAACACCGCACTGCGGCCGGCAAAGGGCACAAGTCTGTCACGGGCCCAAGGAGCGTCGCCGAGAACATGGTTGAGGCCTGCGATGGCTGAGGAGGTGAGCATCCCGACTCCCTTACTCAGAGTTTGTAGCCCCGGTGCAGGGCAACCACACCAGCCGTCATGTTGAAGTACTCAACCCGAGCCAGACCGGCACCCTCCATCAACGCCTTCAGAGATTCCTGATCGGGATGCATGCGGATGCTCTCGGCCAAGTAGCGATAGCTGTCGGCGTCCTTGGCGACTTTCTCGCCCATCATCGGGAGCAGTTTGAAGGAATAGAAATCGTAGGCCGGAGCCAGGGGTTTCCAGACCTTGGAGAACTCCAGCACCAGCAGGCGCCCGCCAGGTTTCAGGACGCGACGCATTTCGGCGATGGCGGCATCCTTATGAGTCATGTTGCGCAGACCGAAAGCCACCGTCACCACGTCGAAATGATCATCGGGGAAGGGCAGCTTCTCCGCATCGCACTGGGCGACGGGTAGCAGGAGGCCCTTGTCCACGACACGGTCGCGGCCGCGGGACAACATGGCGTGGTTGATGTCGGTGAGCCAGACCTGGCCCGTAGGCCCCACCTTCTTTGCAAAGGCCAGTGACAGGTCGGCGGTCCCACCTGCGACGTCGAGTACCCGATCACCTGCGCGGACACCGGCAATTTGCACGGTGAAGGCTTTCCAGAGGCGGTGCAGGCCGAAGGACATCAGGTCGTTCATCACGTCGTAGCTGGAGGCTACGGACGAGAAGACACTTCTTACCTTGCCGGCCTTTTCGGATTCGGCAACCTTCTGGAAGCCGAAGTGGGTGGTCTTGTCATTCATGATCAGGATACGGATCGAAAGCGGAGGGAGCTGGCCCCCGGGGAGGCCAATCGAGGATCAGTGGTGGTGGCCGCAGTTGCCGCCCTTGGGCGCCGGCGCGGGCTGCTGTTCAGGATCGCGGCTGCCGCCGGCCTCGGTGAGGCGCAGCAGGTAGGTCTGCCACAGGTCGTCATGGTTCTCACCCAACTCGTACAGGTAGTCCCACGAGTAGAGGCCGCTGTCATGGCCGTCGGAGAAAACGGGCTTGATGGCATAGTTGCCGACGGGTTCGACCCGTGTGATATCCACCTCGCGCTTCCCCAGTTGCAGCACCTCCTGACCAACCCCATGGCCGCGGACTTCAGCCGACGGCGAGAAAACGCGCAGGAATTCGAAGCTGAACTCAAAATGCCGGCCATCATTGAAGCTCACTTCCATGATTCGGGAACGCTGGTGGAGCTTGATTTCGGTCGGAACGGGATCGTCCTTGCGCAGGCCTGCCATGATGGAGTCCGAAGTCTGAGTACGTGATGGCCGAATGATACTAGAACGAGGCTTTCCTGCCCTGTCAGGCACGCGTTGTGGCGCTGTTGCAGGCCCGTGACCTGTCATCAAAACTTCAAGTTGCTGCAATACACTGCGCCGGTCGCCAGAAATCATTGAGGTTCCCATGCCCGCCACCATTCTGCTTGTCGAAGACGAGCCCGCCATCCAGGAACTCATCGCCGCCAATCTGATGCGGGCCGGGCACCACGTGGTGCGGGCAGCCGATGCAGAAACCGCCCAGCGCATCGTGCGCGATGCCCTGCCTGATCTGATCCTTCTCGACTGGATGCTACCCGGCATGTCCGGTGTCGAGTTTGCCCGACGCCTGCGTGCGGAGGAGCGCACCCGTGGCATTCCGCTGATCATGCTCACGGCACGGGGTGAAGAGCAGGATAAGGTTCTTGGCCTGGAGTCTGGCGCCGATGATTACATCACCAAGCCCTTTTCACCTCGCGAGTTGGTGGCCAGAATCAAGGCCGTGCTGCGTCGCCGGGCGCCGGAGACCACCGAGGATCCGGTGGAGATGGGTGGCTTGCGCCTCGATCCGGCTACGCACCGGCTGGCCGCGTCAGGCAATCCGGTCACTCTTGGCCCGACGGAGTTCCGCCTGTTGCACTTTCTGATGACCCACCCGGAGCGGGTGCATTCCCGCGCCCAGTTACTTGACCAGGTATGGGGCGATCACGTGTTCGTGGAAGAGCGTACCGTGGATGTACATATCCGCCGCCTGCGCTGCGCCCTTGAGCCCAGTGGTCATGACAGCCTTGTACAGACGGTGCGGGGGAGTGGCTACCGCTTTTCGACCCAGCAGGAATCGGCGACCCCCGTGCGATAATCCATGCCCGTCCAGTCAGTTGAAGGGATGATGGTCATCCGGCCGATCAGATACATCTTTGTCGCAGCCTTCACCTACCTGGCGCTCATTGTCCTTGTGGCACTGCTTGCCTGGGGTGTGTACGGTCCGCTTGCCGCGCTTCTGGCGTTCTCCGCCGGCCTTCTGCTCGCGGGTGTCTATCACGTACGGAATCTGTACAAGCTGGTGTGCTGGCTGAGGCTGCCGGTCGATGACGCACCGCCGATGCCCCGAGCCATTGGTATGTGGGACTACATCTTTGCCGATGTGAATAGCCGCGCCCGCAGCGCCAGCCGCCGGCAGCAGCGCCTTTCGTCGGCACTGGACCGATTCAGGGAGGCCAGTCAGGCCATGCCCCACGGCTTGTTGTTTCTATCGAACACCCACACGATCGAATGGGTCAATCGGCAGGGAGAACAGCATTTTGGCCTGGAACAAGCCCGGGACCAGGGTACGCCGATCACCAATCTGGTTCGACAGCCTGATTTCGTGCGCTATCTGCAGGAGGGTCGCTACGAGGAGCCGCTGACCCTGACCATTGGCCGTCCCATCTCCCGGATGCTGATGGTTCATGTGGTGCCCTTCAGTGAGGACATGCGATTGCTCATGTCCGAAGACATCACCCAGGGAGAGCGTCTTCAGGCCATGCGTCGTGACTTTGTGGCCAATGTGTCCCACGAGATGCGGACACCCTTGACCGTCGTCACCGGTTTTCTCGAAACGGTCATCGATGGGCTGGACGATCTCGAAAAGGACGACATCCGCCATTACCTTGGCCTGGCTTCCGAGCAGGCCGGGCGCATGCAGCGTCTGATCCAGGATCTCCTGACCCTGTCGGCCCTCGAAGCCGATGAACCGATCCGCCACGAAGAGGCCGTGGATGTGGCCAACCTGCTCGAAGAGGTTCAGCAGGAAGCGCGGGTTGTGTCGGGTGGCCGGCACACCATCGAACTCGATTGCAGCACCCACGCCCGTCTGCTCGGCAACGCCAAGGAGCTCTACAGCGCTTTCGCCAATCTCGCCATCAATGCCGTGCGCTATACCCCGGCAGGGGGGAGCATCCGCATCAGCTGGCGCCAGCGGGGGTCGGTGGTGGAGTACGCCGTGAAGGATGACGGGATCGGGATTGCGCCCGAGCATATTCCACGTTTGACAGAGCGTTTCTACCGGGTTGATCGTGGCCGTTCCCGGGAAACCGGGGGTACTGGGCTTGGCCTGGCCATCGTCAAACATGTGCTGAATCGCCACCAGGGCGACCTGCTGATCGAGAGCGAGCCCGCCACCGGCAGCACCTTCACCGCTTGTTTTCCCGCCCGTCGCCTGGTGGATTGAAGCAGGCAGGACGGGTCAGGTAACGACCATCTCGTAGGTCGCCTGGTCGAAGTTGGTACCTCGGGCCACCAGCGTGGTGAGGCGAATCTGGCGCAGCTCACCGGTGTGCAGTTCAAGCACCTTGTCGGCATGAAACCAGCCACCCGGCAGCACAATGGTGGCGGGTGCCCGCATGGCCGCCACTTCCGGCAGCAGGAAGCCTTGGGCGTAGGGTTCGTGGGTACTCACATTGAGGCCCGTTCCCCGCACAGCCACCGTTGCAGGCAGGCCTGTCAGCAGGTGAATACCGGCCATCAGGGTGCCGTCGGGTTCATACATCAGCCAGCTCACCTGGCCGAGGAGATACTGATTGCCGTCGCCGGGTTTGATGCCAACCAGCTGGTGGTGTTCAATGCGTTGCCCGGGGTGTTTGCGCTGCAGCCTGAAACCCGATACCGAGTGATCAACCGTGGTCCATTCGTCAATATGAAATCCACGCCGCTTCACCTCGGCCTCTGCATCAATGATGGGCGGCACTTCGTCATCCACCCGGGCGCCGAAGGTGATCACGTTGAGATCGTAGCGGCTGCCCATGGTCTGGCGCCGGTTGGGGGGGACGAACTCCTGCCCTGACACCAGCATGCCGATGGCCTCCCAATCAGTACTGATGATGTTGCCGACCTTCTTGCTGTGCCTCGGGAAGCGGCGGCCCGCGGCCGACATGCCCCATGGCCGGTAAAGGGATACCAGCAGCCGCGCGCAGGCCGGCTGGGAGCAGTCATCACCCAAGCCCAGGGAGGCGGGCGTGGTGCCCTGTTTGAACTCGGCCAGCATGGCCTTGATCTGGGCCGCCAGGCGGTGGCCATCAAAACGCCGCATGCCCGGCCTGCTGCCGATCAGCGCAATGGGTCGCAGGCCATGGTCTTCGGTCAGGTCCAGGCCATAGGCCCGGACGTCGTCCTTCTCCCATTCGCTTTGCATGATGCAGTACGGGGCGAAGCGCTGGGCCCAGCGGCAGATCCAGTTGAGTTCGCGCTGGTTGCGGCCATAGGGGTTGGTCAGGTCCACCAGAAGCAGGGCGATGTAGGCCTCGTCCGGGCTTTGGGCTTTCCAGGTATTGTTGAGGGGGTCGATGACCCGGCTGTGGGCAACACCCGTTCGTTCGGCTTCCAGGTAGGCCGCATGCACGGCCTTCCAGGCGCCCTGGGGTTCGGCCCGGTGGGCGCGAAAATACTCGATGATGACCTGGCCCAGGTACTGGATGCGGCGCTGCGCCAGCAAAGGCCATTGGGCGCGGAACTCGTCACTGCCGGCGCCGCTTTCCACCAGGCGCGCGTAGGCGGTGCTGAGGGCTGTCCATAGCCGCACCACCTGGCGCAGGGTGGAATCCTCGGCGCTGTCGGGAGGAAGCGGGTGGGCGGCGTAGCGGGACGACATCTCGTGCTGCACGAAGGTGATCGTCTGGCGTGCCGATTCGAGGACCTCCAGTTGCTCTTCCGGCCCGAGGGGGCTGGCCAACAGGCCTTCGAGCATGCGCACAAGGGTGGCATGGCTCTCGGTGGCATTGAGGGTATGGAGATTGCGCAGCAGCTTGCGATACTGCTCCACGCTGCGCAGGTCGGTGTAATTCTGAGGGCTGTCCGTCATGGGGCTATCCTCCGCGTTCAGCCGGAAAGGTGCTCGGCAACGGCATTGCGTATGGCCAGGGCGAGACGGGCATCATCCACCTCGGGCGCCGGCGAGTCGCCACCCTTGCGTTGGCTCTGCCCCCACACGGGCTGGGGAAAGTGGCGGTCGTCGAGGTAGCGCGGGATGACATGCCAGTGCAGATGCGGCACCACATTGCCAAAACTCGCCAGATTGACTTTCTCGGGTCGGAAGCACTCACGCACGGCCACTTCGACGGCCATCAGGATGTTGAAGCAGTGGCGCTGTTCGGCGGGTGAAAGATCGCTCATTTCTGCCACGTGCTCGCTCCAGACAAGTCGGCAATAGCCAGGGTAGTCCGGATCACTGACCCGGATCACCCGGCAGCTCGCGTCGTGCCAGAGCACGTTCTCCCATTCGGGGAAACAGAGGGGGCAGTCTTTCGGGGCGCTTGTCGGCATGGAGGTTTCGACCCGGGTTGGCGGTATCCGGTGATTCTAGCCCGGATACATCGCAAATTCTCGCAGGTGTCAGGCTGTGACGTAATTCATAGAAATTGTATTTCCTGGCAAATTTGACAGGCCACCTTCAGGCTGGTGCCCGGACAAATGCACAGGTATCACGGGGCCCGACGTCCGCCGGTTCGCCATCCACGAAGAGCGTCAGCGTACCCGGGGGGAGAGTGACCCAGTTTTCGTTGTCGGTCAGTGGCGTGGTGGCCACCACAGCCACCCGGTCGGCGGGGGACGTCAGCTGGCGGAAATCCACGGTGATGTCCTGATCTTTCAGGTGCGCCTCGTCAAAGGGCGCCTTTCGCACGATGTAGGCCAGCCGTGACGCGCAATGGGCGAACAGGCAGGTCCCGTTGGACAGCAGGAAGTTGAATTCCCCGTGCCGGCCAATGTCGGTGGCAATGCGCCGGATGGCCGCGAAGAGTTCCACCCGGGAGGGCTCTCCGCCGGGAAAGTCGCGGTTGAGGGTTTCCATCAGGTGGCAGAAGGCCCGCTCGGAATCGGTCTGCCCGACGGGCTGGAAGTCGCCGCGCAGGGTGGGGGCGAAATCCTGCAGATTGCCGTTGTGGGCAAACACCCAGTAACGCCCCCACAGCTCGCGCTGGAAGGGGTGCGTGTTTTCGAGGCTGACGAATCCCTGGGTGGCCTTGCGGATGTGGGCGATCACGTTGAGGGAGTGGATCGGATAATTGCGCACCAGCTCGGCCACTGGCGAGTGGGCGCTGGCCTTCGGGTCGAGGAAGACGCGGACGCCGCGCCCCTCGAAGAAGGCAATCCCCCAGCCGTCTCCGTGTACGTCGGTCAGGCCGCCGCGGGCCTGGAAGCCGGCAAAGGAAAAGCAGATGTCCGTCGGCGTGTTGCAGTTCATCCCGAGTAGCTGGCACATGTTCTTTTCGGCTTCCCCCTATGGCCTGCGACCGCGGTGGCGGTCAGAATTCAATCATTGGCGTGTATAGCCGTTAGCCAGATACACGCGTCACCCCGGAATTCTCCCGCAAGGGACTCAGCATGACAAACGCCACCATAGCCGATTACGCTGCCCAGATTGCTGCCGCAGGTCGCCTCCTGTCTGCCGCCAAGCGCATCCTGTTCATCACCGGGGCGGGTCTTTCAGCCGATTCGGGCCTGCCCACCTACCGGGGCGTCGGCGGCTTGTATGAAGGGGCCCTCACCGACATTGGGCTGCCCATCGAGCAGGCCCTGTCCGGTGAAGTTTTCCGCTCCCGGCCCGACATCACCTGGCGCTACCTGGCGCAGATCGAATCCAGCTGCCGGGGTGCCCGGCCCAATGCCGGTCACTATGCGATTGCTCGCCTTGAAGCCCTGCATGGCAAGGTGACCACCTTGACCCAGAACGTGGATGGTTTCCACCTGGAGGCCGGCTCCCGGGATGTCATCGAGATGCATGGCACCCTGCGCCGCCTGCGCTGTGTGGATTGTGGCCGAGTCCGTCAGGTGGAGAACTACGCCGGCCTGTCGATCCCGCCGGAATGCCCCCATTGTGGCGGTCTCCTGCGGCCCGACGTGGTGCTGTTCGGCGAGAGCCTGCCCGACCAGGCCGTGCATCGCTTCGAAACCGTACTGGCGGCCGGCCCTGACCTGATCTTCACGGTGGGTACCGGCAGCGCCTTTCCCTATATCGCCGGGCCGGTGCTGTGGGCACTGGAAACCGGGGTGCCGACCATCGAGATCAACCCGGGCAGCACACCCGTCAGCGAGCGGGTGGACATCCGCCTGCGCCTGCGCGCCGCCGAGGCCCTGCCGGCCATTCTGGACGCTGCCGGATATTCACTGGACAGCGGTCGCGACGCCCGCGCCTGAGTTTCCTGCGCCCTCCCGGCGCTGTTTCGCTGCAGCGCCGCAAAGCCTAGAATCGGGGGTTTTCTCTGCCCGGCCGCCGGCATGGATCTGCCCCGACTTCTTGCCCAGCTCGACGATACCCTCCTCGGCGAGCTGTTTTCCGCCAGCTCCCTCAGCCGGGCCCGTGCTTACGTGGGTCGGGTGCGTCACATCGAGATGGCCGGAAACCAGCTCCAGGCCCAGGTCCAGGGCACCGAGCCGGTGCCCTACCGGGTTTCCGTGCGGATTGAACGACGGGAGTTCTTCGGCCAGGGAAGCATCGAACTGGCTACCCGCTGCACCTGCCCGGTCGGCAACCGCTGCAAGCACGCGGCTGCGCTCATCCTCGCCGCCCGCCGCCCGGGTGCCCTGGTGGACAAGCCCCGCGCCGAGATCCTCGCCTGGGCGCGCAGCCTGCGCGACCGGATCGACAAGGTCGGCAAGGCCAAGAAGGCTGCGACCCCCAAGGAAGCCATCTTCTATCTCTGCTCGGTGATCAGCCTGCCCACCGGCGACGAGCTGGAGTTCAGCCTGCTCAAGGCCCGGGTCGGTGCCGATGGCGGCCTGACCAGCCTGGCTGGCGAGTGGTCCAATTACGAACAGGCCCTGCTGCGCCCGCCCGCCTTCGTGCGTGACGATGACCTCAACGTGTTCCGTCTGCTGCGTGAGGCCAACCGGCGCACCGGCGGGTATGGCTGGCCGCATCTCCATGGCAGTGCCGGCCTGGCCCTGCTGGATGCCGCAGTGGCCACCGGCCGGGCCTACCTGGAGGCGGACGGCAGCGGGCACGTGCGCGCCCTGCGCGGCGGTGCGTCCCGCCCGGGCACCCTCGAATGGGTGCCGGGTGCCAACGGCGTCAAGGCGCGGGTTGCCACCGAGCCGTCGACCACCCTGGTGGTCCGCACCGAGCCCCTGGCTTACCTGGATGTCGCCGGCGGCGAGGTGGGCCGCGTGTTGCTCGACGACAGCACGGTGATAGCCGAACTGCTCGCCCTGCCGGCCCTGGCCCCGGCCGAGCTGCCTGTCATTGCCAACGCCCTGGCCGATGTGGCGCCGGGCCTGCCCTCACCCCAGGGTCAGCGCGCCGCCGAACTGCCGCTGCTCAAGCTCCCCTGCCAGCCTGTCCTCAGCCTGACCTCCCTGTTCTGCTGGAGCTGGCGCAAGCACCGGGGCTACGAGGCGGATTTCGGCGGGCATGAATACGACGTGGCCATGCCCGTGTTCACCTACGGCGAGGCGCGTTTCGAACCTGGCGCCACCAGCGAGCTGGCCAGCCTGCCCGATGGCCGGGCCATCCGCGTGCAGCGCGACCTGGTGGCCGAGGAAAGCGCCTGGAAAGCCTTTCTTGCCGCCGGCTTCCAGCCCCTCAAGCGTGGCTGGCTGATCAGCCCGGGTACCGTCACGGAGGGCCTCTACGGTCTCGAAAGTGAAGCCCACTGGATCCATTTCTTCTCCATCGTCGCCCCGGTGCTGCGCGTTGCCGGCTGGCACATCGACTGCCCCAAGGACTTCCGCCATCGGGTGCTGGTGGCCAGCGGCTGGGAAGTGCAGATCGAGGAGAGCGACGAAGGCTGGTTCGAGCTGTCCCTGGGTGTCGAGGTGGACGGTCGCCGGGTGGACCTGGCGCCCATGCTCCATGCGGTCTTCCGCCAGGACGCCCGCTGGCTCGATCCGAAGCAGATCGACAGCATTCCCGACGACGCCCAGGTGATGGTCCAGCTTGATGATGGCGACCGGGTGGCCTTGGCCGCCGAGCGGGTCAAACCCATCGCGCGCAACCTGGTGGACCTCTTCGACACGCCGTCCAGCACCCTCAAGGTGTCGCGCTTCGACGCCCCGCGCCTGGCCGAGGTGCTGGGGGATGGCTGGCGTGCCGAAGGCCTGGCCAGTCTGGAGGCCTGGATCGAACGCATCCGCGGTGCCGGAAAGATCAAGGCGGTGGCGGCACCCAAGGGTTTCGCCCTCGACCTGCGCCCCTACCAGCTCGACGGCCTGGCCTGGCTCCAGCACCTGCGCAAGCACGAGCTGGGTGGCATCCTGGCCGACGACATGGGCCTCGGCAAGACCGCCCAGACCCTCGCCCACCTGCTCACCGAAAAGCGCGGCCGACGCCTGGGCAAGCCGGCCCTGGTGGTGCTGCCCACGTCCCTGGTGTTCAACTGGCAGCGGGAGGCCGAACGCTTCGCCCCCGATCTCAAGGTGCTCAGCCTGCGCGGTGCGGGCCGGGCCGAAGCCTTCGCGAAGATCCCCGCCCACGACGTCTGCCTCACCACCTACCCGCTGCTGTGGCGCGACCGGGAGCAGCTGGCCGCCCATGAATACCACTCCCTGATCCTCGACGAAGCCCAGACCGTCAAGAATGCCGCCAGCCAGGCCGCCCAGGTGGTGCGCACCCTCAAGGCGAAGCACCGCCTGTGCCTCACCGGCACGCCCCTGGAGAACCACCTGGGCGAGCTGTGGAGCCAGTTCGACTTCCTGCTGCCGGGCTTCCTCGGTGACCAGAAGGATTTCACCGCCCGTTGGCGCACGCCGGTCGAGAAGCACGGCGACACCGTGCGCCGGGATCTGCTGGCCCGCCGCATCGCCCCCTTCATC
>NZ_JBIJDC010000034.1:0-40269 GCF_044344315.1 Zoogloea sp. | reverse complement strand
GTGTCGAGCTCGAAGGCCGTCAGCGCGACCTCTACGAGACCGTGCGCGCCTCCATGGACCAGCGGGTCCGCGACGAGATCGCCGCCCGGGGTTTCGCGCGCAGCCAGATCGTCATCCTCGATGCCCTGCTCAAGCTGCGCCAGGTGTGCTGCGACCCGCGCCTCATCAAGACCGACGCCGCCGCCAAGGTGAAGGAGCGGGCCAAGCTCGACCTGCTCATGGACATGCTGCCGGAGCTGGTGGAAGAGGGCCGCAAGGTGCTGCTGTTCTCCCAGTTCACCGGCATGCTCAGCCTCATCGCCGCCGAACTCACCACCCGGCGCATCGACTACGTGACCCTCACCGGCGACACCCAGGACCGGGAGGCGCCGATCCGCCAGTTCCAGGACGGCGAGGTGCCGGTCTTCCTGATCAGCCTGAAGGCCGGGGGTGTCGGCCTCAACCTCACCGCTGCCGACACGGTGATCCACTACGACCCCTGGTGGAACCCGGCCGTCGAAAACCAGGCCACTGACCGGGCCCACCGCCTCGGGCAGAAGAAGGCGGTGTTCGTCTACAAGCTGGTGGTGGCCGGGTCCATCGAGGAGAAGATCCTCGGCCTGCAGGAGAAGAAGGCCGAACTCGCCGCCGGCATCCTCTCGGAGGATCACCAGGGCACGGTGAAGTTCGGTGAGGACGACATCCGTGCCCTGCTCGCGCCGCTGCCTGAGGTGAAGGGCGAGGCCGACGGGGCGCCGAAGAAGCGCGGACGCCCCGCAAAGGCATGAAACCCGGTGCAGGCCGTTCAGCGGGTGATGATCTCGCGATGCATCGGGGCCAGTTTGGCCAGCAGCTTGTTCTGGGCCCGGAAGGGAACGCCCTGCGCATCCATGGCCTTCTGCAGATCTTCCACAAGCGCATTGAAATCCGCCTCGCGAATGCCCAGCCCGGCATGCAGCGGCCCCATTGGCGCGCCGCCATAGGTGCAGGGGCCCTCCAGAACCGCGCAGATCTGATCCACCAACTGGGCCTTGACCCGGGTCTGGTCGGCCTTCTCGAAAAAGGGGCGGGTGCGCGGATCGGCCAGCAGCCTGAGCATGAAGCCATCCATGATCTTCACCAGCCCCGGTTTTTCACCGAAGGCCTGGAAGGTGGACAGATCCGGTTCTGCGTGACCGGCCGCGGGAAGGGCCATGGCGGCGCAGGTGGCAACAAGGGTAATGAAATGGCGGGTTTTCATCGGGGTGCTCCTCGGGTCAAAAGCCGACCTGCAAAGACAGGTAGGGTGCGCGCTGGTTGTCCTTGATGACGATGTTGCCCAGGTGGGCGTAGGCCAGCGTCACCGAAACGTTCTTGATCGGTTGGTAGGCAACGAAGAAGTCGTACCAGTCATCCTCCCGAGCGATCTTCAGGTTGTCCGGCTTGCTGCGGTACTCGACACCCACCGCCAGATCCTTGCGGACCAGGTAGGCCAGAGAGGTCTCGAACTGGGTCGAATAGCCGTCGCGCTTGTCACCCCCGAAGCCCAGAATCCCCAGCTGGTTGGCCTTGGTCTGGCGCAGGGTCGCATTGGCCAGCACGCTCTGGGCCAGGAAGAGCTTGGTGGCGCTGACGTAGAAGTCGGTACCGTGATCATCCTTCGCGCCGATGGCCCGCAGCACCGCCCCCTGGTCATTGCGCTTGTGCTGCACGCCGATGGCAATCTGGGGCAGCCAGCTATCCTGATCCAGCACGGCATTGCCGAGCACCCGCAGCTTGACCCCGAAGACGTCCTGATTGAAGGCGAATCCGTTCCCCAGCCCGAGTGCGCCGCCCACCTCACGGGTGTTGAAGCGCTGGCGGGCGTAGGACAATTCGAGGCGATCCCACAGGCCCACGGCGATGCCGCCCGTCGCCAGCCCGTAGTCCTGGGACCACACGCCGGTGTAGAAGGCGTTGGCACCGATCTGGTCGCGGGTGCCGTAGCCGGCGATCACCGCCCAGGGCGTCAGCCCGCCGCCGGCTGCGCCTTCCAGCTGGGTGACGCCGCCCGTGAGCAGCAGCTTGTCGCTCCCGGCGAGGGCCGGCAATGCGGCGCCCCAGGCGAGCAAGAGGGTCAGTTTCTTGATAACGTGCATGGCAATGTGCCTCCCAAGGTGATGAAGTGGGCGGCGCCTCCCCGACGGGGTTCGCCGCACCCCCTCATTACGCGGGGTGTGGCAATCCGGATGCAGACGGGGCTACCCACCCCGCATTGCCGCGGCTGCATCCACCGCGCCGCCGGCTGCGTAATGCAGGAACACGCTGCCGCTCGTGTTGCCCTGCGACCCTTGCGCCCAGCGTCCTGATCAACTCCCGGAGACACTCAACATGGCCCCAGACGCCCGTCACAGCAAGGAGCGATCCCCATGACCGAGGACCTGCAGCCGGTGATCCTGCCTGGCACCGCGCCGCCGCCCAGCCTTGCAGGCGCCCCGGACGGTGGCGATGCGGACGTGTGCCCGCGCGGAGGATGGGCTGCGCCCGAAGACCTCGAACTGGCCGGATGCCTCAAGCGCATCGGTGGTGGCGACGAGGGCGCCCTGGCCGAGCTCTATGACAGCACCGGTGGCCGGGTGCATGGCATCGTCCTGCGTATCGTCCGGGATACGGTGGCTGCCGAGGAGGTGGTGGAGGACGTCTTCTTTCAAGTATGGCGCCAGGCGCTGCGCTACGATCCGGCCCGCGGCCGGCCGCTGGCGTGGATCCTGACCATTGCCCGCAGCCGTGCCCTCGACCATCTGCGCCGGGCCGACCCGGCCCTGTGCCACCCCGAGCCGCATACCCTGCTGGAGGTCGAACCCCAGGATGGCAGCGACCCGCCCGACCTCCTGACGGCCTGCCAGGACAGCACCCGGGTGCACGCTGCACTGGCGGCCCTTGACCCGGTGCCGCGCCAGCTCATCGCATTGGTCTTCTTCCGTGGCCTGACCCACGACGAGGTCGCTCAGCATGCAGGCCTGCCCCTCGGAACCGTCAAATCCCATGTCCGGCGTGCGCTGCTGAGTCTGCGTGCAACGCTGACCGCACATATCGACAGGAGCACCGCGTGATCATGAACGACAAACACATGCTTGATCCCGACGATCCGACCGGTGCCCGCGATGTGCGCGACGGCCTGCTCGAAGCCGTCTCCCCCGTTGCCCTGTCTCCCGAGCGCGCCGATGCGCTCAAGCAGCGCCTGCTCGCCCGTGTCCGGGCCAGCCGCGCAGCCGGTGCGGATTTCATCCATGTGCGCCTTGATGAAGGCGAGTGGGGCCGTCTGGTGCCAGGGGTTCGCGTCAAGCGCCTGTGCGGGGACGCCCGGTCCGTGTTGCTTGAACTGCAGCCCGGCGCCGCGATCCCCTTCCATCGTCACCATGAAGACGAGGAATGTGTTGTCCTGCGTGGCGAGGCCCAACTGGGCGACATCACCGTCCGCGTCGGCGACTATCACCTGGCCCGTTCCGGCAGTCGCCATGGCGTGGTGCGTTCGAGCGGCGGAGCCCTGCTCTACTTGCGCGGCACGCCCATCGGCCATGGCATGGAAGTCGCCAGGGATGTGATCAGCGCCCTGCTCCCCGGTCGCGGTCAGGTGCCCATCACGGTGCACCGCGACGAAGGAGAATGGACTGAACGCCAGCCCGGTGTCCGCCTGAAGCTGCTGCACGACGAAGGGCACGAGCGGTCCCTCCTGCTCAGCCTCGCCCCGGGCGCCCATGCCGATTTCCGCGATCCGCCCCTCGACAGGGAATGCCTGGTGATCGAAGGTGAAGCCTTTGCGGGTGACAGGTTGCTGCGTGCCGGTGATTACCAACTCGCCCCCGACGGTGTGCGGCAGCCGCCCTTCAGCAGCGACGTGGGCAGCTTGCTCTTCGTGCGTTCGTCGAGCCGGCCGGCTGCCTGAAGCGGGCGCCCACGCCCTGCGGGCCGGGTGACTGCGTCTTCTGACGTGGCACCCGGCCCGCGGCGCTTCAGGGCTTGCATCCAGGTCGGTATGGGCTGCGTAGAGGGGTTGAAGCACCCGTTCTCAATCCCCTCGTCAAGGAGTCAGACCATGTCCGCCAATGCCCTTCCTGCCCGCCGCAACTTCCTGTCCACCTCCGGCAAGGCCACCCTCTCAGTTGCCGCCATCGCCCTGCTTGCCGGGCGCCCCGATCTTGCCGCTGCCGCTCCTGGCGACATGGGCAAGGATGTGGACATCCTCAATGTGGCCCTGGGCCTCGAACACGAGGCCATCAACGCATACCAGCTCGGCGCCGGCAGCGGCCTGCTGCAGAAGCCGGTGCTCGACGTGGCCGTGCTGTTCCAGTCCCATCACAAGGGGCACCGGGACGCGCTCATTGCCACCATTGAGAAGATGGGCGGCAAGCCGGTGATGGAACGATCCCTCGACGACTATGCCAAGGCCCTCAATGCCGGCACGCTGAAAAGTCAGGCTGATGTGCTGGCCCTGGCCGCACGCTTGGAACTGGGCGCCGCCAACGCCTACCTGGGGGTGATCCCGTCCTTCAAGGAGGCCGCGCTGGCCCAGGTGGCCGGGCGCCTCGCCGCCGACGAAACCATGCACTGGACGGCCTTGTCGTCCGCGCTGGGTCGCATGCTGCCGGCCAAGCCGCTGAGCTTCGGCGCATGAAGCCCGCACTGTGCCTCGCCCTGGCCGGCCTGGCAGTGCTTGCGGCACCTGCCCGGGCGGCCGATGACGCCGACCCGGGCCGGGCCCTCTATGAGGCGCGCTGCGGTGGCTGCCACGCCCTCGCTGCGGACCGGGTCGGGCCGCGCCATGCCGGGGTGCTCGGCCGCAAGGCGGGCAGCATCGCCGGCTTTGCCTACTCCCCGGCGCTCGCCCGCTCGCAGATCGTGTGGACCGAGGAGAGTCTGGAGCGCTGGCTGCGCGATCCGGAAGCCCTGGTGCCGGGGCAGCGGATGAACTTCCGGGTTGGCGACGCGGACGAGCGGCGGCGGATCGTCGAGTACCTGAGCCGCAATCGCTAGCGTCTCACGCCACCCGGTTGCGCGCCTCCCCGGCGGCGAAGGCTTCGATGTTGCCGATCAACTGGTCCGCCAGGGCCTGCATGGCCTCCCGGCTGGACCAGGCCACGTGGGGGGTGAGGATGAAGTTGCCCGCTTCCAGTAAATCGGGAGCGAGAAGGGGATTGTCCCGGGGTGGCTCCTCGCTCAGCACGTCGAAGCCGGCGCCGCCGATTTGCCTGTGGCGCAGGGCCTCGGCCAGGGCGGCTTCATCCACCAGGCCGCCGCGGGCGGTGTTGATGAGCAGGGCACCGGGCTTCATGGTGGCCAGCTCTGCTGCACCGATCATGTGCCGGGTGGCGTCGTTGAGGGGGCAGTGCAGGCTGATCACGTCGGCCTCGCGGAGCAGCTGCGGGAAGGCCACGTAGCCTTCGCGCACCGTGTCGGCGCCCTTGCGCTCGCCGCGGATCACCCGCATGCCGAAGGCCTCGGCGAGGCGGGCGACGCCGTCGCCCAGGGTGCCGCTGCCGAGAATGCCCAGGGTCTGGCCGGCCAGGTCGCGGATGGGGTAATCGAAATAGCAGAACTGTTCGCTGTGCTGCCAGCGCCCGGCCGCCACGGACTGGTGAAAGGGCCCGATCTGCCGGGACAGGGCCAGCAGCAGGGCGAGGACGTGTTCCGGCACGGTCTCGCGGGCATAGCCGCGCACGTTGGAGACGACGATGCCGCGAGCCCGGCAGGCCTCCAGATCGATGTTGTTGTAGCCGGTGGCGGCGATGGCGACCATCTGCAGCTGTGGCAGGCCGGCCAGGATGTCGGCGGTCAGCAGGCGCTTGTTGACGATGGCAATGGTGGCGCCGGCCAGGCGCTCGGCGACCTCATCCTGGCGGGTAGCGTCGAATTCCACCCACTCGTGGGCAAAGGCGGGGCTGCGGACGTTGGCGATCAGGGCGCCGGCTTCGAGGGTGACGATGCGGTGCATGGGGCTTCCTGGAGCGGGAGGAGCCCAAGCTTAGCGCGCCCGGAGGGCCGGGCAGAACCGGGGTTTACCGCAGGCGGCTCAGAACTCCACGCCCGCCTGGGCGGCGATACCGGCCTTGAAGGCGTGCTTGACCACACCCATCTCGGTGACGGTGTCGGCGGCCTCAATCAGGGCCTCGGGGGCGCCGCGGCCGGTAACGATGACGTGCTGCATCTCGGGCCGGCTGTTGATGTCGCGGAGGACTTCGGCCAGATCCAGGTAGGCGTACTTGAGGGCGATGTTGAGCTCGTCGAGGACGACGAGGCCGATCTCCGGATCGTCCAGGAAGCGCCGCGCCTGTTCCCACCCGGCTTTGGCGCTGGCGATGTCGGCGCTGCGGTCCTGGGTGTCCCAGGTGAAGCCGTCGCCCATGACGTGCCAGCTCACCTCGGGCTGGCGGCGGAAGAAGGCTTCCTCGCCGGTGTCGGAGCGGCCTTTGACGAACTGCACCACGCCCACTTTCATGCCGTGGCCGATGGCCCGGGCGAGCACACCAAAGGCGGCGCTGGACTTGCCCTTGCCGTTGCCGGTGTTGACCAGCAGCAGGCCGCGGGTGTCGGTGGCGGCGGCGATGGCGGCGTCAACGACGGCCTTCTTGCGTTCCATGCGGGCCTTGTGGCGGGCGTTGCGTTCTTCCTCGGTGGACGTTGCGTTCAGGTCGGGTGCGCTCATGGCTTCTCTCGGGGGTGGTTGTGGCCGGTTCAGACCGGCACGAACAAGGTGTGTTCGCCGTCGGCGATGGCCCGCAGGGGGTGGCCGAAGGCGGCGGACAGGCGCGCAGTGGTGAGCACCTCGGCTGCCGGGCCGATCACGTGGCCGCCTTCACCATCGAGCAGCAGTACGTGGCTGGCGTAGCGGGCGGTGAGGTTGATGTCATGGAGGACCATGGCCACGCCGGCGCCGCTGGCGGCCAGGCTGCGGAAGTGATCGAGCACGGCGACCTGGTGGTGCAGATCCAGGTGGGCCAGGGGTTCGTCGAGCAGGTAGAGGCGCGGCTGCTGGACGAGCAGGGCGGCGATGGAGAGGCGCTGGCGCTCGCCGCCGGAAAGGGTAGGCACTTGGCGCGCGGCAAAGCTCTCCAGGCCCATCTGCGCCAGGGCCGCCAGGGCGATGGCTTCGTCGCCCGGGCCTTCCCAGTCCCAGCGGCCCAGGTAGGGGTGGCGACCGACCAGGGCGGTCTCGAGTACGGTGGCACTGAAGAAGTCGGGCTGGCTCTGGGCGAGCAGGCCGCGCAGGCAGGCCTCATGACCGCGGGGCCAGGCGGCATAGGGCTGGCCGGACAGCAGCACGGCGCCGCGGGCGGCATCGCGCAGGCCGGCCAGGGTGTGGAGCAGGGTGGTCTTGCCGGCGCCGTTGCGGCCGAGTATGACCAGGGTATCGCCGGCCTGCAGGGTGAAATCCAGCTCGTGGCACACATCCCGGCGCCCCACCTGCACGGTGAGCCGTTCGGCGGCCAGCACGGGGGGGCGGGCATCCATCTTCATCGGGGGTGGCGGGCCAGCAGGAACAGGAACACCGGCACGCCGATCAGGGCGGTGAGCACGCCCACCGGCAGCTGGATGGGGGCGACCACGGTACGTGCCGCGGTGTCGGCGGCGCACAGCAGCACGCCGCCGGCCAGGGTGGCGGCGGGGAGCAGCAGGCGCTGGTCGTTGCCGATGGCCAGGCGCACCAGATGGGGCACGATCAGCCCGATGAAGCCCACCGAGCCGACGGTGGTGACGGCCACTGCGGTGAGCAGGGAGCCCAGGCCATAGACCAGGCCGCGCAGGCGCCCGACCCGCACGCCGAGGGCGCGGGCAGTGACTTCGCCCCGGGCCAGCAGGTTGAGCTCGCGGGCGAAGGGCAGGGCCGCGGCGAGCCCGACAGCCAGCAGGGCCAGGGCCGGCCACGGTCGGGTGGCGCCACTGGCATCGCCCATCAGCCAGAACAGCATGCCTTTGACTCGCCCCTCCGGGGCCAGGCTGAGCATCAGGGCCACCGCCGCGCCACAGCCGGCGGCGACGATAACGCCGGTGAGGAGGAGACGGGTCTGGGTCCAGGACCCGTCTCCATGGGCCAGGCCGAAGACCAGCAGGGTGGCGCCGAGGGCACCGATGAAGGCCCCCGCGTCAATCCAGCCGGCCGCAGCCCCTGCAAGGATGGCGCCCAGCGCCCCGACCGCCGCGCCACCGGAGATGCCCAGCACGTAGGGGTCGGCCAGGGGGTTGCGCAGCAGCACCTGCATCAGCGCACCGGCCAGGGCCAGCAGGCCGCCGCAGGCAAAGGCCGCCACGGCGCGGGGTAGGCGCAGGCTACGGATGATGTCCGCCTCCATGCCGCCTTCGGCACCGGACAGGGCGGTAAGCAGGTCGTCGATGGAGACCGGCAGGGCACCGGCCGAGAGGGACCAGGCGAAGGCCGCGAGGGCCGCCAGCACCAGGCCGGCGAGCACCGCAGCGGCGCGGCGGCGCACCGACAGCATGCCGGTGTTGCGCGTCGCAGCCTGCCCCTGGGCCATGGTCCCTCCGTTCATCGTGCTTTACCTGGGGGCGTAGCGTACGCCCACGAAGACGTTGGCGCCGGGGGTGTTGTAGCCATAGGCCGTCTCGTACTGCTTGTCGAGCAGGTTGTTGACCCGTCCTTCAACGGCCCACTCGTGGGTCAGGGCGTACTTGGCATAGGCGTTGAGCATGCCGTAGCCACCCAGCGGCCGGATCTCGTTGGCCCGGTCGTAGCGGTCGCCGGAGCCGCGCCACTCCATGCCCACGGTGAGGGCCTGGATGCGGCGGCTGATCGACAGGTTGGCGAACTTGTTGGCGCGGCGCTGCAGGCGCTTGCCGGTGTCGCTGTCCTTGGGGTCGAGGAAGTCCACGCTGGCGCTCAGGTCGAAGCCGGCCAGTTGCCCGCCGTAACCCAGGGTGATGCCCTCAAGCTTGGCGTTGGCCACGTTGCGGGGGATGAAGTTCTGGTCGTTGGCGATCAGGTTGCTGATGCGGTTGTGGTAGTAGGTCGCGCTCAGGTTGTGGCTGCCCTTTTCCCACAGCAGGCCGATTTCCTTGTTATAGGCATTCTCGGGCTTCAGCTCGGGGTTGCCGAAACCCGGATAGTAGAGCTCGTTGAAGGTCGGCGCGCGGAAGGCCGAGCCGACGCTGCCCTGTATGCGCAGACTGGGCAGGATCTGGTAACCGTAGCCAGCGTAGCCGGTGGTCTTGCCGCCGTACTGGGAGTTGTCGTCGTGGCGGGCGTTGAGTTGCAGCCGATGGGCGTCGATGTTGGCCGTCCACCCCAGCAGGAAGGAGTTGACCGAGCGGCTGACATCGAAGGTGCCCTCGTTGGTGGCCTTCTGGTGCAGGTTCTCGTAGGCGGCCAGCAGGTTGCCCACCGGCAGGCGCACATCGTGCTGCCACATGAACTGGTTCTGGGTGGTCTTGATGGTGGCGCCGTTGGGGGCGTAGGAGGCGAAGTTCTCGTAGTCGTCGATGGACTGGCCGAAGCGCACGGTGCTGGTCCAGATGTCGGTGAACCGGTTGCGGCTGTAGAGGTTCCAGGCGCTCTGGGCGGCGTTGTTGTAGTTGTTGTAGCTGCGCCCCGAGTCGTACATCGAACGGCTTTCTGCGTACAGCACAGAGCCGCCCAGCTCGTGACCGGCGGCAGGGCGCCAGGCGAAGTTGCCCGAGAAGTTGCCGTTGCGATAAAGGTCGTTGTCGGCGTTGTAGGTGGACAGCTTGCGGTTCTGGGCACTGAAACTCTCGGTCTGGGAGTAGCCGCCGCGGGCCGAGTAGGACAGCTGCTCGGTACCCCCGGCCACGCCGGCGGAGACTTCCCGGGTGCCGTAGCTGCCAGCGCCCACGAAGGCATTGATCTTCGGCTCGCCGCTGCCCTTCTTGGTGATGACCTGGATCACGCCGCCGATGGCGTCGGCTCCATACAGGGCCGAGGCGGGTCCGCGGACGATCTCGATGCGTTCAATCTGGGACAGGGGAATGTCCTGCCAGGCCGCCGTGCCGAGGGTGGCGGAGCCCAGGCGCATGCCGTCCACCAGGAACAGGGTGTGCTTGGAATTGGTGCCGCGGATGGAGATGTCGGTGGCTTTGCCCGGACCACCGTTGGAGCTCATCTGGATGCCGGGCTGGCGGGCCAGCAGTTCGGGCAGCGAGAAGCTCGGGCCGGCGCGTTCGATGCTTTCCCGGTTGATCACCGTGGTGTCGGCGATGGCCTCATCGGTGCGCTGGGCCTGGCGGGTGGCAGTCACGGTCACGGTGGGGTGCTCGGTCTCGGCCGCCACAGCGGCGACGGGAAAGGCGGATGCGACCGCGATGGCGGCAGCGGAAAGGCGGATGATCATCTGATGGTTTCTCCCTTGCCCGGCTGCGTCCCCGCCGCCGGGTGGATTGCGCTTGGCTGCGCCAGGGGAGTTTGTGCAGAGAAGGTCCGGGAAGACCCATGACCGCGCTCGTCGCCACCACCCCGTGGCACTGCCGCTTCATGTGATCAAGGCCGGTATCCGGGCTCACAAGCTGAGCCGGTAGGGCAGAAAGTGCCGAACCGGACGTGGTATGTCGCCTTCCCAAGCCAGTTGTTGGCCCAGTGGCGGTGTGACACACCTTGCGCTTGCTTACCGTTGCGGGGGCAGCACAGGCATTGCGGCTTCGGCGAGAAGCACGCGCACCTGTTTCCCGTTTAACTCCTGGTCCGGGGGACCGTGGAGCACCTGGAACACGTATGTCCGGAACAGCTGCTGCTGCACCGGACAGCCTGCGATAATACCACCGAAATCAGATACTTCCCGAAAATGGTTGACGTGCACGGAATATTCGAAAGCCCCTCATGCCCTGTGAATTGATCATCGGCGGCGCCCGTTCGGGCAAGAGCCGCCATGCCGAACAACGCGCTGCCGGAAGTGGCCTTCCGGTGCATGTCATCGTCACTGCCGAAGCCCTCGATGAAGAGATGAGCGCACGCATCGCCCGTCACCAGGCCGACCGGCCGGCCGGCTGGGGCGTGGTCGAAGCGCCCCGCGGGCTGGCAGCGGCCCTGGCTGACGAAGCGGTCGAGGGGCGTTGCGTGGTGGTCGATTGCCTGACCCTGTGGCTGGCCAATCTGCTCGATGGCGCCGATGCACTGCCCCCCGGGGCGGGGGCCGAACTGCTCCCGGCTTTCGCCCGGGAGCGGGCGGCCCTGCTGGCGTTGATTCCCGGCTTGCCCGGCCGCGTGATCTTTGTGGCCAACGAGGTGGGTTTTGGCCTCGTGCCCGAGACCGCCCTGGGGCGGCTCTTCCGGGACGAGGCGGGGCGGCTTAATCAGGCTGTGGCGGACCTGTGTGGCGAAGTCACTCTGGTGGCCGCCGGCCTGCCGTTAAGGCTGAAGGGCTGAGTCGGGTGTATGTTAAGTATTTAATTGAAATGGTTTTTTCCCGGAGGGGTTCGGAACTTCTGCACATTCTTGCTGTGCTGAGGATCACTGCGAGTTCGCGCCTCGCAGTGCAACATCGGTTCCATTACAAGATGTAACAAGGGGGCGGCGACACCATGAATACCCAGCACCTTGCCAGTGGTATTGGTCAGCCCTGCCGCATTGCCCTGCCTTCCCCTGCCGGCGGCGCCACCTGGTACGTGGATGCGTCCAGCGCCCCCTTGCAGGTGACCCTTGAACACACTGCCGGCGAAACAGGCGCCCGTCGCCCTGGCAGCCAGGTGTTTCTGCTCGTCGGTGACGTGCCCGGTGACTACGAGTTGCGTTTCGTGCTCAAGCGCGCCTGGGAGAACCAGGTCCGAAACAGCCGCCGTGTGCTCTTCCAGGTGCGTGGCGCCGACCGCCGCGCCCTGAGTAGCTGAGTGTTTTTTGCCGTACTGGTGTTTGATCCTGCCAGTACGTGGGGTGGAGCGGCGCTTGTAATAAACGCCGCCCCGTCCTAGCATCCGCGGCCTTGACCCCGCCTGTAGATGCGCTCCATGACCTTTGCCATTGTCCGTCCCGACCACGGCCTTGCGGCTGCCCTCCAGCAGCGCATCGATACCAAGACCAAGCCGCTCGGCGCCCTCGGGCGCCTCGAAGCTCTGGCTCGCCAGATCGGTCTGATCCAGCAAACCCTCGCCCCACGGCTGAACAATCCGC
This sequence comes from Zoogloea sp., assembly GCF_044344315.1. Classification (GTDB taxonomy): domain Bacteria; phylum Pseudomonadota; class Gammaproteobacteria; order Burkholderiales; family Rhodocyclaceae; genus Zoogloea. The sequence continues at coordinate 28,205 of NZ_JBIJDC010000034.1, read as the reverse complement.
ACATGCTGGTCTTTGCCGGGGATCACGGTGCGGCGCGGGCTGGCGTGTCCGCCTATCCCCAGGACGTGACCTGGCAGATGGTCGAGAACTTCCTCGCCGGGGGTGCCGCGATCAATGTGTTTGCCCGCCAGGCCGGCCTCGCCCTGTCGGTAGTGGACGCCGGGGTGGCCCGGGATTTTGGCGCCCGTCCGGGGCTGATCGATGCCAAGGTGGCGGCTGGCACCGCCAATTATCTGGAAACGCCGGCCATGGATGCCGCCCAGCGCGACACCGCCATGGCCCGCGGTCGCGCGCTGGCCCACGAGCTGGCCGGGCAAGGGTGCAACGTGATCGGCTTTGGTGAGATGGGCATCGGCAACACCGCGTCGGCGTCTCTGCTGACCCACTGCCTGACCAGTGCCGAACTGGACATCGTGATTGGCCGCGGCACCGGGCTGGACGATGCCGGCCTGGCCCGCAAGCGCCAGTTGCTGGCCCGGGCCGTGGCCCGTGGCGGCCGGCCCGGCGATCCCCTGGAAGCCCTTGCCCAGTACGGTGGATTCGAGATCGCCATGATGGCCGGCGCCATGCTCGGTGCTGCGGAGGAGGGCATGGTCCTGCTCATTGATGGCTTCATCGTTACCAGTGCCCTGCTGGTGGCCCATGCCCTGTGTCCGGCGATCCTCGACTACTGCGTCTTTGCCCATCGATCCCAGGAGCCAGGGCACACCGTGCAACTGACCCATTTCAACACCGAGCCTCTGGTCCAGCTCGATCTGCGTCTCGGTGAGGGTACGGGAGCTGCCCTGGTTTACCCACTGGTGCAGGCGGCGGTCAACTTCCTCAACGAGATGGCCAGCTTCGAATCCGCCGGTGTGAGCCGTCAGTGATGGGCCCGGCAAACCCGCAGCCCGCTGTCTGGACGCACTGACATGCTCCGCGCCCAGCTCGAGCTCTTCTTCATCGCCCTTGGCTTCTTCACCCGGTTGCCAGTGCCTGGCTGGGTCGAGTTCTCCCCGGAAAAACTGGGCCAGGCGGCCCGCTTCCTGCCCTGGATCGGCTGGATTGTCGGCCTGATCGGGGCGGGCGTGTATGGCCTGGCGGTGCAGGTGTTGCCGGTGGATGTGGCGATCGTGCTGGCCATGGCAGCGAGTATCCGCGCGACTGGCGCCTTCCACGAGGACGGCTGGGCCGACACCTGCGACGGACTCGGCGGCGGCTGGAACCGGGAGCAGATCCTGAAGATCATGAAGGATTCGCGGATCGGCAGCTACGGTGCCATCGGCCTGGTCCTGATGCTCCTCGCCAAATACCTGGCGCTGGCCGATCTGGCCGCCGAGCAGGACTACCCGCTGATCGCCGCTCTGCTGGTGGCCCACCCCCTGTCCCGTCTCGCCGCGGTGAGCCTGATGGTGGTGCTGGACTACGCCCGCGCCGACGACAGCGCCAAGTCGGCCTCTGTCGCCCGTCGCCCCACGGCCGCCGAGCTGGGCATCGCCACCCTCGGCGGCATTCTGCCCCTGCTGCTGTTGAACGCCGGCGAGGCGCTGAGCGTACTGGTCATTACTGCCGTCGTCAGCGTGCTGGCGATGCGCACCTTTGCCCGCCGGCTGGGGGGCTATACCGGCGATTGCCTCGGCGCCACCCAGCAGGTCGCCGAGCTTGCCATCTACCTCGGAATCCTTGCCGCATGGAGCTTTACCTGATCCGCCATCCCCGGCCCGATGTTGCGCCGGGGACGTGTTACGGGCAGACCGATCTCGGGCTCGCCGAATCGCCGCGTGTGGTGGCCGAGCGTCTGCGGCCACTGCTGCCCGCCGACTACGCCCTGTACACCAGCCCCCTGCGCCGGGCCCGCCTGCTGGCCGAAGCCCTGGGTTCCCCCCAGGTGGATGCACGCCTGCAGGAGATCCACTTCGGCGAGTGGGAAGGCCGCAGTTTCGACGAGATCGGCAAGGCAGCCCTGGATGCCTGGTCGGCCGCCCCCCTCGACTTTGCCCCGCCGGGAGGCGAGTCACCGCGCCAGATGGCGGCCCGAGCCCTCGACTTCCTGGCCGGCCTGCGCCAGGCCGACCCCGCCGCCGCCGTGGTGGTCGCCCATGGCGGTCCCCTGCGAGCCCTGGCCGGGCAGCTCCTCGGCCTGCCGCCGGAAAACTGGCTGGGTCTCGATTTCGCCTGTGGTGAGGTGACGCGCCTGGATCTGCACGCTTGGGGCACGGTGCTGCGCTGGTTCAATCGCTGAGCCCACTTCCGGATCGGCAAGGGAGGGGGAGTCTTACCCCTCGGGCAACATCAAAAATAGTAAAAACGCATTAATTCGTAGTATTTTGTTACATTTATGTCGTTTATATTGTTTGCACAGTTTTGCGATCGGTTCCAGTCCGATACTTGAGTCTGTGGGGTGATACCCAACAAGGCGTACGTGGATACGTACATCACCGCGTGCGTTGGCGCGCCAGACTCAAAGGCATTCACACCATGGCAAACAGACGAACCGTGCTCAAGGCAGGCGCCGCCGGATTTTTCACCTCCCTCGTGTCCTCGTGGAGCTACGGCCAGACCGTTCCCTCGGTGCTCAGTGCCCTGCGCAAAAAGCAGTTCACCGACCTGCTGCCCAATCCCCTCGATCCGGCCAACCTGTTTGCGCCCGATGCGCCGGGCAGCACCAGTTACACCCTGGTGATCCGCGAGTTCTCGGCCCCGCTGGGGCTGGTGGATTCCACCGGCAAGGCGCTCTACACCGCACTGTGGGGATACGGTACCACCCGGCAGGCACCGTCCTATCCTGGGCGTACCTTCAACCTGCGCCGGGGGGTGGCGGTATCCGTTCGTTATCAGAACGCCCTGATGAATTCCCAGGGTCCGCTACCCTATCGTCTGCCGGTGGATACCACGCTGGGCTGGGCCAACCCGGGCAACCTGGGGGGGCGGGCGCCGGTGCCCCTGGTGGCTCACCGCCATGGTGGCGATCAGGTCACCGGCAGCGACGGCCTTCCCGAAGCCTGGGCTACGCCGGACGTCAATCGTGACGGGATGCCCGATTACCGGGGCCGCCTTTTCAGCGCCAGCTACACCTTCGACAATTCCCAGGAAGCTGGACACCTCTGGTACCACGATCACGCCCTCGGCGTGACCCGCCTCAATGTTTACATGGGGCTGGCCGGCAACTATTTCATCCGCGACGCCAACGAGGACTATCTGGTCCAGGCCGGTCAGTTGCCGGCCTATCCCCATGAAGTGCCTCTTTGCATCCAGGATCGCCAGTTCGCCATCAGCGGTGCCCTGCGCTACCCGGCCAGCGACCCGGAGAACCCCCAGGCACCCCAGCCCACCCATTTGCCGGAGTTCTTTGGCGACGTCATCGTGGTCAATGGCATTCCCTGGCCGCGGCTCGACTGCGAGCCGCGCCTGTATCGCCTGCGTCTCCTCAATGGTTCCGATTCCCGGGTCGTCCGGCTCAACTTCAGCTTCGAGAACTTTCCCCAGAACCGCATGACCTTCTGGCAGATCGGCACCGAACTCGGCCTGATGAACAGCCCGGTGGCCCTCAGCTCACTGACCCTGGCGCCCGGCGAGCGGGCTGACGTGGTGGTGGATTTCTCCAAGGTGGTGTCCTGGTGGCATGGCCGGGTGATCCTGCGCAACGACGCCAATACCCCCTTCCCCGATGGCGACCCGGTGCTGGCGGGCAGCACCGACAGGGTCATGGCCTTCAGCGTCAACAAGCCGCTCGGATTCTTTGGCCAGGGTAGCGCTGCCCTGACCAGCGCCAACCTGCCCACCAACCTGCGCCCGGTGCATGGTCCGCTGCCGATACCGTCGACGGTGGGGGCCACGGTGCGCAAGCTGATGCTGTTCGAGGGCAATGATGCCTATGGCCGTCTGCAGACCATGCTCGGCACGGTCAATCCGGCGCCGGGCAACCCGGCCGGCCCCGGCTTCGGCACCTTCTTCTTCACCGACCCGGTCACCGAGAACATCAAGCTCGGTGCCACCGAAATCTGGGAGATCTACAACACCACCGTGGATGCCCACCCCATCCACCTGCACCTGGTGGATTTCCGGGTGCTTGATCGCCAGAGCTTCACGGGTGTCGTTCAGCCCAAGCCCATGGGCCCGGGCGGTGTGGCGGCAGGGGGCTATCTCACCCGTATCGCCCTGGCCGGGGTGAAGACCCCTGCACTGCCCAGCGAGCAGGGGCGCAAGGACACGGTGCTGGCCTACCCCGGTCAGGTCACGCGCATCATCGCCACCTTCAACCGGCCCGGGGAATACGTGTGGCACTGCCACATCCTGTCCCACGAAGACCATGAAATGATGCGGCGCTTCGTCGTCGCCTGAGCCCCGGTCGAGGCCCCGGATGCGGGGCCTCGACCTTTCGTGCACGTCATATACTCGGGGCTTCATTCTTCTCTCCGATGCCCCCCATGGACTCTTTCTCCGCCGACGATGGCGAACGCATCCATCTGAAGATCTCCGGCAGTGGTGCGCCGCTGGTGCTGCTGCACGGCTGGACATCGACCCACCGGGACTGGAACCCCTTCCTGGAGGATTTCGAGGCCCGTCACCAGGTGTTGCGCTGGGACGCCCGCGGCCACGGCGGCCATGCCCTGCGCACCACCAGTGTGCCGACGGTGGAGCGCATGGCCCGGGATCTGCACAATCTGCTGGATCATTACGGACTGGAAAAGGCGGTGGTGGTGGGGCACTCCATGGGTGCCCTGACCCTCTGGCAATACCTGCGCGATTTCGGCAGTCGCCGCTTGTCCCGGGTAGTGGTCATCGACCAGTCTCCCAAGCTGCTCACCGATGACGACTGGAAAAGCGGCATCTACGGGGATTTCGATCACCGCCGCAATGCCCGGTTCATGCACGAGCTGGAGGGTGACTTCGCCGAAGCTGTCCTGCGCCTGGCGGCCTTCGGCCATAACGAACGCTCCCGCGCCAAGTACCTGGAAAACGGCTCCGGCATCGAGACCGCCCGCCAGCGCCTGCGTGCGCTGGACCCACGGCCGCTGATCGACTGCTGGGCCAGCCTGAGCGCGGCCGACTACAGGGATGTGCTGCAGACCATCTCCATCCCGGCCCTGCTGGTGTATGGCGGGGCGAGCAATTTCTACTCCACCGGCACCGCCGAGTATGTGCGCGACAGCATCCCCAATGCCCTGCTGCACATTTACGATGGAGTGGACCACGCCCCCCACCTGTGGGAGCGGGGGCGCTTCATCCGCGACGTGCTCGACTTCGTGGCCCTCCCTGCGGGCTGAGGCCAGCCCGGCCTAGGGCACGATCCAGTCGCCGTCCACGGCCAGGCTGCCGTCCTTTTCGATGCGCATCAGGTAGGCGCCCTTGGAGCCGTAGCGTTGACCCGGGCCGAGGGTGAAGCGGGGGAAGGCGCTGGCCGTGGCGCCAGCGTAGGAATCCTCCACCAGTTCCAGCAGATAGTCCCGGGAGTAGCGCTCGCCCAGGGTGTACAAGGCCCGGGCGGTGATCTCGCAGGCCGCATGGGTGTTGCCCTGGGTCCGCTCGGTATCCCGCGCCAGGCTCAGGCCCTGGGTGCTCATCCAGCTGCCCAGGTTGAAAACCATCCGGCTGAGGCGGGCCTCCGGGGCGTCGAAGGGGTAGATCACGCGCAGCCCGGCCCGCCAGGGCGGCGGCACCTTGCGTGCATCCGGCGCCCGCTCCAGCCCGGCCAGGGTGCCCGACACGAAGACCCCGGCGGCCGTAGGTGGCGCCTTGTGGCTGCGCAGCAGGCGCTCCAGGTCGGCGTCACCCAGCCACAGCACCAGCACGTCACTGGCATCCACCGGGGGCAGCAGGCTGCGCCAGGCGGCTTCATCCAGGGGGCCGCGGAAGGTCCGGTCGAATACCGTCACGGGTTGGCTGACCAGGGCTCCACGCAGGGCGGCAGCGCCCTCGCGGCCCATGTCGGACGGGTCGAAGACCTGGATGATGCGCGTCGGCAAGCGCTCCTGCTCCATCAGGTGGCGGGCCAGCACCGCGCCCTCCAGGACCATGCCCGGCCACAGGTAGACCGACGCGCGTGGGTCCGGGCCGGGCAGGTCGGTGTTGGGGAACAGGCAGGGGACGCCCTCGGCCTCGCAGAATTCATGCACCGGCGTCCAGTCACGGCCGATGCCGGACACCAGGGCGAAGGCCGGCTGCCGGCGCATCCGCGCTTCGAGCTGGTTGCGCCAGCCCTGCGGGGGGCCGGACAGGGCCCATTCTTCCAGCACCCAGGGGCGCCGGCCTCTGCCGGGCGGCGGGCTGCGCCCGGCGATGCAGCGCTGCAGGACGTCACGCATGGCGTCCCGCTGGCGGGCATCGGCGTCCGGGGTAATGACCGTAGCCAGGTGCAGGGTGGTGCTGCCCACGCCTGGCACCGGGCCCGTGCCGAGGCTTTCCAGCCAGGCCTGGAGGGCCGCCAGCTCCCGCTCGCTCAGGGTGTAGCGGGGCATCAGTGGATCCAGGGGGACGTCGCCCGCGCCCATCCCCTCCCGCAGGGCCCGGGCCAGGCGGGGTGCGTCGTAGGCCGGACGGGTGCGGAAGCTGTGGTCCTGCAAGGCCATGCCGGCGGCCCGCCGGGGCGTATGGCCGGCGGGTGGTTGGCCGGGCGCAAACAGGACGGGGCCGGTGATCGGCGGGACCACCACCACACCCTCCACCGTTCCCATGCCGCTGCGGCGATGGCACTGGACGCAGGCCATGTCGCGCCCGCGCAGGCGTTCACCACCGGGGCGCCATGCCGTCGGCGCGCAGGCCCTCCAGGTACAGGCGCCGTCCCTCGCCAAGCAGTGCCTCGTCGGCCTGGCCGGGCAGGGCGGGCAGCAGCAGGGCGATGGCGAGGGCGAGAAGGCGATGCATCAGGGCCGCGGCGGCAGCATCGGGCGCAGCTCGCGGAGGATGTCGCCGGCCTGGGCCAGGCCGTCGAGGCGCACCCAGGCCTGGCCGGGGGCGCGCCGCAGGAAGCTGACCGGGGTGTGGCTCATCTTGTCCGGGCGATAGCTGTTGAACGCCTTCTGCACGGCCGTGCTCGCGGCGGCGCTACCGGTGAGGAAGAGCCAGGGCTCGGTGGCGCCGAACTGGCGGGCGTAGTCCCTCAGGCGCCGGGGCGTGTCTTGCTCCGGGTCGATGGACACGGAGACCAGGCGCACCCGCGGGCGGTCATCCCCCAGGCTTTCCTGCACCTCCGCAAAGATCCGCGTCATCGGTGGGCAGATGGCCGTGCAGCTGGTGTAGATGAAGTTGAGCAGCACCGGGCGGCCATCGTCGATGGCGTCTGCAAACACCACGGTGGCCCCCTCCTGGTTGCGCAGGTTGACCCGGGGCGGGGTGATGGCGGCTTCGCTGCGGCTGACCGCCGAGGCGGCATGGTGGTGGTGGTGGTGGGCGTGCTCGTCCCCGGCTTGGGCTGCCAGGGGGTTCAGGCCAATGACCAGGAGGCCGGCAAGCGGCAGGACAGTCGTGCGCCAGGGCGCGGAGGTGCGTGAACGCATGATCGGGGATCTACAGTGAAAGAGGAGCCGGCCCCGGGAGATGCCCGCGCAATATGCAATGGGCGCCCGGGGACGCAGGCTACAAGTACACCATGTCTGGTGTCGAAGAGTAATTGTGATAAACGTTAAATACGTTAATCATGGCAAAAACGTTGCTGAGCTAAGCGTGCCCGGTGTTACGGTGGGCGTTGTTGAACGACATCGGGATGAGAGGCAATTGATGAACGGATTCGATTTCAGCCGCCTGCCACGCATCCTCCTGACCCTGGGCGTGATGACGGTTGCAGGTTTGTGGATTGCAGAGGAAGTCGGCTTGCTGGAGGTCGCGGAGCCTGCGGATGCCCGTTCGGCCGATCTGCCGTTGGCCACGCCTTTGCCCGTGAGGGTCGTGCTCCAGGGCGTGATCGCCGGTGACCGGAACACGCCGGGCGTGGCCATCCTTGCCGAGGCGGGCCGGCGTCCGGTGCTGGTGCCCGAAGGCGCTGCCTTCAGTGAGGATCTGCGAGTGGAGCGGGTGATGCCGGACCGGGTGGTGCTGCGCCAGCGCAGCTCGGGGGCACCGATCGTGCTTCCCCTGAGCCTGATGCCGGGCGATGTTCCGATCAGCCCCGGCATGGAGATGGGGCGCGCCACCGATCCGCAGTGGCGGGACGAGATCCCGCCGCCGCCGCCGCTGGAGCGGACGCCGTCCGCAGCGTTTGAGCCCCTGCCGACAGACAGGGTGGCACCGGCAGTGGACGCGTCGGGACCGCCACCCGGAAGTGCCCTGACCGGGCCGGCGCTGCCGGGGCCTGCCGCGGGCCGCTGATTTACTTCCCTGCTTGAGGCTGCCTGCCTCGCCGGGGGATGCCCCCGGCCGCCCTTGCGCACGTCGTGCTTGCACCGCACAATTGGTCGTCATTATCCGGCGCCAAGCTATGCCCGTACCCGACGTGCACCTGATCCTGCCTGCCGATCTGATCGCCTGCCACGAGTGCGACCTGCTGCAGACCGAGCCGCAACTCGCCCCCGGCGAGACCGCGCGCTGCGTGCGCTGTGCCGCCTTCCTGGCCCGCAACCCGCCGGACAGTCTTGACCGCAGCCTGGCTCTGACCCTGACCGCGGCGGTTCTCTACGTGCTCGCCAACATCCATCCCCTGGTGGGCCTGGAGATGCAGGGGCGGCGGGTCGAGGTGACCCTCTTCGAGGCCGTGCAGATCCTCTGGAAGGGGGGCGTCGAGCCCGTGGCTGCGCTGGTGTTCATCACCGCGCTGCTGTTCCCGATGCTCGAACTGCTGATGTTCCTGCTGGTGCTGGTACCCCTGCGCCTGGGCCGGGTGTCGCCGCGGCTTGCCACCTTCTTCCGCCTGGTGCGTTCGGTGCAGCCGTGGGGCATGGTGGAGGTCTTCCTGCTTGGCATGCTGGTGTCCCTGGTCAAGTTGTCGCACCTGGCCACGGTGGTGCTGGGCACGGCCTTCTGGGCCACGGCGGCCCTGATTGTGGTGCTGACCCTCGCCGCCCGGGCCTTCGACACGCGCCTGCTGTGGCAGCCGCCCATGCCCGAGCTCGCCCGGTGAGCGCCATTTACCGAACGGCCCGGGAGGCCGGGCTGATGAGCTGCCATGTGTGCGGCCAGCTCGCCAGCCAGCCGGAAGGTGGGGGGCATGCACTGCGCTGCCCGCGCTGCGGGGCGCCGATGCACATGCGCAAGCCCGCCAGCCTGTCCACCACCTGGGCCCTGATCGCCGCCGCCGTCCTGCTCTACATCCCGGCCAATCTGCTGCCCATGATGACCACCGCCTCCCTGCTCGGCAGCCAGGAGGACACCATCATGAGCGGCGTGGTCTTTCTGTGGACGTCGGGTTCGTGGCCGCTGGCCGCCGTGGTGTTCTTCGCCAGCGTGATGGTCCCCATGCTCAAGATCCTGGCCCTGATCTATCTGACGGCCTCGGCCCAGCGTCGCTCGCGTCAGAACCTGCTGCAGCGCACGCGTCTGTATCGCCTCGTGGAGTTTGTCGGGCGCTGGTCCATGCTCGACATCTACGTCATCACCATCCTTGCGGCGCTGGTGCAGTTCCAGGGGCTCGCCACCATCCAGGCGGGCCCGGCCGCCGTGGCTTTCGGGGCAGTGGTGGTGCTGACCATGTTTGCCGCCATGAGCTTTGATCCGCGCCTCATCTGGGACCCCCTCACCGATACCGATCCTCCCCGGCCCGACCATGACTGACCCCAAACCTCCTGCCCTTCCCGTCGCTGTGGTGGATCGTCCACGGCGCTTCCGCATCCCGCTGGTATGGATCATCCCGCTGGTGGCCGCCCTGATCGGCCTCTTTCTTGCGGCGCGCACCTACTATGAGCAGGGGCCCACCATCACCATCACCTTTCGTACCGGGGTGGGCCTCGAGCCCGGCAAGACCCGCATCAAGTACAAGGATGTGGACGTCGGCCAGCTGAGTTCCGTGGCCCTGGCCGAGGACGGCAGCCATGTTGTCGCCACCGCCAGGCTGGCCCGCGAGGCCGCTCGCCTGCTGGTGGATGACACGCGCTTCTGGGTGGTCAGTGCGCGGGTGTCGGGCAGTTCCGTGTCCGGGCTGGACACCCTGCTGTCGGGCGCCTACGTGGGCATGGACGTGGGCAAGTCCGACGAAGCGCGGCGTGATTTCAAGGGGCTCGACGAGGCGCCGGTGGTCAACTTCGATGTGCCCGGCCGCTATTTCTCCCTGGAGGCGCCCACCCTGGGTTCCCTCGACGTGGGCACGCCGGTGTATTTCCGCCGCATCCCGGTCGGCCAGGTCACCGGTTTCCGCCTCGACGATACGGGCAAGCATGTGGATCTGCGCATCTTCATCAAGGCGCCCTACGACCGCTTCGTCACCGCCGACACCCGCTTCTGGAACGCCAGCGGTGTGGACGTCAAGCTCGGGGCCGACGGGGTGCAGGTCAATACGGAATCCCTCACCTCCATCGTCGCCGGCGGCCTGTCCTTCCTGACGCCCGAGGCCAGCGATGCCGAGCCGGCGCCGAAGGACCAGGTCTTCCCCCTTTTCCAAACCCGGGAGCTGGCCCTCAAGCAGCCGCACACGGTGGTCCAGCACTATCTGCTGCGCTTCACCGAGAGCGTGCGCGGCCTGTCGGTGGGGGCCCCGGTGGAGTTCCGCGGCATCCAGCTGGGTGAAGTCAGCGCCGTCCATGCGGAGATTCAGAAAAGCGGCACCGACATGGGCCTGCTGGTCGAGGTTGCCATCTACCCCGGGCGCATGCAGGCGCGCCCCGATGCCGGCCAGCAGACCTTCTTCGGCAAGGACTACCGGGACAAGGATTTCCGCGAGTTCATCGACAGGCTGGTGAGCAGCGGCCTGCGGGCCCAGCTGCGCAATGGCAACCTGGTCACCGGCCAGCTCTACGTGGCCCTCGATTTCTTCCCGGGGGCCAAGCCGGGCAAGACCGACTGGAGCGTCAAGCCACCGCGCCTGCCGACCCAGCGCGGCAGCCTGGACGAACTGCAGACGACCCTGCTGCGCATCGTGGACAAGCTCGACCGGCTGCCCCTCAACGAGATCGGCCAGGACACCCGCAAAGCCATCGTTGGTCTGGGGCGCACCATCGACGAGGCGGAGGCCCTGGTCAAGCGCATCGACGGCCTGGCCAATGGCGATGTGCGCGACACGGTTGTCGAAGCCCGTGCGGCCATTGCCGACACCCGCAAGCTGCTGGCCACCGATGCACCCCTGCAGCAGGATCTGCGGGCCAGTCTGCAGGAACTCACCCGGGCCGCCCAGGCCCTGCGCCACCTGGCCGACACCCTCGACCGTCACCCCGAGGCCCTGTTGCGCGGCAAACCCGAGGAAAAACCATGAAGCGGCTGTCCCTGATCCTGGCATGCGGCCTGCTGGCCGCCTGCGGCAGCACCCCGCCGGTGCGCTACTACTCCCTCGGCGCCTTCAATCCGGCCGTGTCCGCGGTGGGCAGCGGCCCGAGCGTGGTGGTGGGGCCGGTGGGTGTGCCGGCCAGCATTGACCGCCTGCTCATCGTGCGCCAGGTGGACGGCGCCCGCGCCGACGTCGCCGATGGTCATCGCTGGGCCGCGCCGCTGAAAACCGAGATCTCCCGCCGTGTGGCGGTTGAACTGTCACGGCGCAGTGGCAACGGCCGCATCGTCTCGTGGCCCCAGTCGAGCATTGCCGAACCCGAGATGAACGTGCCCATCGACGTGCAGCGTTTCGACGCCGAGGGCTTCGAGAAGGTGAGCCTGGAGGCGGTATGGACCCTGCGCAAGGGCGGCAAGGATCTGGCCAGCCGGCGTTTCGTGGCCAGTGAAAAGGTCATGGAGCCCACCTGGGAAGCCCTTGCCCTTGCTCACGGGCGTCTCGTGGACGCCCTGGCGGCGGATATCGCCACGGCCCTGCCGGCCACCGCCCGCCTGCCCTGATGGGAGGCCGCCAGCGCCCCGTGTCGCTGCGTTCAGGCCGGGATCTTGCCTTTGCGCAACACTGGTTTGCGCGGCGCGGTTTTTGAGCGGGCCGGCTTGATGCGCGCCAGGCGTCGGCGGATCTCGTCCGAATCCATCCACAGATCGCTGCCCTGCAGGATGTGGGTGATGTCGGTGGCGCTCAGGAAGGGCGTGCACACGCGGGTGGTGACCTTCTCGAACCAGCTGCCCAGGGCGTGCACTTCGGCCAGCTGCTCGCTGCCCTTGCCGGCAAAGCTGCTTGAGTAGGTGTGGAACATCAGCTGGCAGTTGTCATGGACGATGAGCTCGTCACCGCTCAGGAAGATGAAGGCTGCCATCGAGTAGGCTCGCGCCTCCAGTACGGTGATCACATGGGCGTCCGAGGCCAACATGTTGTTGATGATCTGCAGGCCGGTGTTGAAGTCGCCACCGGGCGAGTTGATGTGCAGATAGATCAGGTCGGTTTCGGCGGCACTGCGCAGGGTGTAGAACAGTTCGGTGTAGTGCTGGGGCGACTGCAGCTCGCCGCACAGGTAGTAAGAAACCTGGTGCAGCGGGACATGCCGTTCGTAACGTACCAGCCCGCCGAAGGGCTCCGCGTCGTCTTCGTCTGCCTCGGCACTCCGCCCGCGGCTGTGGTCAAGCATGATGAACTCCTTCTCGCGCACCTGACCCGGACAGTATGCGACCGGGCCAGCCAGCCCGGCAAGCGGGCCCAGGGGCTGCCTCGACGGGTAGCTCCAGCTTGAAGATCCGGTGGTGGTGGGCCTCGCCCCACAGGCGGCCACCATGGGTGTCCACAATCGCCCGGATGATCGCAAGGCTGGCGTCCACCGGGCCGGCCCCACCAGTAGCAGGGCCATCAAAGAGATGAGTTGCGTTCTGGGCGGTGAGGCCAAGCGCCGAGTCCTCGAACTGCAGGCACACGCGCTCGGGCGTCTCCTGGAAGGCACTGAGAAGAATGCGGCGGGGGTGGCGCGGGCTGTCTCCGACGGCTTCGAAGGCGTTGGAAAGCAGGTGACGCAGCACCACCTCCAGTTGCAGGCGGTCGGCCCACAGGGATACCGTGGGCATGGCGTTGACCTTCAGCCGTACCCCCTCCTGTTCGGCCTGGTTGCGGAAGGGTGCCACGGCGGCCTCCACCAGCGTCTCAAGGGCTACGGATTCGAGGCGGGTGGGCTCGGCCTGGTAGAACTCCTGCAGGCGCCGCACCGCCGCGTCGGCTCGGGCGGATTCCCGCTGCACGCACTGCACGGCGGCCAGCAACTGCTCGGGGGTGGCACCCCGCTCGATCAGGCGCTCGCAGGCGCCGGCATAGGCGCGCAGGGCGGTGAGGGGCTGCTGCAGCTCATGGGCCAGGGCGCCAGCCATCTCGCCGGCGGCCGCCAGGCGCAGGCTGTGGCGCAGCTCCGTGCCGGTGCGTCGCTTTTCATCCACCACCACGCCGACGAAGAAGCCCACCAAGGCCATGGCCAGGGCCAGGATCTGCAGCTCGGCCACGGTGACGGCGCTGTAATCAAGCACCTGTACGGCAACGATGACGCCCAGCTGCAGGAAGGCGGCGCAGATGATGGCGCCCGCCATGCCCTGACGTCCGGCGGCCCAGGCGATGGGCAGGAAGAGCAGGTAGAAGAGCTTGAAATCGTTGTGTCCACCGAGTCCGAAGGCCAGCCACAGGGAGGCCACGGCGAGGGCCAGATAGCCGCCGGTTTCCGGCTGGCGGATGGCATGCAGCAGTTGGCGGCGTCCCTGTTCGTTGCCGAGCCACCACAGCAGGGGCATCAGGATGGCGATGCCAACACCGTCACCGACCCAGAAGCGCAGCAGGGCCTGCCACCAGCCGCTCGGCACCAGAAACCCGCCGAGGCGCAGGGAGAACACATACACCAGGCTCACCAGCAGCGTGCCCAGGGCCACCCCGATGAACCAGGTGACCAGGGCCCGTCGGGTATTCAGCAGGCTGTCGCGGGGCAGGATGCGAGCCAGCTCCGAGCCCAGCGCCACATAGCCGGCGGCCAGCGCCAGGCTGGTGCCCAGCAAGGGCCAGCGCAGGGGCTCGAAATCGTAGACGACGAAATCGGCCAACACGACCGCCAGCACCGTGGCCAGCCAGGCGCTGCGTCCGTGGCGGATCAGGAACACCAGTCCGAGGGCAGGGGCCGGATTCCATGGCGTGATGTTCAGCCCCCACAGGGGATGGATGAAGCTCACCGCATCCAGGGCCAGGTACAGCCCGATGAAGGCAAGATTCAGCGGCAACCTGCCAAACCAGGCAGTGACCGCGCCCTTGATGTCGCTAGTCATGCAGAACGGGGGGCAGAGGGCCGCGCGGGGTTGAAAAAAGGGTCATTGGCATATTGTGACGTGAGTCACGACCTTCGGGGGCGTTTGCTGAAACCGGTATCGGCTGAGCGCGCGGTCCGCCCCCTCGCGACCCTCCGCCCTTGATGCGATAATCCCGGCTTTATTCCTCCGGCGCCCGGTTTTGCGGGTGCCTGCCTGCGCATGCATTTTTCCCTGCCGGATTTCTCCGCCTGCCGCGTGCTCGTTTGCGGCGACGTGATGCTCGACCGCTATTGGCACGGGGCGACGGCCCGCATCTCACCCGAGGCGCCGGTGCCGGTGGTTCAGGTGAAGAACGACGAAGTGCGTGCCGGTGGTGCCGGCAACGTGGCCCTCAATGCCGCCTCCCTGGGCGCCCGGGCGCGGGTCATTGGCCTGGTGGGGGACGACGAGGCCGGCCGTCTGCTCGGCGAGAGTCTGGCCGCCCGGGGGGTTGATTGTGCCTTCGAGCGCCTTGCCGACGCGCCGACGATCACCAAGCTGCGGGTCATCTCGCGCCACCAGCAACTCATCCGCCTGGATTTCGAGGAGCGTTTCGACGCCCGCCACGCCCCTCGGGTGGCCGATGCCCTGGCCGCCCACCTGGAGGGCATCGACGTATTGGTGCTGTCCGACTACGCCAAGGGCACCCTCGCCGATGTGCCGGCCCTGATCGCCCTGGCCCGGGCCCGGGGTGTGCCGGTGGTGGTGGACCCGAAGGGCACCGACTTTTCCCGTTACCGCGGCGCCACCATCGTCAAGCCCAACCTGTCCGAGTTCGAGGCCGTGGTCGGCCCCTGCCCGGACGAGGCCACCCTGATCGCCCGCGGCGAAGCCCTGCGCGCCGAGCTGGACCTGGAGGCCCTGCTGGTGACCCGCGGCGAACAGGGCGTGACCCTGCTCCAGCGTGGCCAACCGGCCCACCACCAGCCGACCCGGGCACGGGAGGTGTATGACGTGACCGGCGCCGGCGATACGGTGTCGGCCGCCCTCGGCTGTGGTATTGCCGCCGGCCTCAGTCTGCTCGAAGCCACCGCCCTGGCCAATCTGGCGGCCGGCGTGGTGGTGGGCAAGCTGGGCACCGCCACGGCGTCCCTCGACGAACTCTATGCCGCCATGGATGCCCATTCGCCCCTGGCCCGCGGGCGCATGGGCGCGGATGCGCTGATCAGCGCCGCCCAGCGTGCCCGGGCCGCCGGCGAGCGCATCGCCGTGATCGTCGGCCCCGTCGGTGTGCCGGGGGCGGCCTTGCTGGCCCGTCTCGAACAGGCCGGCCGCCAGGCCGACCGGGTGCTCCTCGTCGAGCCCGCCGACACGGACGCGGATGCCCTCGCAGTGCTTGCCGCCCTGCGCCAGGTGGACTGGGTGGTGAGTGCCGACCCGGCCGGCCACGCCGATCTGCTGGCCAGGATCGGGCCCCACCTGTTGCTGCCCGCCCGCCCATGATCATGGACATCTCGACCACCAGCGGCCGCATCCGCGCCTGGCTGGACATGCACCTGGTGGATCACGGCGCCGTCCGCGCCGTGTACAGCAACTTCTACGACCTGGGCGGCGGCATGTACCGCAGCAGCCAGCCCAGCCCGGCCCAGCTGCGCAAGTACCAGCAAAGCCTCGGTCTGCGCAGTGTGATCAACCTGCGCGGCGCCCATGGCTACGGCTCCTACGCCCTGGAGAAGGAAGCCTGCGCGCAGCTCGGCATTGCCCTCCACGACGTCAAGCTGTACTCCCGCACGCCACCGGAGATCGAAGAGGTGCACGCCATGGACGCGCTCTTCAAGACCATCGAATACCCCGCCCTGCTGCACTGCAAGTCCGGCGCCGACCGGGCCGGCCTGGGTGCCGCCCTTTACCGCATCCTGCACCTGGGCCACCCGGTCGAGGCCGCCATGGCCGAGCTGGGCTGGAAGTACGGCCACTTCAAGCAGGCCAAGACCGGCGTGCTGGACTTCTTCTTCGCCACCTACGTGGCCCGCAACCGCCAGTCGCCCATCGGCTTCCTGGAGTGGGTGAACACCGAATACAACCGCCTCGAAATGCACAACCGCTTCCGCGCCGAAGGCTGGGCCAGCCTGATCGTCGACAAGGTCCTGCACCGGGAATGAAAAGCGCCTTCCTGCTTTACCGCCGCCTGCTCGGCTCCATCCGCCCCTACAGCAAGGTGGTGGCTCTGTCGGTGCTGGCCATGATCGCCGCGGCTTCGCTGGAGCCGGTGCTGCCGGCCCTGCTCAAGCCCCTGGTGGACGAGAGCCTGATCAAGAAGAACCACGTGGCCCAGTGGCAGGTGCCCCTGTTCCTGATGCTGGCCTTCCTGGCCAAGGGCGTGGCCGAGTACGTTGCCAACGTGTCCAGCCAGTGGATCGCCCACAAGGCCATCACCGACTTGCGTCAGCAGGTTTTCCGCCACCAGATGCACCTGCCCATCCCGGTGCACCAGGCCGAGGCCGGCGGACGCATGCTGTCGCGCATCCTCTACGACATCCCCCAGGTGGGCGCGGCCCTGTCCAACGCCTGGATCATCGTGGTGCGCGACACCCTGATCATCATCGGCCTCACCGGCTACCTCATCTACACCGCCTGGGAGCTGACCCTGGTCATCGTCGCCATCGCCCCCATCGTGGCCTGGCTGATCCGGGTGGCCAGCCGCAAGCTGCGCGGCTCCAACCAGGAGATGCAGGAAACCACCGGTCACCTCACCGGCATGGTCGAGGAGACCCTGGGCGGGGTGCGCGAGATCAAGCTCTTCGGTACCCATGATCACGAGGACCGGCGCTTCGGTGAAGTGGCCGAGCGCCTGCGCAGCCAGACCATGCGCACCGTGCGGGTGTCGGCCGTCAACGTGCCCCTGGTGCAGGTGCTGGCGGCGGCGGCCGTGGCCACGGTGATCTGGACGGCCACCTCCCTGTCGGCCCAGGACAAGCTCAGCCCCGGCGAGTTCGTGTCCTTCGTCACTGCCATGTCCATGCTTTTCGAGCCGATCCGCCGCCTGACCAATATCAACGCAGTGATCCAGCGCGGCCTGGCCGGTGCCCAGAGCATCTTCGAGCTGCTCGATACCCCCGCCGAGGTGGATTCAGCCACCGGCAACTTCCCCCGCGCCATCGGCGAGCTGCGCTTCGACGATGTGAGTTTCAGCTACCCCGGCCAGGCCGAAGCGGCCCTCAGCCACTTCAGCCTCGACGTGCATCCCGGGCAGACGGTGGCCCTGGTGGGCGCCTCCGGCAGCGGCAAGACCACCCTGGTCAACCTGATCGCCCGCTTCTTCGAACCCGGCAGCGGCCGCATCCTGCTTGACGGCGCCAGCCTCGACAGCCTGCCCCTGGCCCACCTGCGCCAGCAGCTCGGCTGGGTCGGCCAGCAGGTGGTGCTGTTCGACGACAGCATCGCCGCCAACATCGCCTATGGCCGGCCCGACGTGCCGGAGGCCGATATCATCGCCGCCGCCCGCGCCGCCCACGCCATGGAGTTCATCGACAAGCTGCCCGACGGCCTGGCCACCCGGGTCGGCGCCAATGGCAGCCAGCTCTCCGGTGGCCAGCGCCAGCGCATTGCCATTGCCCGGGCCTTCCTGCGCGATGCGCCCATCCTGCTCCTCGACGAGGCCACCTCGGCCCTCGACAACGAGTCCGAGCGGGCCGTCAAGGACGCCCTGGTCGAGCTGCGCCGCAACCGCACCGTGATCGTCATCGCCCACCGCCTGTCCACCATCCGCGACGCCGACCGCATCGTCGTCATGGAGCGCGGTCGCATCGTCGAGGCCGGCACCCATGACGAGCTCGTCGCCCGTGGCGAAGCCTATGCCCGCCTGCTGGCCAGCGGCGAGCAGGTCGCCCGGGACGAGGCCTGAGCATGATCGCGGACGTCATCTCATGAGTGACACCGTCGCTGTCTATTTCGTCGCCTCCCCCCTGCAATACCTGGCCGCCCGGCGCATCGCCGAAGCCCATGAGCAGGGCTCCCGCCAGGTGCTGGTGTGGTACAAGCCCGGTGTCACGCCCATCGTCCGCGAGGCCGATTGGGACGCTGCCGTATATATGCCCTGGCCGCGCTGGGAGCCCCTGCCCGGGGCCTTCGGGCGCCTGCGCCGGCAGCGCGCCAACATCCGCCTGGTGGCCGGGCTGATTGGCCGCTGCAGCACCCTGCACATCCACAGCGCGGTGTTCGACACCGAGGCCATCAACTACTTCCTGCGCGCTCTGCCGCGGGCGGCAGGCGCCACGCAGATGCGCGCCCGCATCCTGCCCGACGGCCTCATCAGCATCCGCCGCTATCCCCTGAGCACGGCCAGGCGCCTCGCCCAGTACGCCCGCAAGCTGCGCCGCCTGATCGCGCCGGAACTCGACTACTGGTGTTTTTCCGGTGACCGCATCGGCTCCGATGCGCCCTTTTGCGACCGCATCTATGTGATCCCCGGCCTGCCCCATGAATACCCTGCCGACAAGACCGTGGTGCTGCCGCCGCTGGTCACGCCGCGGGGCGATGGGGTGGCCGCTGGCGGCCCGCGGCGCGCCCTGGTCATCGGTCAGCCTCTGGTGGGCGCCGGCCTGATGAAGGCCGCCGATCGCGATGCGGTGAGCGACGAAATCCACGCCTGGCTGGCGGCCGAAGGGATGGCGCAGATCTTTTACAAGGGCCACCCGAAGGACCCGGAACTGGAGCTCAATCATCCCGACTACACCGTCGTCACCCTCGATGAGCCCCTCGAAGTGCACCTCGCCAACACCCCCTACGATGCGGTCGTCGGCGTGCGCTCCAGCGCCCTGCTGTTCGCCCGCCAGACCAGCCCGGCGACGACCCGGGTGGTGGCCTTCGGCTGGGACCGGGTGCGCTTCAAGTCCGATACCGAAAAGCGCCAGATGAGCGAGGCCTTCCGCACCACCGGGGTCAGCCTGCACGATGCTCCCTGAGCGCCTCGATTCACCGCTGCGGGTCCGGGGGCTGCCTGTGCTGGCGGCCCGCGTGGCCCCCTGGCTGCTGCCCCTGTTCCTGCTCGGGCTGATGCTCTCGGCGGGCCTGGCCCGCAACCTGGCCGTCCTGATGGCGGCCGGCGGGCTGGTGCTGGCCGTGGCGCCCGGGCGCCATCTGGACCACCTCGACCGTCGCTTCATGCTGGCCTGTGCCGTGCTGCCGGCCGCCTACTTGCTCAACATGGCGCTGCTCGGCTGGAACGCCAGGGCTCTTGACCGGCCGGCCCACCTGCTGGCGGCAATGCTGGTGTACCTGCTGTTCCGGCGCCTGGGCATTTCCCGCCCGTCGGTGCTGTTCGGTCTGGCCGTGGCGGGCCTGGCGGCGGGTGCCGTGGCGGCCATGGCCGTGGGCAGCGGCGGTGGCCAGGGCCTGCTGGCCCTCAATTCCGGGCGGCCGATGGGGCCGTTTTCCAGCCCCGGCCCCTTTGGCAACTACAGCGCCGTGGTGGCAGTGGCCGGGTTGGCCGGTGGCTTGGCGGTGGGGGTGCGTCCGCTGGCGGGGGCGCCGGCCCTGGCCCTGCTGGCCATTGCCGGCGGGCTGATGGCGGCCCTGTTGTCGGAAACCCGCTCCGCCTGGGCGGCACTGCCGCTGATGTCCATCGCCGTGCTGATCATGCCCGGCCGTCGCCCCATCCCCCGGCGCTGGGTCATCGCCGGCAGCGTCTCCGCGCTGCTGGCTGCCCTGCTGGCCAGCGAGCTGGTGGGCGCGCGTCTGGCGGAAGGGATTGCCGAAGTCCGTGCCTATGTGGCCAATCCCGGCTCGCCCAGCGCCCGCGAGACCTCCCTCGGCCTGCGCCTGCTGAGCTGGCAGTGGGGCTGGGAGCAGTTCCTGGCCAACCCGGTGTTCGGCATCGGCCTGGGCAATTTCCGCAGCGCCGTGGCAGCAGCGGTGGCGGCGGGCACCCTGCCGCCGATCCTGACCACCTTCGGTGGGCTGCACAACCTGTTCATCGACCATCTCACCACCACCGGCCTGGTGGGCACCGTGGCCATGCTGGCCTTCTGGGTGGGGGCGCTGGGGCACTTCATTGTGGCGCGGCGCAGCCCGGATGCGGACAAGCGCCTGTTTGCCACCTGGGGTCTGGTGCTGCTGATCGGCGAGCTGGTGTTTTCCAACGTCGGGTCGATGTTTGCCTCGTCCCTCGGCACCCTCGGTTTCAGCGTGCTGCTGGCGGTGTTTGCGGCCGGCGCCCATCCGGCCACGCCGGCACGGGCCTGAACGGGTTCAGTTCCACAGGCCCCGGGCGGCCAGCAGGCTGCCCAGCTTGAGGGCATCAAGGCGCAGCTTGAGGCCACCGCGGGCGCGCACCTGGAGGATCTTCCGGGCCGGCACGGGGCGGCCGGCGCGAATCAGGTTCTTCACCAGCCGACGCCCCTGCATGGAGCGCAGCAGCCCCGCCGGCGCCCGTTCCAGCCAGGCCAGCAGATCGGGCTCGGGCAGTGCCCGGTGGAAGTTGAACAGGCCATGGAAGCCGAAGGAGGGCCCACTCGGCGCCTCCAGTTCAAAGGAGAAGCGCCGTGCCAGCTCCAGCGGCGCGAAGCGGATGCCGTGCTCTCCTTCCAGGCGCTCCCGGTACAGCTCGCAGATGCAGTAGTCCTCCGGCTGCAGATCGCAGATCTGCGGGTCCTGCAGGGCGTCGAGCAGGCGGCGGGAGCGTAACGAGAAGCCGCCATTGCCCACCGGCGGCGCCCGGTGAGGCCAGGGGGCGCCCAGGTAGTCGTAGTCGAGAAAGGCTGGATCCCAGGCGCCGGCATCAAGGATGAAGCTGTCCCACTGCATCACCAGCACATGGCTGCCGGTTACGTGGGCTCCCAGGGACTTGATGATGAAGGCCGAGTAATCGGCAACACTGCGCAGGCGCGCCACCGGCTGGACGCGGATGCGCGGGTCGGGGCTGACATAGTCGGCCACCGTCAGCAGGACCGCTTCGCCGAAGCAGGCCTGGTCGAGACAGCGCTGCATCGCGAAAACCGCCAGCTCGGGGTGGCGGGTATCGAGGCAGACCAGGCTGACGTTGGGGAGCTTGAGCATCCAGGGGGCGGGCCGATGATCCGGCGAGACGGGCAAACCCGGAAGGGTAGCGCAAAGCGGCCGCCAACAGATTTTCCCGGCGAAGATCGGACGCACGATTCGAGGGATTACGGCACAATGCGGGCGATATGTCGCGTGCGTCCACCATGCCGAGCCCCGTTTCTTCGTCCGTGTCCACTGCCTCCCCGTTGCGATCACCGGCACCCACCCCAGAGGGCGGGCGCCCCTATCTGGTCTTCATGCGCACGGGCGCCAACGGCCTCTATCCCCGCTGGCTGGAGCAGGAGCCCGGGCGCAACTGGGATCTCTTCCTCAGCTGCTACATGCCGACGCCGGCCGATCCGGCCGCCATTGCCACGGAAATGGGTGGTTACAACAAACTGGAGCATTTCCGCGACTGTGTCGTCTCCGGCGGGCTCGATCTGAGCCCCTATCGCCTGGTGCTGCTGGCCGACGACGACCTGGACGTGACCGGGGGCAGCATCTCGGCTTTTTTCGAGAGTGCCGACCGCCTGGGGCTCACGGTGTCCCACCCCGCTCAGGACTGGAGCGGCTACTGGTCATTGCGCATCATGCTCAGGAACCCCCTGGCCGAGTGGCGCGAGACCAATTTCGTCGAGATCATGTGCCCGTGCTTCGATACCGCCTTCGTGGCCCGCACGCTGGGCGACTTTCCGGTGACCCGCAGCACCTGGGGCAGCGATTACGCCTTCAGCCACCTGGCGCGGGCCGAGGGCGGCCGGGTGGGCATCGTTGACACGGCGGTGATCCGCCACGTCAAGCCGATCCAGGCCGCTGGTGCCTTCTACCGCAAGCTGGCCGCCGACGGCGTGGTGCCGGCCGACGAGCTCAAGGCCGTCCTCGATACCCTGCCGCCCGTCGAGCGTTCGCCCCGGGTGCTCGGCATCCATGTCCGCCCGGGGCCCCTGCAGGGGCTGCGCCGGGGCCTGGCCGGCCTGGTCGAAAAGAAGAAGCGGGAAGTAATGAAGCTCTTCGGGCACCGCCAGGACCGGGAAGACTGAACGCTATGCACATCTTCATCATCAACCTGGAGCGCGCCGCCGAACGACGCGAGACCATCCTGCGCCATCTGCGTGAGCTGGGCCTCGAAGCCGAGATCCTGCCGGCCGTCGAGGGCGCCCGCCTGCCGCCGGGCAGCCTGCCTCCGGGTACTCATCCGGGGCTGTCGCCCGGCGAGATCGGCTGCTATCTGAGCCATGTGCGCTTCTGGGAAACCGTGGTGGCGCGGCGCCTGCCCCACGCCATCGTCCTCGAGGACGATGTGCTGTGCAGCCCCAGCCTGATGCGCGTGGCCACCGAGACGGCGGCCCTCGGGCTGCCTCTCGATGCCCTGCGCCTGTCGGCCCTGCGGCCGATCCGGGGCCTGCCCATCGCCACCCTGTCGGGCGGCGAGCGGCTCATCCTGCCCACCAAGAACCCCAGCGGCACCCAGGGTTACATGGTCAGCCTGGCCGGCGCCCGGCGCCTGCTGGCGGCCCTGTCCGTGCCTCGCTGCCCCATCGATACGGCGCTGGACGCCTACTGGAAGCACGGCTTGCGGGTGCCCCTGGTGTCCCCCAGCGTGGTGGTGGAGGATGCCAGCATCGCCAGCACCATCTCCGGGCGCTTCGGCACCCACCGCAGCAACCGTTTCGTGCAGCACATCACCCGGGTGGCCCAGTCCCAGCGGCGCAAGCTCACCGTTTTCCTGATGGCACGGCAGCTCCGGCGGCAGATGGGCAGCCCCGCCGGGGGGAATGGGGCAGAATAGCGCCCCTGCTGCCGACCCTTGAACTGCCCCCGGCCTCAATGACCACTCCCGACCTTCCCCGTACCGTCGTCGTCCATCACCGCAGCGGCATCGGCGACCTGATCTGGCACATCCCCTACCTGCGCGCCATTGCCGCCGTCAGTGCGGGCGGCAAGGTCAGCGTGATCGCCCGTCCCTCGTGCCGGGCCGCCGAGGTGCTGGCGGCGGAGCCGTGTATCGACGAAGTCATCGAGTTCGATCGCAAGCCGCGCAAGAGCGAGCGCCGGGTCGGCCGCCATGATGGCCTTGGCGCTCAGCTGGCCTTCGTGGCCGAACTGCGGGCCCGGCGCTTCGGGCGCATCTTCATCTTCTCCGGGCGTGCGCGCTATGCCGCCCTGGCCCTGCTGGCGGGCATTCCCCGGCGGGCCGGTTTCGGTTTCACGGTGGCCGAGCGCCTGCTCCTCAACCAGCCGCCCTATATCCGCCCCTACCGCGGGCCGGGCAACTGGGTGTACCCCGAAGCCACCGATTTCTGTGTTGCCCATGGCCTGGTGAGCGGCCCGGTGGTGCCACGGATGGCGGTGGCCACGGCCGCCCTGAGTGCCGCAGAGCGCGATCTCGCCACCCTGCCCGAGCCGCGCTATGCCTTCTCCATCGGCACCTCCGAAGCCCGCAAGAACTGGGGTGCGGAGCGCTTCGGCGCCCTCGCCGCGGCCCTGGCCGGGCGCGGCGGCAGCGTGGTGCTGCTGGGGGGGCCGGCCGAGCAGGGGGCCGCCGAATCCATCCTTGCCGCCGTTCCGGCCGCCCTGCGCAGCCGTGTGATGGTTTCCGCCCAGGCCTCGGTGCAGCGCTCTGCGGCCCTGCTGCGCCATTGCCAGTACTGTGTCGGCAACGACACCGGCGTGCTCAACATGGCGGTCGCCAACGGCGTACCGGCTTTGGGCCTGTTCGGTGCCACCCCGCCCCTGGCCCATGACCCGCTGCTCCAGGCCCTGGCCGGGCAGGGCATGGACGCCATCACGGTGGACGCCGTCGTGGCCCGCCTGGCCGAGCTGGGAGCCCCCTGATGCGCGTCCTGATCGTGCGCAGCTCTGCCATCGGCGACGTGGTGTTCGCCTCGGCCCTGCCCGGGGCGATCCGGCGCCGCCACCCGGATGCCCATATCGCCTGGCTGGTGGAGCCGGGCATCCATGAGCTGCTGTTGTCCGATCCCGACATTGACGAAGTCATCCCCTGGTCGAAGGCCGAGTGGGTGCGCCTGTGGAAGTCCGGCCAGCGCCTTGAGCTGTGGCGGCGCGTGCGCCAGTTGCGGCGGGAGCTGCACGCGCGCCGCTTCGACCTGGCCCTGGACCTGCAGGGTCTGCTCAAGAGCGGCTTCCTCACCTGGCTGTCGGGGGCGCCCCGGCGGGTCGGGCTGGGCTCCAAGGAAGGCAGCCAGTGGCTGATGAGCGAGGTCATCCCGCGGGGGGGCGAGGCCGCCCGGATCGGCTCCGAATACCAGTACCTGGCCCGCCAGATGGGCTTCGACGCGGGAGCGTTCCTGCCTACCCTCACAGTGGCCCCGGCGGCGGATGCCGCAGTGCTCGGCACCCTCGCGGAGCACGGCCTGGTTCCGGGGGCCTACGCGGTGTTTGCCCCCTTCACCACGCGGCCCCAGAAGCACTGGTTCGAAGACGCTTGGCAGGCCCTGGCCCCGTTGCTGATCGAGGCCACCGGCCTGACCCCGGTGATTCTCGGCGGCCCTGCCGATACCGAGGCCGCCGCGCGTATTGCCGCCGCCGACCCGCGCATCGTCAACCTGGCCGGCAAGACCCGCCTGCCCGAGGCGGTCGCGGTGATTGCCCACTCGGCACTGCTCATCGGCGTGGACACCGGCCTCACTCACATGGGCACCGCCCTGGCCCGTCCGACAGTGGCCATCTTCGGCTCCACCTGCCCCTACACCGACACCGGCCGGCCCACCGGCAGCGTGATCTGGCTGGGCATGGAATGCTCCCCGTGCCGGCGTCGTCCCACCTGCGGCGGCAAGTTCACCTGCCTGCGCGACATCACCCCGGCCATGGTGCTGGAACGCGCCCGGGCCATGCTCTCCGCCGGAGGCGCCGCGCCATGAAGATCCTCCACGTGGAAGCCGGCAAGCACCTCTACGGGGGCGCCCGCCAGGTGCAGTACATCACCGAGGGCCTGGCGGCCCGGGGCATCGACAGCCTGCTGGCCTGTCCCATCGACAGCGAGATGAGTCGCCAGCCGCCGGCCGGCGTGCGCGTGCTGCCCATCCGCATGGGCGGCGACGGTGACATCGGCCTGGCCTTCCGTCTGGCGCGCCTGATCCGCGCCGAGCAACCCGACCTGGTGCACCTCCACAGCCGCCGCGGTGCCGACACCTGGGGTGGTCTGGCCGCCAAAATGGCCGGTGTGCCCTGCGTGCTGTCGCGGCGGGTGGACAACCCCGAGTCGCGCCTCGCCGTAGCCATCAAGTACCGGCTCTACGACCACGTGATCACCATCTCCGAGGCCATCCGCCAGGTGCTGCTCGACGAAGGGCTGGCCGCCGACAAGGTGAGCTGCGTGCGCAGCGCCGTGGACCCGGCACCCTTCCTGGCGCCCGTCGATCCCTCCGCCTTCCGGGCCGAGTTCCGCCTGCCCCAGGACGCCCTGGTGATCGGCGTGGTGGCCCAGATGATTCCCCGCAAGGGCCACCGCTACCTGTTTTCCGCGCTGCCCGGGCTCCTCGAGCGCTACCCGGAACTGCAGGTGCTGGTCTTCGGCCAGGGGCCGCTGCTTGGCGAGCTGCGCGGCGACGTGGCCGCCCGCGGGCTTGACGGCGTGGTGCATTTCACCGGCTTCCGCCACGACCTGGCGAGCTGGATCGGCGGCCTTGACATGCTGGTGCATCCGGCCGAGATGGAAGGCCTGGGCGTGTCCCTGTTGCAGGCCGCGGCGGCCGGTGTGCCGGTGATCACCAGCCGCGCTGGCGGCTTGCCCGAAGCCGTGCAGGATGGCGTCACCGGCATCCTCTGCCCGCCCGGGGACGTGGACGCCCTGGCCGCCGCCATTGACCGCCTGGCCGGCGATCCGGCCCTGCGCCACCAGTACGGCGAGGCCGGCCGGCAGCGCATCCTGGCCGAGTTCTCCATCGGGCGCATGGTGGACGGCAACCTGGCCCTCTACCACCAGGTGCTCGGCCGGTGAAGATCCTGACCGTCCTGCGCAGCATGAAGAGCGGCGGCGCTGAGCGTCACGCCCTGCAGCTGATGCGCGGCCTGAGGGAGCGGGGTCACGAATGCCTGTATGCCGGCCCCATGGCTGGCTGGCTCGGCCAGCAGCTCCGGGCCGACGGCTTTGGCGGCATCGATCTGCCCCTGCTGGGGCTCTACGATGTGCCCTCCCTGGTCCGCCTGGCCCTCTATGCCCGGCGCCAGCGGGTGGATCTGCTCCACGGCCACCTGACCCGCAGCGCCTGGTATGTGGGCTTTGCCGCCCGCCTGGCCGGCCTGCCCAATGTGGCCACGGCCCACTCCGACAACGCCGGCAAGCATTTCGGCCGGGCCGACCGCATCATCGCCGTGTCCGGCGCGGTGGCCGACTTCCTGCAGCGCGAGGGCTACGACCCGGCGCGCATCCGCATGGTGCACCACGGCATCGCCGACATCGCCGCGCGCCTGCCCGCCGATGCCCGCCAGACCACCCGGCACGGCCTCGGCCTGGCCGACGACGAACCGTGCCTGCTGATGGCGGCCCGCATCGTCCCGGCCAAGGGCCACGACACCGCCCTGCGCGCCCTGGCCCGCCTGCGCGAGCAGCGCTGGACCCTGCTGCTGGCCGGTGATCACCACGGCGACCTGGGGCCGCAGATGCAGGCCCTGGCGCGGGAACTCGGCATTGCCGAGCGGGTCCGTTTCCTTGGGCTGCGGGAGGATGTGCCGGCTCTGCTGGCGGCCTCCGATCTGCTCCTTGCCCCGTCGCGGCGCGAAGCCCTGTCCCTGACCCTGCTCGAAGCCTCCGCCTGCGCCCTGCCCATCGTGGCCAGCCGCGTCGGCGGCATCGGCGAGGTGGTGGAGGACGGGGCCAGCGGTGCCCTGGTGGCGCCGGATGATCCGGCGGCCCTGGCGGCGGCCATCGCCCCGCTGCTGGCCGACCCGGCCCGGCGTGCCGCCTTTGGCGCCCGCGCCCGCCAGCGCTTCGAGGCCGGTTTTACGGAGGACGCCATGTTCGACAGGACGATTGCCGTATATCGCGAGGCCTGCGCCCGATGACCCAGGTGCAGATCCTCATGTATCACCGGGTCGGGCACTTCCCCGGCCGGGTCAAGGCCCACGGTGCCCTCTACTGCCATCTGCCGCGTTTCCGCGCCCAGATGAAGATGTTCCAGGTGCTCGGCTATTCGGTGGTCAGCCTCGACGATGCCGCCGCCGGCCTGTGCGGCGAGATCGCCCTGCCGCCCCGCCCGCTGGTGCTGACCTTCGACGATGCCTACGTGGACTTCCTCGCCAACGCCGCCCCGGTGCTCAAGGCTCACGGCTACCCGGCCACCGTGTATGCCGTGAGCGGCCTCATCGGCACCACCTCCAGCTGGGATGCCGGCGTCGGCCCCGAGCCCGCGCCGCTGATGAACGCCGCCCAGCTGCGCGAGGTGCAGGACATGGGCTTCACCATCGGTTCCCATTCGAAGAGTCACCTGCGCCTCGCCCAGCAGGAGGATGCCTGCATCGCCGCCGAAACCCGGGACAGCAAGACCGCCCTTGAGGACCTCCTCGGCCGCCGGGTGGATCACTTCTGCTACCCCTACGGCAGCCACGACCTGCGCGCCGTGCAGGCGGCCGCAGCGGCCGGCTATGTCACGGGCACCACCTGCGTGCGCGCAGCGGCCACCCCCGCCGAAGACCCCCTGGCCCTGCCCCGCAAGGCGGTGTCGCGGGGGGATGATGTTTTCGGCGTGGCGTGGAAGCTGCTGACCAAGAACGTGGCGAAGGGGCCGCAGGTCAGGCGGTAGTTGTCTGTTGGGATGTGGGTGGGATGGGTTCTTGCGGGGGATTTCCTGGTTTTTACCTCACATCGGCCGGGAATTCGCCCCGGCGGGCGACCTTCTTCTTTGCTTCGCCAAAGAAGAAGGCAAGAAAGGCGACCCGGCCACCCCGGTCATTCGCTACGCGAATGACTCCCCTGCGCTGCTCCCAGCAGGCGGCCGGCGCGGGCCACCCCCCTCGGGCGCAAACACCCCCCCCCGCCC
>NZ_JBIJDC010000105.1:0-16666 GCF_044344315.1 Zoogloea sp. | reverse complement strand
GCCCCGACCGCGATCCGTTCGCTGATCAAGTCGGCGGACAACACCCCGGCCGTGCATCCCAAGAACTATGACATGTCCAGCCTGCGCATCCTGGGTTCGGTCGGTGAGCCGATCAACCCTGCAGCCTGGGAGTGGTACTACGAGAACGTCGGCGGCAGCCGCTGCCCGATCGTGGATACCTTCTGGCAGACCGAAACCGGCGGCCACATGATCACCCCGCTGCCCGGCGCCACCCCGCTGATCCCCGGCTCCTGCACGCTGCCCTTCCCGGGCATCCAGGCTGCAGTGGTCGACGAAACCGGCACGGAAGTGCCCTGGGGCCAAGGTGGCATCCTGGTCGTGAAGCGTCCGTGGCCCTCCATGATCCGCAACATCTGGGGTGACCCGGACCGTTTCGTGAAGTCCTATTACCCGGCCGACTTCCAGGGCAAGCTGTACCTGGCTGGCGACGGTGCCATCCGCGACAAGGACACCGGCTACTTCACCATCACCGGCCGTATCGATGATGTGCTGAACGTTTCCGGTCACCGTATGGGTACGATGGAAATCGAATCCGCCCTGGTGGCTCACGAGAAGGTTGCCGAAGCTGCCGTGGTTGGCCGTCCGGATGACCTGACCGGTGAAGCAATCGTGGCCTTCGTGGTGCTCAAGGGTGCCCGTCCCACCGGCGATGCCGCCGTTGCGATGATCAAGGAGCTGCAGAACTGGGTTGGTCAGGAGATTGGGCCGATCGCCAAGCCGAAGGACATCCGCTTTGGTGAGAACCTTCCGAAGACCCGCTCCGGCAAGATCATGCGCCGTCTGCTCCGTCAGCTGGCCAAGGGCGAGGAGATTACGCAGGACACCTCGACGCTGGAAAACCCGGCGATCCTGGAACAACTCAAGTAAGAGACATTTCCCCGGCTCATGGGCTGGGGCGATTTGCAGCCGGCGGTTCCCCGAATTGCCGGAAATAATAAAACAGCGCAAATCGAAAAAGAAAAAACAGGGGAGGAACCCGGTGCTGTCAGGCCGGGGGTAGAGGGGGAGAAAAAGGCGCGAAATTCGCGCCTTTTTTTCGTCCTGATTTCCTGATCTCCGAACACCTTGTTCTGACGGGTTTTTTCGGATTTCCGCATGTTGCGATGCGATATTCGATTGTCCGTCATCAAGGCAGCAATTTCATTTGTCAGCGTAAGGTCGATGTAAGTGTGCGCCGGTAACTTGCCAATACCCCTAAAGGAGTCCCCTTGGCTCCTGGCAGGTTAATTCGAAGAGGAGGAGAGATATGAAAGACGACCTCGGCGACCGCATCCGGGCAAACCCGAAATACCAGGAGCTGGTCTCGAAACGCAATTCCTATGGCTGGATCATGACAGCGCTGATGATGATCGTTTACTACGGTTACATCCTGCTGGTGGCCTTCAACAAGGAATTCCTGGCGCAGAAAACGGGCGCGGGCGTGACCTCGCTCGGCATCCCCATTGGTGTTGGCGTGATCCTGTTCACCATCATCATCACCGGTATCTACATTCGCCGTGCCAACACCGAGTTTGACGATCTGAAGGCTCAGGTCATCAAGGAGGCCACCAAGTGATGCGCAATTCCAAACTCTTGCTCGGCCTCCTGGCCATGCTGGCCTCCGGCGTCGCCCTCGCGGCCGGCGCCGATCTCGGTCAGGCTGAAAAGCAGGCTACCAACTGGACGGCCATTGCCATGTTCGGCGTTTTCGTTGCCGGCACGATGATGATCACCAAGTGGGCGGCATCCAAGACCAAGTCGGCTGCTGACTTCTACACCGCTGGCGGTGGCATCACGGGCTTCCAGAACGGCCTGGCAATCGCCGGCGACTACATGTCCGCTGCGTCTTTCCTGGGTATTTCCGCTGCGGTGATGGCGAACGGCTACGACGGCCTGATCTTCGCGATCGGCTTCCTCGTGGGCTGGCCGGTCATCACCTTCCTGATGGCAGAGCGTCTGCGCAACCTCGGCAAGTTCACCTTCGCCGACGTGGCCGGTTACCGCTTCCAGCAAACCCCGATCCGTGCCTTTGCTGCTTCCGGCACGCTGGTTGTGGTGGCCTTCTACCTCATCGCCCAGATGGTCGGTGCCGGTCAGCTGATCAAGCTGCTCTTCGGTCTCGAATACTGGATGGCTGTGGTGATCGTCGGCGCGCTGATGATGGTTTACGTGCTCTTCGGTGGCATGACCGCCACCACCTGGGTGCAGATCATCAAGGCTGTGCTGCTGCTGGCGGGTGCTTCCTTCATGGCCTTCATGGTGCTCGTCAAGTTCGGCTTCAGCCCGGAAGCGATGTTCGCCAAGGCTGTCGAGATCAAGACCGCTCTCGCCGCCAAGGACGCCAAGCTGATCGCCGACGCTGCGACTGCCGCTGCTGCTTCCGGCAAGGACGTGGCCGAAGTGACCGCCGCGATGGCCGCCAAGAAGGGTGACTCCATCATGGGTCCGGGCTCCTTCGTGAAGGATCCGATCTCCGCCATCTCCTTCGGTATGGCGCTGATGTTCGGTACCGCTGGCCTGCCCCACATCCTGATGCGCTTCTTCACCGTGCCGGATGCCAAGGAAGCGCGCAAGTCCGTGGGTTGGGCGACCGTCTGGATCGGCTACTTCTACATCCTGACCTTCGTGATCGGCTTCGGCGCCATCTGCTTTGTGCTGACCGACCCGACCTTCCTGGATGCCAAGGGTGTCCTGAAGGGCGGCGGCAACATGGCGGCTATCCACCTCGCCAACGCAGTGGGCGGCAACGTCTTCCTCGGCTTCATCTCCGCGGTTGCCTTCGCCACCATTCTGGCCGTGGTTGCCGGTCTGACCCTGTCCGGTGCATCCGCTGTGTCCCATGACTTGTACGCCACGGTGTTCAAGAATGGCAATGCGGATTCTGCTTCCGAGCTGCGTGTCTCCCGTATCACCACCATCGTCCTGGGCGTCATTGCGGTGGTTCTGGGTATCGCCTTCGAAAAGCAGAACATCGCCTTCATGGTGTCCCTGGCCTTCGCCATCGCCGCTTCCGCCAACTTCCCGGTGCTCTTCATGAGCGTGCTGTGGAAGGACTGCACCACCAAGGGCGCCGTTATCGGTGGCTTCCTTGGTCTGCTGAGCGCCGTGGTGATGACAGTGCTGTCGGAGTCCGTGTGGGTCGCCACCCTTGGCAACCCGAAGGGCTCTGCTCCGTTCCCCTATACCTCGCCGGCCCTGTTCTCCATGACCATCGGCTTCGTGGGTATCTGGATCTTCTCGCTGCTCGACCGCAGCCCGAACGCCCAGCAGGAACGTGCTGACTTCGCTGCCCAGCTGATCCGGTCCGAAACCGGCATCGGCGCCTCCGGCGCGTCGGGTCACTAAGCAAGACTCCCGGCGGGGCTTCGGCCCTGCCGGATGCAATAAGAAACCCCGGTCTGCCGAAAGGCGGCCGGGGTTTTTCAATGAACGAACGGATTGATGTCTTTTGGAAGTGGGTCATCCTTGGCGAGCGTGGACACGCGTGCGCCATGCTTGCGCAAAGCCTGGCTGGCCCTGTGCTAGACTCGAACGGAATTGTATTGAGGGTATGCGTTGCAATCACCCGATGTGCCCCTGTACATATAGGGCATGGGCGTCTGCAGTTATTGCTACGGGCTTGGCCTAAAAAAGGCGGCGGGGGATGGTCCGTCGGGCGAACCAAACCCCCGAGGCAGTGTTGCTGCTTGCGCGGCGACTTTGCCCCCAAGACCGAGTAAAAGGAGAACAGCGGGTTGACTGTGCCGTATTCCGCTTACTTCAAACTTACACTTCTGCTCCCCAAAAAACGCCATGCGGATCCTGTTGGCTGAAGACGACCTGATTATTGCCGACGGCCTGTGCCGTGCGCTGAAAAAAGCTGGTTATGCGGTGGATCATGTTCCCAACGGTGCGGATGCCGATGCCGCCTTGCTTGGCCAGACCTTCGACCTGCTGATTCTCGACCTGGGTCTTCCCAAGTTATCCGGAATCGAGGTGCTGCGGCGCCTGCGCTCGCGCAAGTGCGTGATGCCCGTGCTCATTCTCACCGCCCAGGACGGTATTGAAGATCGGGTGCGTGGCCTGGATGCGGGGGCCGACGACTACCTGACCAAGCCCTTCGCGTTGCCTGAACTGGAGGCTCGCGTCCGTGCGCTGACCCGAAGGGGGACCGGTCAGGCGCGTTGCATCGAGTACGCCCGGCTGGCTTACGATCAGGCGGATCGGGTCGTCAAGATAGATGGTCAGGTCGTCGAGCTATCTGCGCGGGAAGTCGGATTACTTGAGGTACTTTTGCTCCGTGCTGGCCGCTTGGTGAGCAAGGAGCAGCTCGTCGATCATCTGTGCGGCTGGGGTGAAGAAGTCTCCAACAACGCCATCGAGGTGTATGTTCATCGTCTGCGCAAGAAGCTTGAGCAGAGTGGGGTGCAGATCGTGACGGTAAGAGGGCTGGGTTACTGCCTGGAAAAGCCTGATGTGGTCGCCTAGATGGCGCAAGGTGGCGGAAGAGGACGCCGCTGACGGAAAGGCCTTCAATTCCCTTTTCGGGGAAATCCTCGACTGGATGTTGGCGCCACTGTTGTTTCTGTGGCCCATCTCCATCATTGTCACCCACAACGTTGCCAACAGCATCGCCAACCAGCCCTATGATCAGGCGCTGGCCGTTAACGTCAGAGCCATTGCCCGTCTGGTCAAGCTCGAGAACGGGCAAGCCCGTGTGAACTTTCCCGCCCCGGCGCGCCTGATCCTGCGTGCAGATGAAGACGACACCGTTTACTACCAGGTGCTCGGTTTCAAGGGCGAGCTGCTGGCTGGCGACAAGGACATCCCGCCCATCGCTGCGCCGGAAAGCGTCGTTCCCGATCTTGTCATGTTCCGGGACGAATCCATTGCTGGCGAGGAGGTGCGGGTTGCCTACCAGTTTGTTCAGCCCATCGATAGCGCACCGTCCAGGCTTGTGCTCCTCCAGGTTGCTGAAACGCGCAACAAGCGCAGCACTCTAGCCTCCCGGGTGGTGACGGGCGTGCTCCTTCCCCAGTTCGCCATCATCCCCATTGCGGTCATTCTGGTCTGGCTCGGTCTGTCCCGGGGCATCGCGCCGCTCAATCAGCTCCAGCGCCTGATCCGCCGTCGCCGTCCCTCAGACTTGTCTCCCATCTCGGTGTCGGGGGTTCCCGAGGAGGTCCGGCCCCTGATCATTGCCTTCAACGAGATGATGGCCCGTCTGGAGGAGAACCTTCAGGCCCAGCAGCGCTTCATTGCCGATGCCGCGCATCAGATGCGAACGCCGCTCACTGGTCTGCGTATGCAGACGGATCTCGCCTTGATGGAAACCGATCCGGCCCAGGTGCACCGATCCCTGGTGCATATCTCCCAAAGCGCCGAGCGCGCTGGCCATCTGATCAACCAACTCCTCTCCCTTGCCCGGGCGGAAGCCAGTTACGAGAAAATCTATGCCGTTGAGCGCGTGGATCTCGAGGCTCTGCTGAGAGCCATGCTGAGCGACTTTTTTCCGCGTGCTCGCCAGAAAAATATCGATTTTGGCCTTGAAACCACCGGTGAGCCCCTGGTGATTGACGGCAACCCCGTGCTCCTCGGTGAGCTCGTCAAGAACCTGATCGACAACGCCATCAAATACACACCCGAGGGGGGCTGCGTTACCGTTCGCACCATCGCCACAGAGCGCGCAATCCTTGAGGTGGAAGATACCGGCATCGGTGTGCCGGATGTGGACCGGGAGCGCGTTTTCGAACGCTTCTACCGCGTTCTTGGAAGCACAGAAAGTGGCTCCGGCCTGGGCCTTCCCATCGTCCGTGAGATCGCCGAGCTCCATCGCGCCAAGGTCAGCCTCATTCCCAACCCCAGCGGCAGGGGCACCATCGCCCAGGTTGTCTTTCCCCGCAGCCGTGCAGGCGAAGAGAGGGTGACCCAGGAATCCCGCGCCATCGCGGAGCAATTTCCTCCAGCTTGAGCGCGTCGCCAAAAAGATATTTCATTTTCCCTTTGACGAAGACAGATGTCTTGCCTATAATGCGGTCCTCGTTGGCCAGTTAGCTCAGTTGGTAGAGCAGCGGATTGAAAATCCGCGTGTCCGTGGTTCGATTCCGCGACTGGCCACCAAGAAATACCAAGTAAAAACGCCGATCCTTGTGGTCGGCGTTTTTACGTTCACGCGAGGGAAAACCCCGCAGGCGCGGGGTTGTGCAGGGGCGGGTCTGTCTTCGATCAGAGGATCTGGCCAGCGAAGACTTCCTTGAAATAGGCCTCGAAGTCGGACGGGCCGGTTGTGCTGCCGGTCAGGGCCCTGGGTTCGTCAGTGATCCGCTCGTTAAACGGAGTGGTGAGGAGTCTGCGGAGTTCGTTGAGGTTCATCTTGTTCTCCTTGTGCTTGTTGCAGGAATGGCGCGGTCCGGCGTCTGGCAGAGGGGAGGGGGTGCCGGGCGCCGGACCGTGTTGTGCGCCTGATTCCAATGTAGGTTTTGTGTTGCAGTGCAGCAAGCTGCGTTTTCTGATGCTACGATTAAGTTTTGCTTAATCGACTCCGCCATGCGCTACCGCCTGCCGCCACTGTCTGCGCTGCGTGCCTTCGAGGCGGTGGCACGTCATTTGAGCTTTAAGCGGGCGGCTGAGGAGTTGTTCGTGACGCCGGCCGCGGTGAGTCAGCAGATCAAGGCGCTGGAGAGCTACCTGGGCGGGCCCTTGTTTCGGCGGCTGCCGCGGGCACTCGAGCTGTCTGGCCTTGGGCGGGCGATGCTGCCCAAGGTGCGGGACGGACTGGATTGCCTGGCTGCTGCAGTGGAGCTTGTGCGGGTCCGGCCGGAAGGGCTTCTGACCGTGCATGCACCGCCGTCTTTTGCGCAGCGCTGGTTGGTGCCTCGCCTTTCGAGCTTCAGCGCACTTCACCCCGATGTGGAGCTTCGGCTGGCTAGCGATGTGTGCAATATCGACGGGCTGGGGCGTGGGCCCGAGGGCTTGCTGACCGATCCGCAGGACGCTGGCAGTGCCGTGGCGGTGCGTTTTGGTGTGGCGGATTATCCGGGTTTCTGCCGTTATCCGCTGCTGGCCCCGGAGTATGTGTTGGTCTGCAGTCCCGAACTGCTGGCGCGCACCGGGCCGCTGATGACGCCTGCAGAGCTGGGGCGGCAGGTCTTCATCCACGACGAGTCGATCCCCGACGAGACCATGCGGCCCAGCTGGGCCGAGTGGCTTCGCTTGGCAGGGGTGGCAAATGTGGATGCCAGCCGGGGGCCACGGTTTTCCAGCGCAGTGCTGGTGCTGGAGGCCGCCCTGGGTGGGCAAGGCGTGGCATTGGCACTGTGGCCGCTGGTCGAGGCCGATGTGAGGTCGGGACGCCTGGTGATGCCCTTCTCTGCGGTACTGCCTTCCCGGTATGTGTACAGTCTGGTGGTGCCCGATGTCCTGGCCGAGCGTCCGTTGGTGCGGAATTTCCGCGCTTGGTTGCTGGCGGAAGCCGGCTCGGCTGCAGCCGGCCCTGCATCCTGAGTCTAGCTTCCGAGACGGCAATATTGCCGGGTGGGTGTTCCGTTCTGCCCCTTGTCCTCATCGCCTTGCGTGTCTGCCTTGATCCAGGCCAGTGCTGTGGGCAAAAGGTCGGGTGATATAATCGCGGGTTGAAAAATTCCGCCCCTGCCTGGCGCCACCCATGCAGCTGTTTGCTCTAGGACTGAACCATCACACCGCGCCGCTCGCCATTCGGGAGCAGGTGGCGTTTCGTCCTGAGCGGCTGGCCCAGGCGCTGGCGGATTTTGTCCAGGCCAAACCGGTGAAGGAGGCGGCCATCCTGTCCACCTGCAACCGTACCGAGCTTTACTTTGCCACCCAGCAACCCCGCCACGCGGCCGACTGGTTCGCGGAGTATCACCGGGTAGCATTGCAGGATCTGTCACCGTATTTGTACACCCTGCCCCAG
This sequence comes from Zoogloea sp., assembly GCF_044344315.1. GTDB lineage: Bacteria > Pseudomonadota > Gammaproteobacteria > Burkholderiales > Rhodocyclaceae > Zoogloea. The sequence goes on along the minus strand of NZ_JBIJDC010000105.1, from coordinate 8,757 downwards.
CGGGATGCTGTGCGCCACGTGTTCCGGGTGGCCAGTGGGCTCGATTCCATGGTGATCGGCGAGCCCCAGATCCTTGGTCAGATGAAGGATGCCGTGCGCCAGGCCGAAGAGGCTGGCACGCTTGGGGCAACCATGCACAAGCTCTTCCAGCGCACCTTCTCGGTGGCCAAGGAGGTGCGATCCACCACGGCGATCGGCGCCAACATCGTGTCCATGGCCGCCGCCGCGGTACATCTTTCCGAGCGGATCTTCGAGCGGGTCAGCGATCAGCGGGTGCTCTTCGTGGGGGCCGGCGAGATGATTGAGCTTTGTGCCGCCCACTTTGGTGGCGAAAAGCCGCGTCGCATCACGATCGCCAACCGTACTGCAGCCCGGGCCGAGGCGGTGGCCCAGCGCTTCGGCGGAGATGTCCTTCGTCTGGATCAGGTGGGCGAGGCGCTGCCGGGCTATGACATCATCGTCTCCTGCACGGGCAGTCCGCTACCGGTAATCGGCCTGGGTGTGGTGGAGCGGGCGCTCAAGGCGCGTCGCCGCCGCCCCATGGTGATGGTGGATCTGGCTGTGCCGCGGGATATCGAACCCGAGGTGGCGCAGCTTGACGATGTGTTCTTGTATACCGTCGATGATCTGGCCCAGGTGGTCGATTCCGGCCTTGAATCGCGCCAGGCTGCGGTGGTCGAGGCCGAGGGCATCATCGACGAACGGGTCACCGGCTTCCTGAACTGGCTAGACAGCCGGGATACTGTCCCGACCATCCGGGCGCTGCGCGAGCATGCCGACCAGCTGCGCCAGGCCGAGCTCGAACGGGCCTTGCGCATGCTCGCCCGGGGCGATGATGCGCACAAGGTTCTGGAGTCCCTCAGTCAGGGCCTCACCAACAAGCTGATGCATGCCCCTACCCGCTTCCTCAACGATGCGGAAGGCGACCATCGCGGCGATTGCGCCCAGTTGGTCCAGCGTCTCTTCAATCTTTCCAAGGACCACTAGCCCGTCGGGCTGGCGCCTTCATGCCTGCAGCTGCAGGCGGGTATCCCCATGAAACAGCGTATCCGCGACAAGCTGGACAATCTTGCCGACCGTCTCCAGGAGCTCGACCGCCTGCTGGCGACCAGCGAGGCGGCCAGCGACATGGACAACTATCGCAAACTGACCCGCGAACACGCCGAGATCACGCCGGTGGTGGCCCTCTACCAGGCCTTCTGCCAGGCCATTGCCGATGAAGCCACGGCGAAGGAGCTCATCAGTGATCCGGAGATGAAGGAGCTGGCCGAACTTGAGCTCGAAACCGCCCGGGAGGCCCAGGCGCGGATCGAGGCCGATCTGCAGACCGCGCTTCTGCCGCGGGATCCGAACGACGAGCGTAATCTCTTCCTTGAGATCCGTGCCGGTACGGGCGGTGACGAGGCGGCGCTCTTTGCTGCTGACCTGCTGCGCATGTACACCCGTTATGCCGAGCGTCAGGGCTGGCGGGTCGAGACCATTTCCGCCAGTGATTCAGAGCTGGGCGGGTTCAAGGAGGTGATCGTCCGGGTGGCGGGCAATGGCGCCTACTCGCGCCTGAAGTTCGAGTCGGGTGGGCACCGGGTGCAGCGCGTTCCGGCCACCGAAACCCAGGGGCGCATCCACACCTCAGCCTGCACGGTGGCGGTCATGCCCGAGGCAGATGAAGTCAGCGACGTGGAGCTCAATCCCGCCGATCTGCGCATCGACACTTTCCGGGCTTCCGGTGCCGGTGGTCAGCACATCAACAAGACCGATTCGGCGGTGCGCATCACCCACCTGCCCACCGGCATTGTGGCGGAGTGCCAGGATGGGCGCTCCCAGCACCAGAACAAGGCCTCTGCGCTGCGTGTGCTGGCGGCCCGCATCAAGGACATCCAGGTGCGCGAGCAGCAGGCCAAAGAGGCGGCTACCCGCAAGAGCCTGGTGGGTAGCGGCGATCGCTCCGAGCGTATCCGCACCTACAACTACCCTCAGGGGCGGCTTACCGACCACCGCATCAACCTGACTCTCTACAAGCTTGATGCGGTCATGCAGGGTGAGCTGGACGAAGTGTTGGCGGCCCTGACCGCCGAACACCAGGCGGAGTTGCTGGCCGCCCTGGCTGACGAAGGGCATTGAGGGTGGTGCCGGCGAGTATCGGCGACGCCCTGCAGGCTGCCCGGGGGCGCATCCCGGCCAGTGAGGCGCGCCTTTTTCTGGGAAGCCTGCTGGACTGTTCCACCGCCCAGATCGCCGCTTACCCGGAGCGCAGCCTCGCGCCACCGCTTGGTGCCCGCTTTGCCGAGCTGCTGGAGCGTCGCGCAGCCGGAGAGCCGGTGGCCTATCTGCTGGGATTGCGGGAGTTCTTCGGGCGTAACTTCCGGGTGAATCCGGCGGTGCTGATTCCTCGCCCGGAAACAGAGCTGATTGTCGAACTGGTGCTTGCCCGCATGCAGGCAACGGGTGCGGGGCCCAAAATTCTTGATCTGGGCACTGGCAGCGGTGCGCTGGCGGTCACGCTGGCCCTCGAAGTGCCGGCCTCCCGGCTGACCGCGGTTGACCTTTCCCCCGCCGCGCTAGCGGTGGCGGGGCTGAATGCGGAGATGCTCGGCGCGCGGGTGCGCTTCGTCGAAAGCAACTGGTTCTCGGCAGTGGATGAGGTGGGGTTTGATTTCATCGTCAGCAATCCGCCCTACATCGCCGCTGACGACCCGCATCTGGCCGAGGGGGATGTGCGTTTCGAACCCCCGGGGGCGCTGGCTTCCGGGATCACCGGCCTCGACGACCTGGCCCGCATCACGGCGACGGCGCCGGCCTTTCTGGTGCCGGGAGGCTGGCTGATGATGGAGCATGGCTATGATCAGGCTGCCGCCGTGCGCGCCCTGCTGGCGGGGGCGGGCTTTGAGGCGGTCGAGTCGGCCAGGGATCTGGCTGGAATCGAACGGGTCAGCTTCGGCTGCTGGCCCCGTTCTTGACGTGCCGCCCAAGCAGGCCTAGACTTTCCCGACTGAATTGCTCAACTATTGCGAGACCAATATGGACGTCCAAAAGATCATTCACGACCAAGTCACCTCCAATCCCGTTGTTCTGTACATGAAGGGTTCCCCGGCCATGCCCCGCTGCGGCTTCTCTGCCAATGCCACGCAGATCCTGCGTGCCTGTGGTGTGACGCAGTTTGTTGCGGTGGACGTGCTGGCTGATGAAGCCATCCGCCAGGGCATCAAGGAATACGCCAGCTGGCCGACCATCCCCCAGCTCTACATCAAGGGAGAGTTTGTCGGTGGTTCGGACATCATGCGCGAGATGTATGAATCCGGTGAGCTGAAGAAGCTCCTGGATGGCGTGGCCTGAAGGCCCGCGTTCCAGCAAAAAGGCGGCTCAGGCCGCCTTTTTTTCGTCCATCGGGGGGAGTGTCTCCGGTTTGGGCGGGAAGAACGCCTTGTGGGCGAGGTGGTAGGCGAGCAGCAGGGGTGGCATGCGCAGCCAATGGGCACGGATGTAGAGTGCTTTGCGGGCTACGGACGTGAAGCGATCTGCAGTGCTGGGGTGTTGGGGCCGCAACATCCGGCGGTATAGAAAATCTACCAGGCGCTGCCCTGCACCGCCTTTGGTGTCGTTGCCGACATGCGTGCGGATGCGTGCTGGGATCGGTGTGTCGAGCAGGCGCTCCGTGTAGCGCAGGGCCAGACCGAGAGGGCCGGAAAGCTGCAGGCGTTCTGCCCGGGCAACGAGGGCGTCCCAGGCTGAATCGTCTCGGCCCAGATGCCGCAGGAGCAGGTCCAGGTCGGTCAGATCACGCAGCAGGTTGTCCGGTTCACCTTCATGGAACAGGTGCGAGGCGCTGTGCAGGATCAGGTCTTCCAGAGCCAGGGTGCGCACGCCGGGCAGGCCCGGAATCTCCACGCTGGCCTCGATCAGCAGCCGCGCGTCGGGCTTCAGGCGGGCCGTGGGGGGCAATATGGTGTGGTGCACGTCCAGGGTGGTGCCCCGGAAAACGTGGCGCATGGCCGGCAGTTCGTGCATCCAGCGTCGGTAGTAGCGCTGGTCATAGTCGTCCGTCACGCTGCTTTGCCAGCCGGTGAGCATCAGCGCGGATTCGGCGGCCCCCAGGCGCTCATGGGGAACCAGGATGTCGATGTCGGCGAACAAGCGCCCCTGGGCGGCGGGCAGGCCGGCCGCCACATAGGCAGCACCCTTGAGCAGTATCAGGGGAATTTCGTAGGGGGCCAGCGCATCGCGCAGGAGGCGGGCTTCCCGGCGGATGGAGTATTGCTGCTGGTCAGCCATGATGGCGCCGGATTGCAGGTGATTGCGGGGGCGTTGTGGAATGTCGGCTTCCAGGCCCGCAGCCAGCAGGCGTTCGTAGAGGCGGCCGAGCAGGTTGGCGTGGCGCGCCTGGCGAACGAGAAGATCCCATTCAGCAGGGGAGAGGCGCCGGATCGAGGTGGGGTCGCGCAGGGCGGCAAGCAGGAAGTTCATGTCTCGTCTCCGGCAAGCTGCTCGAAGATGGCGATGGCGTCATCCAGCCGGCTGTACTCGAAACTGAAGTTTTGGCATTGATCGACGGTGTGCCCTACGGCCTTAAAGCCCCTGGCGCCGAGGATGTGGTAGTTCATGGCATTGTCGGCCAGCTGCAGGAAGGCGGCGCCGCTGCCCATCGGCGTAAGGCAGGCATCGGCCCCGGCCCGGTAGCGGGGCAGCACCATCCAGGCGGGACGGGCTGGGGTCTTGGCCGCGTCGACACTGGCTTGCGTGGGCGCCATCAGCGCTACGGTGCCCTTGGTGGTGTCGTGGACGGGTTGCGTCAGGAAGGCATCCGGCGCGTAGTTGCGGATGATGTCGATGGAGGCGTTCTTGAGGCTTACCGGGCGCGCCAGCCCCATCAGCTCGCCGGTGTCCAGGCGAATCAGGGTGAGTTCGTCCGAGAGCAGGCGCCAGCCCCGATTGACCAGTGCTGCGCACAGGGTGCTCTTGCCGGAGCCCGGAGGGGCGGGCAGGATGACTGCCCGGTTGCCACGTGCGACGGAGGCTGCGTGGATGACCAGGATGTGTTGGCTGTAGGCTGTGATGCACCAGTTGAGCCCCCATTCCAGCATGGGGAGGGACTGATCCCGGGGGAGTGGCGTGAAGGGTTCGATGGCGTCGACGATGAAGCGGGACTGGGGGCGCAGCCATCGGCGCAGGCCGTGGCCGGGTTGGATCGCCACATGGAAATCCACAAACCGGGTGTCGTCAATCAGCGGGTGGTGGGCGTAGAGACGGGCCAGTTCCGCGGTAATCTCAGGGATACCGCTCTGCAGTCGGCAGTTGAAGGGGCCGGTGGCCAGACGAATGCCATCGCCGGCCAGACGTTCACTGAACTCGGCGGAGGAAAGCGCACTGACTTTCAATGGGAGGTGGCCTGGATCAGGCGGGCGTCGAGCAAGGCTTCGAGGGCTGTCCGAACCTGGGTGCCGCATTCAGCCGGATCCGCATCCGGTTCCTCCTGCAGGACAGCCTGGATCAGTGCATCTTCAGAGCGCTGACATCCCGGGATCGAGAGCTGGTCGAGGATGAAGCGGGTAACGGGGGCGAGGAGAAGAGTTTCTCCCGCATGGGGGTCGAAACGCACCCAGCCCTCGTCGACACTTTTCCAGAGAATGCTGGGCAGGGCGTCGAGGAGGGCGTCGCAGGCGGCGTATCGAATGCCGGCAGAAGGCAATGCGGCAGGCCGTGGCTCAGGACAGGATGTAATCCAGGTAGGCCTCAACCTCGGCGGCATTCCAAGAGTCGCCAGCGCTGGCAGGGTAGGCGCCACCGATCACGCCCAGGTTCCACATGTCCTTGACCGTGGCGAGGGGCAGGAAGCTGCCCGCTTCCGCGCTCAGGAAGGCCGCAACGATCTTGGCGTGGACGTTGGTGTCGCCCTTGGCCAGGGCTAGACCGAAAGTGGTGATGTTCGAATCGATCGTGGAGGCGATGAGGTTGGGCGGCGCAAACGGTCTGTCCTTCTGTTCAAGAGTCGCGTTGGTAACCCAATAGCCCACGCCGTTCAGCTTGGGCGAGCAGGCTGTCGTGCCATTGCGGCTGAGGTTGCCGGAAACGGAAAAGCCCGACGGCAGCTTGCAGTTGGCGGCAAGCACTGGGGTGCTCTTGAGCGCGAGCAGAACGGGGGCGCCGACCAGGCCGGTCTGGATGAGTTTGCGGCGCTTGCTCTGGGCAGTGCCGGAACCGGCTTCGGTCGTGCTCTGCTTGGCAGAATTCTCGGGGTGTTCCTGATTCATCCTAAACCTCTTTGGACTTGCGCCGGATATGGCGCGCGTGAATGCAGTATAGGCGGACCAGGTTTTCACTTGTATGACCTATGCCCGCTCTTGGCTTATATTCTTTAAGCAAGTCCTGTTCCAAAATGCACTTTCCCTTTTAGGGTAATGATTTTAAAAGAGAATAAAAACAATGCCGATGCTTTTTCACGTCTTGATTGAGGCGCGTGTCAAAAAAATCGACACGCGCCAGGTGGCTGGCAGTGCTAAATACTGGCAATTCGGTTGTTGGCGAGGGAGAGCCGGGACGACAGAACCTCCAGAAACCCCTTGTAGAAGTGCATCTGGCATAGGGCGGATGCCCGTAGCAGGGCCGGGGCGCGAATGGTGAGGATGCGCGTTTCGGTTGTGGCCTCGACCGAAGCCGTGCGGGCGCCGCGACCGGCTGCGAACAGGGCCATCTCGCCAAAGCAGTCGCCGACACTGAGGACGTTGAGAAGATGCCCTTTCTTGACGATGCGCAACTCGCCCTCGATGACGAAGCAGAAGTAGTTTCCTGGTTCGCCTTCCTTCATGACCACGGTGCCCGGCTGGATGAGCTTCCATTCGGCGAAGCGGACGATCTCCCAGATCTCGATGTCGCTGAACTCCCGGAAGAAGCGGAAAGCGCGCAGGCGCTCGAACTTCTCGCTATCCGGCGGCTCACCGCGGTCTGCCGTGAGGCTGCGGTTGCGATAGGCCTGGGCGAGATCATGGGAGAACTCCATCCACGTTCCGTAGCGCTCGGAAAGATCCCGCCGCATGGCACGCCCGACGATGGCGTTGAGCTCCGGGGTGATCTCCGGCCGGATGCTGACCGCCGGGGGGGCTTCGTGGTGGGCGATCTGGTACGCCATGTTCACGTTGCTGGTGGCGTCGAAGGGCAGGCGGCCGGTCAGGAGTTGGTACATCACCACTCCGAGGGAGTAGATGTCTGTGCGATGATCCACAGGCATCTCGCGCACTTGCTCGGGTGACATGTAGGCCGGTGATCCGAACCCGGCCACCTGGGTGGTTTCGCTGGCGGTAAACAGCGCTGCGCCAAAATCGGAGATCTTGATGTCCTGACCTTCCGGGGTGGTCAGCAGGATGTTGGCGGGCTTGATGTCACGATGGGTCACGCCTTGCAGGTAGGCGTAATCGAGTGCCCGAGTGCACTTGAAGATGATCTCGATCAGGCGCTCGAAGGGTAGCAGCTGGCCTGCACGGGTGAAGGGCTCCAGGGTGCCCCCCGGCACGTACTCCATGACCACGTAGCCGTCCTTGTCATCGATCACGGCATCGTGGATCTGGATGATGTGGGGATGCTGGAGCTTGCCGGCCAGGGCCGCCTCATTGAGGAGCAGGTGACGATAGAGGGCGCTGCGCTCGCTGCCGCGCAGGGTTTCCGGATGGAGGCGCTTGATGGCGACCTCCCGCTGGGTGAACGGATCGAAGCCGAGATAGACCTCGCTGGTGGCGCCTTCGCCCAGCAGACGGCTGACCTCGTACTTGCCTATCCTGTCCATATTGCTGTCCTCAGGCGATCCTGCTGCGGGCGCGGGCGATGGCGGCGCGAACTTGAGCGGGGGCGGTGCCGCCGACGTGGTTGCGGGACGCCAGGGAGCCTTCCACGGTCAACACTTGGAACACATCCTGGTCCAGTCGTTCGACGGCGCCGGGCACGTGGGTCATGGCTGCGCGCAGTTCGTCCAGCGGGATGAGCGGCAGGTCGACACCCTTCACGTCGGCCGCGCGTACAGCCAGAGCTACGGCTTCGTGGGCGTCGCGGAAGGGTAGGCCCTTCTTGACCAGGTAGTCGGCCAGGTCGGTGGCGGTGGCGTAGCCCTGGGTCAGGGCGGCCTGCATGGCCTCGCGCTTGACGCGGACGTTGAAGACCTTCTCGCCGGTGGCGGCATCAATGCGGCTGCCCATCATGTCAGCGTAGATGCGCAGGGTGTCGATGGCGGTGTCGGCGGAGTCGAACAGGGGCTCCTTGTCCTCCTGGTTGTCCTTGTTGTAGGCCAGGGGTTGGCCTTTCATCAGGGTCAGCAGGGAGACCAGGTTGCCGTTGGCGCGGCCGGTCTTGCCACGCACCAGCTCGGGCACGTCCGGGTTCTTCTTCTGCGGCATGATCGAGCTGCCGGTGCAGAAGCGGTCGGCCAGGTCGACGAAGCCGACCCGCGGGCTCATCCACAGGATCAGCTCTTCGGACAGGCGCGACAGGTGGGTCATCAGCAGGGATACGGCGGCGCAGAACTCGATGGCGAAGTCCCGATCGGAGACGGCATCCAGCGAGTTGAAGCACACTTCCTCGAAGCCCAGCAGCTCGGCCACGTATTCCCGGTCGATGGGGAAGGTGGTGCCGGCCAGGGCGGCGGAGCCCAGGGGCAGGCGATTGACGCGCTTGCGGCAGTCGGCAAAACGCTCGGCGTCGCGGCGGGTCATCTCGAAATAGGCCATCAGGTGGTGGCCGAAGGTGACCGGCTGGGCCACCTGCAGGTGGGTGAAGCCG
>NZ_JBIJDC010000176.1:0-5018 GCF_044344315.1 Zoogloea sp. | reverse complement strand
GGCGCCCATCAAGGTCTTGCACCCTCTCCTCACCGCGACCCAGGAAGGCAACTACAAGGGCACGGAAGGTTTCGGCGCGATTCCGTTTGACGGCATCGTAATGGCCCACTCCAATGAGTCCGAATGGGTCGCCTTCCGCAACAACCGCAATAACGAGGCCTTTCTCGACCGGATCTACACCGTCAAGGTGCCCTACTGCCTGCGCGTGTCCGACGAGATCCGCATCTACGACAAGCTCCTCGCCCACAGCTCCCTGTCCCAGGCTCCGTGCGCCCCCGACACCCTGCGCATGATGGCCCAGTTTGCCGTCCTGTCCCGGGTCAAGGAGCCTGAGAACTCGAGTCTTTTCTCCAAGATGCGTGTTTATGACGGCGAGAACCTGAAAGACACCGACCCCAAGGCCAAGAGCTACCAGGAGTACCGCGATTACGCCGGCGTCGATGAGGGCATGACGGGCCTGTCCACCCGCTTTGCCTTCAAGGTGCTGTCCAAGGTCTTCAACTTCGACCACCGGGAAGTGGCAGCCAATCCGGTGCACCTTATGTATGTGCTCGAGCAGCAGATCGCCCAGGAGCAATACCCGCCCGAGCACGAAGCCAAGTATCTGGCCTTCATCAAGGAGTTCCTCGCCCCCCGCTACGCCGAGTTCATCGGCAAGGAGATCCAGACCGCCTACCTGGAAAGCTACAGCGAGTACGGGCAGAACATCTTCGACCGCTACGTCACCTACGCCGACTTCTGGATCCAGGACCAGGAATACCGGGATCAGAACACCGGCGAGATCCTCGACCGCAATGCCCTCAACGACGAGCTCGAAAAAATCGAGAAGCCGGCCGGCATCAGCAACCCCAAGGATTTCCGCAACGAGGTGGTCAACTTCGTGCTGCGTGCCCGGGCCAAGAACACCGGCAAGAACCCGAGCTGGACGAGCTACGAAAAGCTGCGCGCGGTGATCGAGAAGAAGATGTTCTCCAACACCGAAGATCTGCTGCCGGTCATCAGCTTCAACGCCAAGGCCAGTGGCGACGATCAAAAGAAGCACCAGAACTTCGTCAATCGCATGATCGAAAAGGGCTACACCGAGAAGCAGGTCCGCCTGCTGTGCGAATGGTACTTGCGCGTCCGCAAGTCTTCGTAATGCCCCGCTGATCAGCCCGCCGGCCCGGCGGGCTGCATACGCAGACACTTCGGGAGGCTCGAATGGTACGTATCATCGACCGCCGGTTCGACAGCAAGAACAAGAGTGCTGTGAACCGGCAGCGATTCATGCGCCGCTTCAAGGGCCAGATTCGCGAAGCCGTGGCCGACGCCATCGCCGGTCGCTCCATCAAGGATCTGGACAACGGCGAAAGTGTGTCCATTCCCTCCAAGGATCTGTCCGAGCCCCAGTTCCACCACGGCCGGGGCGGCATCTGGGAAACCGTCTTCACCGGCAATGACCAGTTCTCCTCCGGGGACCAGATCAACCGCCCGCAAGGCGGTGGGGGCGGCGGATCCGGCAAGGGCAAGGCCAGTAAGGACGGCGAAGGGGAAGACGATTTTGTCTTCAACCTTTCCCGCGAGGAGTTCCTGGACGTTTTCTTCGATGATCTGGCGCTCCCCAACCTGGTCAAGACCCAGCTTGCCCGCATCCAGGAATACAAGAGCCAGCGCGCCGGCTTCACCAACGACGGCACACCGGCCAACATCAACGTAGTGCGCTCCCTGCGCGGCGCGCTGGGGCGTCGTCTGGCCCTCTCCTCCCCCTATCAGGGGCGCGTGCGGGAATTGCAGAAGCAGATCGAGGAACTGCTCGAAACCCGCCCAGAAGACGACCCCGAGATCATCCGGCTGAAGAGCGAGATCGGCATTCTGCGGGCCAAGATCGAAGCCATCCCCTTTATTGACAGCTTCGACCTGCGCTACAACAACCGGATCAAGATCCCCAAGCCAACGACCCAGGCCGTGATGTTCTGCATCATGGACGTGTCCGGCTCCATGGACGAGGGCAAGAAGGCCACCGCCAAACGCTTCTTCATGCTCCTGTACCTCTTCCTCACCCGAACCTACGAACACATCGAGGTGGTCTTCATCCGCCATCACACGGTGGCAAAGGAAGTGAACGAGGAAGATTTCTTCCACTCCCGGGAGTCCGGCGGCACCGTCGTTTCCAGCGCCATCGAGCTGATGAAGGAGATCCTGCACCAGCGTTACCTCAATGGCGCCTGGAACGTCTACGGCGCCCAGGCCTCGGACGGCGACAACTGGGAGAACGATTCGCCCCACTGCCGCGAACTGCTTTCCACCGCAATCCTGCCCTTCCTCCAGTACTTCGCCTATATCGAGATCACCCCGGGCGAGCCCCAGAACCTCTGGCGCGAATACGAAAAGCTGGTGGGCGCCCACGCCAACTTCGCCATGCAGCACATTGAAGGCCTGCCGGACATCTACCCGGTATTCCGCGAACTCTTCAAGAAGAAACTCGCATGAGCGCCAAAAGACAGAAGCGCAAGCAGCCCCTTCCGGCTCCGGGCGAATGGACCTTCGAACTCATCGAGGCCTACCACGCCGAGATCGACCGGGTGGCGCGCGACTACGGGCTGGACACCTATCCCAACCAGATCGAGCTGATCACCTCCGAGCAGATGATGGACGCCTACTCATCCGTCGGCATGCCAGTGAATTACCACCACTGGTCCTTCGGCAAGAGCTTCCTGCAGACCGAAAAAGGCTACCGACGCGGGCAGATGGGCCTGGCCTACGAGATCGTCATCAACTCCAACCCCTGCATCGCCTACCTCATGGAAGAAAACACCATGACGATGCAGGCCCTGGTGATTGCCCACGCCGCCTACGGTCACAACAGCTTCTTCAAGGGCAACTACCTGTTCCGGCAATGGACCAACGCCGACGCCATCGTTGATTACCTGCTCTTCGCCCGCAATTACCTCAGCGAATGCGAGGAGCGCTACGGCGAAGAAGAAGTGGAACTCCTCCTCGACTCCTGTCACGCCCTGATGAACGTGGGCGTCGACCGCTACAAGCGCCCGGCCAAGCTGTCCCTAACCAAGGAGCTGACCCGGCAGCGCGAGAGGGCCGAATACCTCCAGAGCCAGGTCAATGACCTGTGGCGCACCCTGCCCGCCCAGCAGATCAAGACCCAGGCCGTCGAAGCCCGCCGCTTCCCGCCGGAGCCCCAGGAGAACCTGCTCTACTTCATCGAGAAGAACGCCCCGCTGCTCGAGCCCTGGCAACGGGAAGTGGTCCGCATCGTGCGCAAGGTCGGCCAGTACTTCTTCCCCCAACGGCAAACCCAGGTCATGAACGAAGGCTGGGCCACCTACTGGCACTACACCCTCATCAACACCCTTTATGACGAAGGCCTGCTCACCGACAGTTTCATGATGGAGTTTCTCCACTCCCACACCAATGTCGTCTATCAGCCTGGCTACAACGAGCCCTGGTACCGGGGCCTCAACCCCTATGCCCTCGGTTTTGCCATGTGGCAGGACATCCGACGCATCTGCGAGCACCCCACCGACGAGGACCGCTACTGGTTTCCGGATATCGCCGGCAGCAACTGGCGCGAAACCTTCGATTTCGCCATGCGCAACTTCAAGGACGAGAGCTTCATCGCCCAGTTTCTGTCCCCCAAGATCATGCGTGACTTCCGGCTGTTCGCCATTCTTGATGATGACAGCGACGCCAAGCTCAAGGTCTCGGCCATCCACGACGAAGCCGGCTACCGCAAGGTTCGGGAGATCCTCTCCGACAACTACAACCTCGGCAGCCGGGAACCCAACCTGCAGGTGTGGAATGTAGACCTGCGCGGTGATCGCTCCCTCACCCTGCGCCACCAGGCCTACCTGCGCCGCCCCCTCAACGGCGACGCCGACGAGGTCATCAAGCATGTGGCACGCCTGTGGGGCTTTGCTGTGAAGATGGAAGTGGCCCACGAGGACGGTCGCGTTGAAGTCCTGCACGAATGCCACCAGGACAGGCGCAAGACGGACAAGAACTGACCAGGGCTAGTCAGCCGGAGGACGACGAAAACCACGGGCCTCAAGGGCGGCACGCGCCTCCGCGCCCACCACCTGCACATTACCCTCTCCCTCAACCGCCGCCCGCTCGGCACCCGCCTCGGGCAGGCTGCGCCGGAACACGGCATCTGGGCACAGGCTGCCGACACAGCCGCCCACCAGCAGGTTGTTCACCGCCGCCACCTGTACCCGCTCGGGTGACCACACGGCCACAAACTCGCCGCCTTCGGGCAGATCATCCACCAGGGTGTTCCCGGCCAGAACCAGCACATTGTCGTCATGCTGCAGGCCCTCGGCCCCAAAGGCGATCATGCGCCGGTTCTCCGTGCCCACCGACTGCCGGACCAGATTGCCGATCAGGAAAACCTGCCCGCCATCCGGAAAATCCAGCTCATAGCTGGCCTGTCCTTCGGCCTCGTCGGTGAGACGGTTGTATTCGATCAGATTTTCCCGGGCCCGGCTCTTCAGCAGATGTCCGACCCGGCCATGGTGGAAATAACTGCCCCTCACCTCCAGCCGGCCAATCCGTCCGGCGTAGAGCAGATGGCTAATCCGCGGCGTCACCAGAACGCCGTGGGAGAACTCGGAGTTTTCCACCACCAGGCTCAGGGAGGCCTTGTTCGCAGTCAGGATCCCCATCTCATTATCGCGAAACTCGCAGTTGCGCACCGTAAGGGCACCTTCCTCATGGCGGATGCCCGAGCCGTTGCGATTAGGCCCCCGCGCGCCCTCGAAGGCGATGTTGTCCACCACCACCTCATCGCCCCGTATCACCCAGATCCCCTTTCCCTCCGCGGCCTGCCCTGAGGCCAGCATGCGCGGCCGGCCACCCACCCCGCGGATGGTCAGCCGCCTCTGGGGCCACACCACCACATCTCCCGCGTAGGTCGCCGCCCGCACCTCCACGGTATCCCCATCCCGCGCCACGGCGGCGGCCTCTGCCAGCGTACGCAGGCCTTCATCGGGCCCGACCCGCCAGGTCTCGGCGGCCGCACTGCC
>NZ_JBIJDC010000174.1:0-5079 GCF_044344315.1 Zoogloea sp. | reverse complement strand
TGGACGGGAGGATCAGGAACTCGGGGTCTTCCGGCGGAGCGATGTCGTTGAGGGCCATCTGCAGCAGGGTGCCGTACTCGTCGGCATTGCCCACCAGCACGGCACCAAGGAGGTGCTTGCCGTCCTCGCTGACCACGATCTTCTTGTAGATCTGCTTGCGCTCGTCGGTGTAGCGATAGCTGCGGCACTTGGGGGTCTTGCCCTGGGCGTCGCCGATGCTGGCCACGTCCACGCCCCTCAGCTTGAGCTTGGTGCTCATGTCGGCGCCGGCAAAGCGGGCGTCCGTCTGGCCGGTGATGTGGCGGGCCACCACGCGGGCCATGTCGTAGCCGGGGGCGACCAGCCCGAAGAGTTGCTCCTTCCAGGCGGCGCACTCGCCGATGGCGTAGATGTCCGGGTCGCTGGTGCGCAGGTGGTCGTCCACCGCAATGCCGCCGCGGGGGCCGACTGCCAGGGCGTTCTGGCGGGCCAGCTCGTCGCGGGGGCGGATGCCGGCGGAGAACACGATCATGTCGGTCTCCAGGTGGCTGCCGTCGTTGAAGACCATGCGGTGGCGGGCGCGGGCGCCGTCGGTGATCTCCACGGTGTTGCGGCTGGTGTGCACGTGCAGGCCCAGCTCTTCGATCTTGCTGCGCAGCACGCGGCCGCCGTCTTCGTCCACCTGCACCGTCATCAGGCGCGGGGCGAACTCGACCACGTGGGTTTCGAGGCCCAGGTCGCGCAGGGCCTTGGCGCATTCCAGGCCCAGGAGGCCGCCGCCCACCACCACGCCGCTTTGCGAGCGGGCGCCGGCTTCGGTCATGGCTTCCAGGTCTTCGATGGTGCGATAGACGAAGCAGTCGGCCCGGTCGTTGCCCTTGACGGGGGGCACGAAGGGCACCGAGCCGGTGGCCAGCACCAGCTTGTCGTAGCTCAGCACCTCGCCATCGGCGGTGGTGACCGTCTTCTTGCGGCGGTCGATGGCCGCGGCGCGGGTCTTGAGGCGCAGGGCGAAGCCACTCTTGTCAAAGAAGCCGGGTTCCACCAGGGAAAGGTCGTCGGCGGTCTTGCCGGCGAAGAACTCGGACAGATGCACCCTGTCGTAGGCGGCGCGGGGCTCTTCGCACAGCACGGTGACTTCGGTGGGGACGGATGCGAGTTGGTGGAGTTCTTCGAGGAACTTGTGGCCCACCATGCCATGACCGACAACAATGATTTTCATGATTAATCCTGCTCGTCCGGGCTTCCCCGGGGACCGTCCGGGATCTCCGTGCCAGGCTCTGGGAGTGAGCGGCGCAGACATCATGGCCCCCGCGAAACGCGGATCAATATCGGGTTGGAACAACGAGGTGGCGGGTGCTTGCGCACGCGACTCGCTCGGGTTCCGCCGTCGTTGGCGGAGGCAACTAGGCCCGCGGCGGCACTGCCAGCGGGCAAGATTCAATAAGCAGGTATCGTGCCGGAGTCGATTCCCGCGGAATCAGCGGGTTTCCGGCCGGGCGGGCGGTCATATCGCCCGTTCTAGGCGCCAGAATGGTGCGCTGCGGTGTCCACATTGGCGCATGGGGAGGCCGCGTGGCGTCTCCTGTGGGGGCGACTTGTAGGGGCGACTTCAGTCGCCCGCGGACTTCGATCAAGGGCATGCCGGTGATCGGCGCGTGGATGGGCGACTGAAGTCGCCCCCACAAGGCTACAAGTCGCACCGACGGTTCTTCCTGTCGTCGTCGGGGCTGTTCTACGTTCAGCCGGCTTTCTTCTTCCAGCTGGCGCGGCAGGTGTCCTGCAGGTAGTTCATCACCAGGGTGGTGTCGTCGCTGTCCAGTTGCTGGCGGGCTTCGGGGCCGAGGTCGTCTTCCCACATGCGGCGCACGTCAGACTGGTATTCGAAGGGCACGACGTTTTCGATGAAGCGGGCGATGGCTGCTTCGTCGAAGCCCGATTCGCGGAAGTTGTCCCAGATCCGGGTGGCGTCGCGCTTGAGCAGGCTGCGGGTGGGTTCGAGGCCGGTGGCGACCATCAGCAGCACGCCGCACTGCACGTCGGTGTGATCGCCCTGATTGCCGGTGATGCGGGTCCACTCCTCGGCGCAGGCCTTGTCGTGGTGGGTGATCTCGCTGACCGAGCTGGTGTCGAAGAAGAACAGGCCGGAGAAGCGGTCCTGGTTGCGGTAGATCTCGGTGGCCGGGATGTCGCGGATCACCGGCAGGACTTCGGCGACGAAGCGCTCGGTTTCGCGCTTGAGCAGGCTGCGCACGGCGGGGGGCGCGTCTTCGAGCCAGGCGTCGAGGGTCGGGAAGCTGGCGCTGCGCTTCTTGCGGGCGGCTTCGTGGAGCTTCATGAAGCGCTCGACACTGAAGAGCCCGGCGGCCTTGCGTTCGGTGAGGAGGACCAGCAGGGCGCTGTTGATCACCGATTCGCAGAACACGTGCCACTCGTCGGCATCCTCGCGGTCAATGCCGAGCTTGCCGACGAGCCAATAGGTGGCGTCGATGTAGTGCTGGTTGCGCTCGCGGCCAGCGCGTTCGGCCAGGTAGCGGGCGTAGGTGATCGGGGTTTCAGCGGTGCACTTGGCCAGGAAGTCCTTTTCGCTTTCGCGGAAGATCTCCGGCGCACCGAGGAGGCGCTCGGTGGGCAGGGCGTGCAGCTTGCGCAGGCGGTCGGCGCCGGCTTTGGACAGGGCCAGCAGGGTCTTGTCGCGGAGCAGGCGGCCGGCCACGTCGATCTTGCCGCCGGATTCGGCTTCGAGGGCCAGGCCGACCAGGGTGACCAGCCGGGTGCGGGCGGCTTCCAGCTCGGGGCGCAGGTTGGGGGTGCCGAAGTAGGTGGCCAGCTGCACGATGCCCTTGGCGCCTTCGCGCCGCAGGGCGTCGAGCCGGGGGCCGTCCACCAGGCCTTCCTGGAGGGCGTGACAGAGCACCCGCTCGAAATAGGGGCGGGTGTCGACGGTGGTGAGTGCGGTATCAGCGAACATCGTGTGCGGGGCGCGGCGCCACGGGGGCGCCGCGCGGTTTCCTGGTCAGATGGCGGATTCCTCGTCGTCCTCGTCGAGCTTCGGCACGCCGGGCTCGCCGGATTCGGTCAGGGGCATTCTGGCGGCTTCGGCGGCGCGGTGCAGGCGGTCCTGGATCTCGATGATGAGCAGCTCGAAGGTGTCGGAGAACTCGTGGCGCAGCACCCAGGCAGTTTCCATCCAGTCCGAGTCGGCGACTTCGGAGCGCGACATGCGCACCCGCACCATTTCGATGGCGTCGCCGATCTCCAGGCCCTGGTCGAGCTCGTCCACGCGTTCGGCGTCCCAGGTGATGGCGGATTTGGGGGCGAAGGCCTTCTCCAGGTCGATCTCGGCCTCGAAGACGCCGTGATAGGCCAGGGCCAGCAGGGAGTCGTAGTGGTCGGTGAAATAGTCGGCCAGCACACGGACGCCATCGTCGTGCTCCACCAGGCAGTCCAGCACCTCGGCGCAGGACGCCGGGTTGCGGTGCATGACTGCGTTCATGGTGTTGCGCAGGCGCGGCACATACTTCTCGATGGGCTCGCCGTACTGGCGTTCGAGCACGATGGCCTGGACGAACTGCTCCGGGCTCACCAGCAGGTTGACCACCGATTCCTTGCTGGCATCGTATTCGCGGATCACCGCCAGGACGTCCTTGGGGGCCATCTCGTCGAGGACTTCGACCAGGGCGTGATCGCCTTCCTGTTCGGCGACGACGACGAGGTGGGCTTCAGCCCGGGAGATCTCCCCGGCGAGGATGAGTTCGCGGGTTTCCTTGATGACTAGCTGGGTCATGAACAGTCTTTCTTAACGGTCAACGGCGTCGAAGCCCTGTTCGGACATCCACTCTTCGCCGGCTTCGCCGAGGTCGTCGGTCTGGTCTTCATCTTCTTCGTCGCGGCTGGCTTCGGGGGCCGAGCGGGCGCTGAGGCCGCTGCCGAGCAGCCATTCGAGCACGGCGGTGGTGATGAGAAAGCTCTCGCCGCCGTCCTTGTCGAGGCAGATGTTGATCAGGGGGCGGGCCCACGGGGCAATGTCGAGACTGGCTTCGAGTTCAGCCCAGGACGGAAAGCCGTCGTCGCCGGGTTCGCTGTTGGAGGCGGTGTGCAGGAGCTTGCCGGTGCTGAAGCCGAAGGCGCCGTGGAAGGCCGGGGCGACCATCTCGGGGGCGGTGTCGATCATGCTGAGCAGGAAGGAGAACTCCTTGTGCTTGTCGCGCACGCGCTTGTTGAGCACATCCTTGCCTTCGGAGTCGGAGCGCAGGTCGTCGATCTCGCTGGCGTAGCGCTCGAAGATGTCTTCAAAGTAGAACGAGGTCAAGAAATTACCTTTTCAATGTAGGAAGCCCACAGGGAGGTGGCTTCTTGCAGGGGGTCGTCGATCAGGTTGCGCCGGCGCAGGGCATCGTAGTCGCGCCGCTTTGCGTCGTCGGAGAGGATGTCGTAGGCCGCCTGGATGTGGCGGAACCGGTCGGCTGCTCCAGGGTCGGGGTTGCGGTCCGGGTGGTACAGGCGGGCCGCCTTGCGGTAGGCCGTCTTGATGTCGTCGGCTGCCGCCGTCGGCGAAATGCCCAGGGTTTCGTAGGGGTCACGCATGGTGTCGAGCAGGGGAAGACGCCCGGGCGGGTGAGGGGCGGGTCACGGGAAGCCTTCGATTATAAGGTAAAGGGCCCGGGCATCGCCGGGTTACCCGGCAGGGGTGCCGTGCTGCTGATGAGCACAGGCGATTCAAGGTGATCCGGGGGCTTGGATGGCGTGGGGTCGAATTCATTCGACCGCGGACGCTGACAAAGGGATGTCGATGATTCAGCGGGCAGAGGTCGAATTTATTGGCTATGTTCGCGTTAGGTATGTACACACTGCGCCTGGCAGGCCCGCCGGGCTTGGTGAGCCTTGCCGTCCGGGGTGGAAGCGCTTTCCAGGCTTTATCCGAATGTCGTTGAGCCCCTCTCTTCGACCTTTGACCGGTGAGCCCTTACGGACGGCTTTCCGTTGTACTACGTCACATTGGCCGGGGACTCGCCCCCGGCGGGCGACCTTCTTCTTTGTTGTACGACAAAGAAGATGATATGGACGCCTCCCGCCCACCTCCACCCACGAAATGACCGA
>NZ_JBIJDC010000173.1:0-5081 GCF_044344315.1 Zoogloea sp. | reverse complement strand
CGAACAGGTTGCCCAGCAGCTGCATGGCCATGTCCTTGAAGGCCAGGGTCGGGCCGTTGGACAGCTCCAGCAGACCCAGCTTGCCCGGCTCCAGCCAGTGCACCGGGGTGATCTCGGCCGCCTTGGCCCCGTCGCGCACATAGCCATACACCTCGGCGGTGTAGGTCTTGTCGCAGATGGCCTTCAGGTCGGCGGCGGGGATGTCATCGATGAACTTCGACAGGATGGCGAAGGCCAGCTCGGCGTAGGACAGGGTGCGCCAGGCGTCCAGGTCGCCGCGGCTGATCTGCGGGTAGCTCTCCGGCAGATACAGGCCGCCGTCCGGCGCCAGACCGCCAAGGAGGATGTCACAGAAGGATTGGGGAGCAGACTGGCCGCGGGTGGAGATATAGCGCATGGTTCTCGCCGAGTTGAAAACGGAGGGCCTTGGAAGATAGCACAGGCAGCGCGGCCCTTGGCCCTCCCCTGCACCCTGTCGCCGGCCACCCCGTCATGGGCGGCGCATCAGGCCACCGCCAAGGGCGGCCGCAAACAGCAGCACACCGGCCGCCAGCAGGCCCACGCCGAACCCGGAACCGGCCATCAGCACCACCCCCCCGGCCAGGAACAGCCCGGCGCGCAACCTCCCGTGGCGGGCCAGTCGCTCGCGCAGTTGTGTCCGCGCTGGCGTCAGGGGGCCCGGAAAACGCCACACCGGCAGCAATTGGGACAAGGCCCCGGTGACCAGCGGCAGCAGGAACAGGGCAAAGAAGCCCGCCACCGCCGGCCTCCCCGGCATGGCCCCGACGCCTTGGGCGAGCCCGACGAGAATCAGCCCGAGCAGCCCTGTGGTGGCCACCAGCAGGGACGTGGCCACACCGTCACCAAGGAGCCGCCCCAAGCCGTGGGTGCGCACCCAGGCGACGAGGGTTGCCGCTGCTACACCGCCCAGCAACACGGCTGCCGGTAGCCCCAACCAGGGCAGGCCACCCGCCAGTGCGGCGGCGCCCACCCCGGCGAGCATCCACGGCAACTGCTGCTGCAGGCGCTGCGCGACCAGGGGGTCGGGCCGCCCCAGGGCCGTCGGCATGAGCACATGCAGGGTGCCGATGGCGCTCAGGCCGATGAAACCCAGGGTATTGAGGTGGAGATGGGCGAGACGCGCCAGGCGGTAGGCCGGCGGCCACAGCAGCCCGAGCCCGATGACCAGCAGCGCCAGCATCAGGCAGCTCAGGGCGGCGACATACCAGGCCAGCCCAGGGTGGGGCCGACCCAGGGCCTTGCGCCCCTTGCCAAGCACCCAGGCGAGGAACACCCCGGTTGTCACCAAGCCGATAGTCAGCGCCCCATGCAGTGCCCACCCGGGCAGCCACCCACCCAGCGCCCCCAATGCCAGCAAGCCGGCTGCCTGCATGGCGAGGGGCAGGCGGCGAACCGCCCCCGTCGCACCGCTGCTGCGCGTCAGCACCGGCACGAAGTGCCCCATCGCGGCAAACACCAGGGGCATGGCCCCCACCGCAAAGGCCGCATGGGCCGCCGCCACCGGTGAAGCCCCTTGCAGCGCGAGCAGGATCGCCGTGGCAAAGGCCAGCACCGCGCAGCATCCCAGATAAATCAGCACTGCCGTTTCCTCCTCTTTCGCCATGCCCCCAAACCAAACACGGATCAAGGCCAGGCCGCTCATTTGATGCCTAGAGTGCCGGCCCTACCTTTCGGCCCCACACTGCGATGGACGCCCTACGCACCACTCTTCACCACTTCGCCCGTCGTTACCTCATCGCCGACGCCGCACCGCTTTCCCGCGGGGAACGCCTGCGCAGCGCGCTGGCCGCCTTCGCCGGCGTGCTGATCTACGAGGCGGTGCTCTTCGTGGCGCCGGTCACACCCGACGCCCGGCGCGCCCTGGCGCCCCTGGGAGCCAGCGCCGTCATCCTGTTCACCTTACCCCACTCGCCCCTCGCCCAGCCCTGGTCGGTAGCTGGAGGCCTGCTCCTGCCGGCGCTGGTGGGGCTGGCCTGCGGGCTCGGGGTGCCGTCGCCCTTCCTGGCTGCGGCCCTCGCCGTGGGCCTCTCCGTCGGCATCATGGGCTGGCTGCGCTGCATCCACCCCCCCGGCGGGGCGATGGCGCTGGTGATGGCTAGCCACGGGCTGCAGGGTCAGGATGCGGGCACCGGGCTGGCCGCCGTGGGCTGGAATGTGCTGGCCATGCTGATCGCCGCCACCGCCGTCAACAACGCCCTACCCAGCCGGCGCTACCCCCTGTGCTCGCCGCCGGTGCCCCAGCCCGGCCAGCCCCGACCCCCGGCATCGGGGATCAGCCACCCCGACCTGACCGCCGCACTGGCCGAGATGGACACCTACCTGGATGTGAGTGAAGACGACCTGACCCAGGTGTTCAGCCGCGCCGCCCGCCACGCCTTCAATCGACACGTCCTGCTTCGCTGCGCCGAGATCATGACGCCACCACCCGCTACCCTCGACTTCGCCACCGACCTGAACGAGGCCTGGCGAACCCTGCGACGCCACGCGGCAAACGCCCTGCCCGTCGTGGACCGGGCAGGGCGGCTGGAGGGCCTGCTGAGCCTGGAGGACTTTCTGCGCCATGTGGCGCCGGACGAGGGGCCACGCATCGGCGAAAACGTCCGCCGCCTGCTGCGCCCCACGCCCGGCCTCCATGCGGACAAGCCTGAAGTCGTCGGACAGATCATGCTCACCGCCAGGCACGGCCTGTGCAGCGTCGGCCAGCACGAAGGCATCGGCGTCGCCGCCGACATCCTGGCCGGTGAGGGCCAGGCCCTGCTGCCGGTAGTGGACGAAAGAGGGCGGCTGACCGGTGTGATCAGCCGCCCCCACCTCACTGCCGTGCTCTTGCGGCACGAGGCGCTGGCCTACGTGCGCAACGACCGCCTCTAAGTCGGTTCAGCCGACGCGAGCAAAGTCGATGACGATGGCGCCCGGCTCGCGCTGGCGATAGGTGATGGTGAGCTTGTCGCCATAACGCTGCTGCAACTGGCCCAGCAGCGGCAGCGGGTCGTGGTCGTTGCAGAACTGCATCACCTCGCCCGGCACCAGGGCATCCAGGGCGCCGAAGATGGCCGCATGGCGGAAGCGCTTGGCAATGCCCCGGGCATCGAAGGGGTAGATGGCTTCGGGGGTGATGTGGTTGCAGACGTGAATGGTTTGCATGAGGGGCTCCTGGGGCTCGGTAAAGTCCGACTGAATTTGTCGGGTATCGTCAGTGTGCCGCCTCGCGCTGCCCCGTTCCTTGATCTGGATCGGGTTTTGGCCCACCGCGAAGGCAACAAAAAAGCCGCCCGAAGGCGGCTTTGGCAAACGCCGGAAACCCGGGGATTACAGGTTTTCCAGGCGCAGGCGGATCACCTGGCTGGTCACCGAGTCAAGGCTCTCGATCTTGGCGATGGCGGTGTCCACGTTCTTTTCGATGGTCAGGTGGGTCAGGATGATGATGTCGGTCTGGGACTCACCCTCTTCCGGCTCACGCTGCAGCATGGCGTCGATGGAGATGGACTGGTCGGCCAGGATGCGGGTGACGTCGGCCAGCACGCCCGGCTTGTCGAGCACGCGCAGGCGCAGGTAGTAGCTGGTCTCCACCTCTTCGATGGGCAGCACCGGCACGTCGGTGATCTGGTCGGGCTGGAAGGCCAGGTGGGGCACGCGGTGTTCCGGATCGGCGGTGTGCAGACGGGTCACATCCACCAGGTCGGCGATCACCGCGGAGGCGGTCGGCTCGGCGCCGGCACCCTTGCCGTAGTAGAGGGTGGCACCCACGGCGTCGCCCTGCACCAGCACGGCGTTCATGGCGCCTTCCACGTTGGCGATCAGACGCTTCTCGGGGATCAGGGTGGGGTGCACACGCAGCTCGATACCCTGCGGGCGGCGCCGGGCGATGCCCAGCAGCTTGATGCGGTAGCCCAGTTGTTCGGCGTACTTGATGTCGGCGGCTTCGAGCTTGGTGATGCCTTCCACGTAGGCCTTGTCGAACTGCACCGGCACACCAAAGGCGATGGAGGCCATCAGGGTGGCCTTGTGGGCGGCGTCCACGCCTTCAATGTCGAAGGTCGGGTCGGCTTCGGCGTAGCCGAGGCGCTGGGCTTCCTTGAGCACGTCGGCAAAGGGCAGGCCCTTGTCGCGCATCTCGGACAGGATGAAGTTGGTGGTGCCGTTGATGATGCCGGCGATCCACTGGATGCGGTTGGCCGACAGGCCTTCACGCAGCGCCTTGATGATGGGGATGCCACCGGCCACGGCGGCCTCGAAAGCCACCATCACGCCCTTCTTCTGGGCCGCGGCGAAGATCTCGTTGCCATGCACGGCGAGCAGGGCCTTGTTGGCCGTCACCACGTGCTTGCCGTTCTCGATGGCCTTCAGCACCAGCTCCTTGGCCACACCGTAGCCACCGATCAGCTCAACGACGATGTCGATCTCGGGGTCGGTCACCACCGAGAAGGCGTCGTCGGTAAGGCGCACGCCGCTGCCGGTAACGCTCTTCGCCAGTTCCAGGTTCTTGTCGGCCACCGCGGTGATGCGGATCGGCCGGCCGGCACGGCGGGTGATTTCTTCTTCGTTACGCTTGAGAACGGTAAAGGTGCCACCGCCGACGGTGCCGATGCCCAGGAGGCCAACATTGATGGGTTTCATGGTCTTTTGGGGAGTGAGGATGTGAATGGGTCTGTGTTGAAAATGGAAAGGGCGCGACGGTGGTCGCGCCCGTAAAAGCAGGTTTCAGGTGCCGTGACGCTTCCGGTAGTTTTCGAGGAAGCGGGCAACCCGGCCGATGGCGTCGCGCAGGTCATCCTCGTGGGGCAGGAAGACCAGACGGAAGTGATCGGGGCTGGGCCAGTTGAAGCCGGTGCCCTGCACCAGCAGCACCCGCTCCTCCTCGAGGAGTTCGGCGATGAACTGCTGGTCGTCCTCAATGGGATAGATCCTGGGGTCAAGCCGCGGGAACATGTACAAGGTGGCCTTGGGCTTGACGCAGCTGACACCGGGAATGGCGTTGATCAGCTCGTAGGCCAGGTCCCGCTGGCGGCGCATGCGCCCGCCCGGAGCCACCAGATCGTCAATGCTCTGGTAGCCGCCCA